>JBASRM010000210.1:0-4054 GCA_049273835.1 Blastocatellia bacterium | reverse complement strand
CCTTTTGGCTGAACGGGTTACGGCGGTGCTGGCGCGCGACCATGGCGAAGACTATTGGCGGAGGTTGATCGTGATTAACGGATACGCCTGGTTGCGGATAGCCGATGAAGCCACTCACGAGAAGCATGATCTGTATGACGGCAACCTGTCCGGGCTTCGAGTGCCAACCCTGTTTCTACACGGATCGCGCGATCCACGCACCGAGCCTGGAGAGATGGACGAAGTTCGCGCTCAACTGCCCAACGCGCGTGTGGCAATCATCGAGGGGGGCGGGCACAGTCCTCACAGCGAGAGCGCTTCGGTGGCAGAGAGCAATCGACTAGCCGCCGAGTTCCTGAAGACAATCGACTGAAGCAGACTCGATCAGACGCTGTCGCCTAGCCTATTCGATCTTCGCCACTCCACTTCCTGGAGCAGGGAAGCGAGTGAACACCGCCGGATCGTGACCCGGAACAATGAGTCTCGGATGTGACGCCAACCGCTTCATCCGATCTTGCGCTCTCAGATTCGAATCGGCATCCAATGTCTGCGCAATCGGAGCCCGCTTATCAAGGTTCTCGTACAGATAGAGATTGTCAGACGCGATCACCGCGATACCTGACTTGAGGCTCACGGCTACGTACTGTGAAGCGTAGGTGTGACGCCCGCCGGTGAACAACCTGATCCCGTCGATCGGTTCCTGGTCGTCGCCCTTTACCAATCGCACCCGTCCTTCTATGTTGAGTCTTACAAGCGTCAGAATATCTTCCGTGTCGATGCCTCCGTGGGAGCCGCCCGGTTGCCACGCCTCACCTGTGTAGTAGGCGTACTCGTCTTGTTGAATCCAGATGCGTGCTCTTGGAAAAAGGTCCATACCGTCGGCATGGTCCCAGTGCATGTGAGTAATGATCAGGTCGGTGATGTCTTCGGGCTTGAGTCCAACTCGCGAGATTGCCTCCGAGGGTTTGACGAAGTCCTTAACCTCCCACTGTTTGAAAAACTTGTCGCGATAGAAACCCGAATCGACAAGGATGTTCCTGCCGTCTGAACTCTTCAACAGCCAGACCATCATCTGAATATCGAGCTTTCGCGACCGATCGGCCCCCGCTACCAGCGATGCAACCGGAAACTCGGGAATGATTGCATAGCTGATTGCGTAAACCTCGTATGTTGGCTTTGAACTCTTCTGCTGCGCGATTACCGGCGCGATCGGGATGGAAAAGATTGCGAACAGAATTAGCACTATTAACAGCCGCATCGTGTCCTCGCAAGGTTAGGTTGCCCGCTTTATCTCGACCTCCGTGTTGAAGTGCGGGATTCCACATTTAGGGTCCGATACTCCGCGCTCGATCAAGATATTGCCTTCGGGCCAGTGAACTTGTACGTTGCCTGGCGCGATCGGCGCGATCAAGCAACGGCCTCGCATTTGGCCCGCCGAGGACGTAACCAGGACCTCGTCGCCATTTGTTACTCCGATTCGCTCGGCGTCGTCGATATTCATCAACACGTCTTCGCGGCTGGCGCCAGTCAAAGGGTCACGGCTTTCATGAACCATGCTATTGAACTGTTTGCCTCGGCGAGTTGAAAGCCGCAACTGTTTGGTCGGAGCCTCTTCCTCAACCCGGATGACAGCGAAGGCGGCGCGGGCGGTTGGGGTGGGAAACTGAGTGACCAACCCGCCCTCGGCGCTTCGAACTTCACACAAACGTTCGCCGCCCCATTGGATCTGATCGCCTGCTTCGCGTAGGTTCTGGATGCCTTCGTATGCCGGGACCGCTCGCGCAATCTCATTTCGAATCGACGCCGAATCGTCGAAGTGGATGAGGCCGGCGAGCTCTGGTCGCGCGCGCTCCGCAATCCTCATCGGGATTTCCCATTCAGGCAATGATTCGCCGACTCTCCTGCCGGCAATTTCGGGGCTGAAGAGTATTCGGCGCTCGGTGGATGTTTCAGTCCCGCCCCCACGCTGTTCATAGCGTGTTTGAGCGGGCAGCAGTACAACGATGTCTTCAGGTTCGACCATCATCTGCGGGCTGAGGACGATATCCTGATGAATGCGTAGCGGGATGCGTCGCACCGCCTCGCGCACGTAGCCGGGCTCCGGCAAGGTCTCGAGAAAGTTTCCGCCGATCTGATAGAGCACGTCGAGATCGCCGCTGTGTGCGGCGTCGATCATTTGGACTGCGTTCAGCCCCGGCCACTCCGGGACCTCAAAGTTCCACAATTCGGAGAATCGCTTCGCGCCGTTCGAGCCCACCGCGACGCCGCCGGGAAATTGATTTGGAACGGCTCCCACTTCGGCGCCGCCCTGCACCCCGGAGTGCCCGCGAATGGGCATCAAACCGCATTTATCCCGGCCGACGAAGCCGCGTGTCAGTGCCAGATTTACGATTGCTCGAACGTTCTCGACGCCGTCCTTGTGTTGTGTGATTCCCATCGACCAGACAAATACCGCGGACTTCGCCTCGGCGATCATCGTGGCGAAGCGACGCATCTCCTCGCGAGACGAACCCGAAGCTCCTTCAAGCAGTTCCCAGGAGTAGGCTTCCAGAGCCGTTTTCAGGTCATCGAACCCGGTCGTCCTGGTGGCGATGAAGGTCTCATCGATTCCGCGCTGCTCGATTAAGTGTTTGATCACACCCGCGATAAATGCTTGGTCTCCACCGGTGTTAACTTGAAAGAAAGCATCCGCGATTCGCGTTCCGAACAGCGCGCTCTCAACCACTGAAGGTATCCAATATCGCTCGAGCCCCGGCTCGCGATAGGGATTGATGACTGCGACTCGTGTCCCTTGCTTCTTCGCATGATAGATGTACTTGATAGTCACCGGCTGGCTGTTGGGAGTGTTGCTGCCGAACAAAACCAGAAGGTCCGTGCCAATCCAGTCCTTGTACGAGCAGGTCGAAGCCGAAACGCCGAGTGACTCCTTCAGCGCGACTGTCGAGGGTGCGTGACAGATGCGAGACGAATTATCGACATTGTTAGTGCCAAGGAAGCGGGCCGCTTTTTGCGCAACGTAGTAGGCTTCGTTCGTGACCCCGCGCGATGTGAGATAAAACGCGATTCGATGTGGATCTGCCCCCGTCAAACGCGTCGCGATTGCGTCAAGTGCTTGATCCCAGCTCACTCGGGTGAAACCGAGGTCTCCTTGACGCCGAATCATCGGATACGGCAGACGTCCGAGCTCACGCAATTGCGCTGCGGTCATCTGTTCAAGCTTGCACGCATCGTTCAGGCGCGAGACGTCAAGCGCGGGCATTGTGTTCAGGCGCATCAGGTCGAGCCTGACCATGCATAGATGCACGCCCTCCATAGTGAAGTCTCGAATTCCAGTGGTTCCGAGCGCGCACCCATCGCAAACGCCTCTGGTCAGGATGCGGTAGGCGAATGGGAGCTCCGTTTTGTTTCGCCAGATCGCCTTCGCGATTTCGGCGTAGTGATTGGGCTTTACCTGACCAATACCGTTAGGTATCAGGCTAACCCAGTTCTTTTTATCCCAGCCAGATTTCGGCATCAAAGGCTCCCGTTCGCGCGCGACCTCTTCATATTCCGCATGGTGCGTAGCCATACGCCCGCACATTTCATAGAATGCGGGCATTAAAATCAAGCGGCTTTCCACAATTGACCCAACGGTGTCGTGGTTTTCAATCATTGTGACCGGGTCATGGGCGTCCCGGCTCGTGTGTTCAAGCTGAACGTTTTTGGAAGTGGAACATTAGACAGCGGCCAGGGTATTGGCGTTCGGTGGCACCGAGCTTGCCTTATCGATGATCGTGAACCTCAACAGGATTTCAGAGCTTGACGCGAGGGCGTCGTATCGTGATTAGCCCCTACGACTTTTAGCATCATGGCAACCCTTTACTCTAGCCCGCTAACTGGCGGGCTTTTTTTTTGTCCAAACAGTTCGCGACTAATAGTTGTGCGAGAGTGATAATTGCGCGACAATCACCCTCCGGTGGTCAAGGAAGTTTTGAGTTCAAGCAGCTGTTTTGAGTTCAAGCTTCAGCTTGCGGTTTTGACTTCGAGATCCACGGTTTACGGTTGGACGTTGGCTTCTACGCGGTAAGATAAAGCT
>JBASRM010000203.1:0-2999 GCA_049273835.1 Blastocatellia bacterium | reverse complement strand
GCTTCATTCAGCACAACTTCGGAATGGCTTGCAGCGATGATCTGCGAACCTTGCTGCTCTGCGACCTCAATCAAAAGGTTGTATGTTTGCCGCTGGCGCAGAATCTCCAGGTGCGCATCGGGTTCGTCGAGAAGCAGCGTCGCTCCAGGGTTGGCGTAAAGATGGGCAAGCAACAGAAGAGTCTGCTGTAACCCTCGCCCTGACGACGACAGATCAAGACTATTTCCACGCTCGTCGGCGTACGCCATCGTGATCTCACTGCGTTCAGCAAGGTAACGCGGCTCTAGTAACTCAACTCCAAAGAGTTCGCGAATATGCTCCACCAACTTGTTCCAGTGTCCCGAGCCTTTATCCTGGATGATCTGAAAACACAAGTTGCGCAGAACTTGAGCTGTCTGGCCCTGACCAATTAGAACCCCTATCTCTCCCGGTTGTTTCAGGAATTCGCGGTCAGCGAGTCCAGACATCGGCGGCAGGAAAGCCACACGTACGTTCTCCGCTCCCTCGGGCACCGGCATTCGGCTGTTTCCTTCAACATCTAACCGAAGCGGCCTGCAGTAAAAGGATTCCTCGTTCGCATAGTCGAACTCGAGCCCACACGACCATTCCCTGCCGCGGCTCACACCGTCTACGGTGATCTCGACGCAAATATTCTTTGTTCCTCCGCCCTCTTGCGCCTTACGTACGTGACGGACGTGCAGATCCCGCCATAGTAGATTTGCGTCTGGTACCGGAAGCGATACCAAGTCCCGGCGATTTACCGTTACGCCTGGCCGTTTCTCGGGAGATGTCTTGCCCTTTCGTTTCTCGTTCCATCTGCGGACGCCAATGTCCCAAAGTGCGAGCGCCTGTAGGACGGTGGTCTTGCCGGAATTGTTAGGGCCGATCAATACAACGGCTTTACCAAGGTCCACTTCGACCTCGTCAAAGCGCTTGAAGTTTCGAATCTTCAGTTTTGTTAGCACGCTGACATTAATCTCCCGATCAGTCGACCTGTCCATAAGAGCAGGGAGCTTGGCGACACCCAATCAACCGAATCCGACGTTATTATTCACACCGAGCACCCGAAGTTTGCAAGCCTTGATCCGACGGAGAACTACAACCGCGGCCTTAACCCCGCCCAGGGCTTGGCCTTCTCAAGCTGAGCCGCCAGTCGAAGCAGCAGCGCGTCATCCCCGAACCTTCCCGAGAACATCACTCCAATCGGTAAGCCGTCCGGAGACCAGTGCAACGGCACTGACATTGAAGGCTGCCCGGTAACGTTGTAAAGCGCAGTGTACGGCCCGAACTCGGTGACATCTTTTGTGTAAGCCGCTACGCTCGCCGGTGACAAGCTCAGCACCCCCAGCGCAACCGGGGGTCTCGCAAGCGTGGGACTCAATACCACGTCGTAGGTCTGGTGGAACTTCGCCATCGCCAACCCAACCTGATGCATCGCCGCGATCGCCCGCGAATAATCCACACTGCTGACCGCGCGTCCTGCCTGCGCAATCAACCACGTCACCGGTTCCACGTCCTTATCGGTCACTGAGCGGCCCAGGGGCTTCGCAGCGTCATCAAGCGTGCGCGCCAATGAGACTCGCAGCACGGTCAGGAAAGCGTTCCGCATCCATCGGTCTTCTATCGGCGCCTGCGCCTCCTCGATCTTGTGACCCAGACTCTCACAAAGCTTCGCGGCTTCAAGCGCCGCCTTCCGGCACTCCGGATCGAGGGGAGTCCCGGCAGGAGTCGCCACTGCAAGGGCGACCCGAAGCTTGCCGGGCTCAGCGCCGACCTCCTTCAGGAACGAGCGCGCCGGCGCCGGCGAAAAGTAAGGAGAACCCAATTCCGCGCCCGCCGATATGTCCAGGAGTGCCGCGCTGTCCCGAACAGAAATGGTCAGCGCGTGATGATGAGAGCATCCGTTCCAGCCTTCGAATTGAGCCGGACCAAGCGGCACTCGCCCGCGCGTTGGCTTTAAGCCGAATAGCCCGCAGCACGAGGCCGGGATCCTGATTGATCCTCCGCCGTCGCTGCCGTGTCCCATCGGGACAACGCGGCTCGCGACCAGCGCGCTCGAACCGCCGGAGGAACCGCCGCTAGTGAGCTCAAGGTTCCATGGATTGCGCGTCTTTCCAAACAGCGCTGATTCGGTTGTTGTGGTCAGCCCAAACTCCGGCGAGGTTGTCTTCGCGAATATCACAAGACCGGCCTGCTTGTAGCGAGCAACCAGTGTGCTGTCATAATCCGGCGTATTGTCCTTGAACACCCGGCTGCCGTAGGAAGTAATCGTTCCGGCCATGTGCTGGCCGAGGTCCTTGAGGACAAACGGAACGCCCTTGAACGGCCCGTCCGGCAGACCGCGCTTGATCTGTGATTCCGCCTTATCAAAGAACAGTTGCGCGACAGCGTTTATCTTGGGATTGACCGCCTCGAGACGCCGCCTGACGGCGTTTAGTAGTTCGGATGGAGTGACCTGCCGCTTCGCAATAAGTTCAGCGAGCCCCAGCCCGTCGTACTGATCGTATTCGGCAGCGAGCCCTGAGAGCTTCGATGGACCTGTGCCTGCCGTTGAGCCCTCAATTGACGCATCGTTAGCCGCGTGACTGGACGGATGATCGATTGTATTCAAGATAGCTCCCGCAGTGGCGGCGGCCCCAACCTCGAGCAGTTGCCGCCTGGTGATCGGTTTGTTATTCATCGGTTCCCCGGTAAGGGCCGGACTAGTGTACTCGCTTCGTTCGCCTTCTCAGATAGTCCATCAAGATGTACTGCCCGAGGGTCATTGTCGTGGTGAAGTAAGCTTTTCCCTGGCAAATTTCTGTTACCTTCTTTACGAAGTCTACAAGGTAATAGTCATCAGCAAGCATGAACGTATTGATCATTATTCCGCTTCGGCGGCAGGCAGCCACTTCGCGGAATGTCTCGCGCAAGATCAGCGGATCCAGACCCATCGGGTTCTTGTAGATGCGTCCGCCTTCGGTCGTCATCGCCGAAGGCTTGCCGTCGGTGATCATTAT
>JBASRM010000202.1:0-2129 GCA_049273835.1 Blastocatellia bacterium | reverse complement strand
GTGCAGGTTGACGTCGGCGAGGTCAACGACCGCATCTTCCTGAATAATTCCAGTCTCGGGCTGTATCCGCGCATCGTCCGCCATCGAGAGAGACAGCAAAGGCTCGGAGTCGGCAAGTGGCCAGCGTATCTCTGGGCCGGTCTCGCGGTTCTGCGACGCTATCCTTTTGTCGATGTGCGGTTGATCGTCGACGGTGAAGTCTTTTTCACCCGCACGCCGTTCGTCTTTATCGGCAATAACGTTTATGAGATGGAGGGTTTTAACGTCGGCACTCGCGCTCGAGTGGACGCTGGGGTGCTGAGCCTGTACGTCACCAACAGCATCGGGAGGTTCGGCTTGCTCCGGCTTGCGCTGCGCGTTTTGTTAGGACGCCTACGAGACGCGGGAGACTTAGAAACGATGACTACGAATGAGACCCGGGTAGAGACGCGTCGACGACTTGTGCGAGTCGCCACTGACGGTGAAGTCGCGCTGATGCCGTCTCCACTTCACTACCGCATCCGTCCGGGTGCGCTGCGCGTTCTCGTACCGAAAACCCCGAACCGACCGAGTGAAGAGGGAATCTCGGATGCGAAAGCTTGTGCATCTCTCTGACATACATTTCGGTCGCGTAGACCCTGCGATCATCAAGCCGCTGATTCAGGCGATCAACGACGCCGAACCGGATGTGGTTGCCGTCTCCGGTGACCTGACCCAACGCGCGCGCGTCCGTGAGTTCAAGGCGGCCCGCGCCTTTCTGGACGCGGTTCCGCATCCGCAAGTAATCGTCCCCGGCAATCACGACATCCCTTTGCACAACATCTTATTCCGTTTCGTTCGTCCGCTGGACAAGTATCGTCGATACATTACACCCGACATGCTGCCCTTTTATGCGGATGAGGAGGTCGCTGTTCTTGGGGTCAACACTGCGCGTTCTCTGACATTCAAGGGTGGCCGCATCAACCAGGAACAGGTCGGCTGGCTTCGAGAGAAGCTCTGCGCTTTGGCCCCAGAGGTTATCAAGATCGTCGTCACCCATCACCCGTTCGATGTGCCTGAAGGCCATGACGATGATGATCTGGTCGGACGCGCGGAGATGGCGATGAAAGCGCTGTCTAAGTGCGGTGCAGACGTTTTTCTCGCGGGCCATCTTCACATCAGTCATACCAGTAACACGGCTAAGCGGTATAAAGTGGGTGGGGATTCGGCGCTGGTGGTGCAGGCAGGCACTGCAGCTTCGACGCGTGGCAGAGGCGAAGCGAATTCCTTCAACGTGATTCGCATTGCGCGTCAGGACATCTCGATCGAGCGGCTGGAATGGGAGCCCCAGCAAGGAACTTTTATCGGAACGAAAACAGAGCTGTTTCGACTGGATGACGACGGTTGGTCGCGTAGCACAGACGAGGAGTGAACGATTATGGTTGATGCAAAGGGCAAGAGCGCCCGACGGCGACGGTTATGGTGGGTAATACTTGGGACAGTTATTGGGGCATTGGTCAGTGTCGGGGGTGTGGTGTGGTTAGTGAGCCGCATAACAGTGGGGCAGCTCAACAACACAACGGTAACTCATTCCGTCGTCGTCGAAAGAGTACAGAAGGTTGCGAAGCTGGTCTCGAGCGAGACCACCCTACGCGATGTGATCATCTACGAGGATACCTGGTACGGTTCGACAAAACGGTCACTGGTAGTAGTAACCGGAAAAATCCTTGCCGGAATCAACCTCGACGCTGGTAACTCAGTGCAGGTCGATGAAGCGGCCAAACGGATAACAATCACCTTGCCTCAGCCAGGAATTCTTGGGATCGAGATCACGGAGTTAAAGACCTACGATGAACAACGGGGGTTGTGGAATCCCTTCAATGCGTCCGATCGTGACGCTTTGTTCCAACGTGCTCGGGAACAATTGGAGAAGGCAAGCCGCGAATTGAATTTAACGGAGACTGCGCGCCAAAGCGCTCGCGAGCTATTAGAAGGAATGTTCGCCTCGAGTGGATACGCGGTCGATGTTTTGTATCAGTAGCAATAGATCAGTAGCAATAGATCAGTAGCAATAGATCAGTAGCAATAGATCAGTAGCAATAGATCAGTAGCAATAGATCAGTAGCAATAGATCAGTAGCAATAGATCAGTACCAATAGATCAGTAGCAAT
>JBASRM010000187.1:0-24477 GCA_049273835.1 Blastocatellia bacterium | reverse complement strand
GCTTCAAATCGTCGTCCTTGAAAATGGTGCGAGCTTGGACCTGGTGCAGTACCATGCCGACAAATGCGCGCGCCGCCACAGCCGGGTCTATCGCTCGGAAGGCGCCGTCTGAACTGCGCTGCTTGATGTATTTACGAATATGGTTTTTTATATCGCGAGCGGTCGAATCGAAGAAGATGCTGGACAGCTCGTGTCCCTCGAGCGCGCTGAACAGCAACAGCCTCATAAACGTCCGGTCTTTGCAGTGAAAATCGAGCATCTCCAAAGCCAGTGAACCGAAGAACGCGCGGTCATCCTTTCGGCTTGCAGCTTCCTCCAGCTGCGCCTTTATTCGCTCGGTGCCCTGTTTGACCTTGTAGTCAAGAATCGCGGCGTAGAGCTGTTCCTTACTGGCGAAGTGCCGAAAAATGATAGCCTCGCTGACTCCGGCTCCCTCGGCTATTTCCTTGGTTGTTGTGCCGCTGAAGCCGCGGCTGGCAAACAGTTCTGCCGCGACCGCGACAATCTGCTTTCTTCTGGTCTCCGCGCGCATCCGCGTCGGATGCGGTTTCTGGGGTAATGCCACTGACATTTATCCGCTCCTTGTGGGTCCAAGTAAGTAAGCACTAACATACTTACCACCTGGAACTAAGTCAAGTCTCAAATGTGACTCGGTGTAGAGAAAGACGAGGGTCTTTGTTGACACACCTCGTTTTCTTCCCGTAGCATCAGCCTCGCAAACGAACACTAATTCAGTTCTGCCGCTCTAAAACGACTACCAGAGGAGACCGCATGAGTGCACTTCCGATCATGATTGGCGTGCTGTGCGTGTTGGCCATCGGCTATCGATACTACAGCGCGTTTCTGGCAGCGAGAGTCATGGTGCTGGACGATAAGCACGAGACCCCCGCGCATACAATGTATGACGGGCACAACTACTACCCCACGAACAAGTGGGTGCTGTTCGGTCATCATTTTGCCGCGATCTCCGGCGCCGGTCCGCTGGTGGGACCGGTGCTCGCGGCGCAGTTCGGATTTGTGCCCGGGCTTCTTTGGCTGGTGATCGGGGTCGTCCTGGGCGGAGCCGTACACGACTTCATCATTCTCGCCTCATCGGTGCGCAGACGAGGAAAATCCCTCGCCGAGATCGCGCGCACTGAAATAAGCCCGCTCTCCGGACTGATCACCGGCATCGCGATTCTTTTCATAGTCATCATCGCCCTCGCCGGGCTCGGGCTGGTGGTCGTCAAGGCGCTGGGGGAAAGCCCCTGGGGCACATTTACCGTCGGCTTCACCATCCCGCTCGCTCTCTTCATGGGGCTTTACATGTATCGCTTCCGCAAGGGCAAGATTACTGAAGCGACAATTATCGGTGTGATTGGTCTGTTCATCGCAGTGGTCCTCGGCGGCCGGATCGCCGAATCCTCTTTTGGTCCAAGCTTCACGTTTTCCGAGAGCACGATCACTTACCTGATGGCTGGGTACGGCTTTATCGCTTCAGTCCTGCCGGTGTGGATGCTGTTATGCCCGCGCGACTACTTGAGCTCATACATGAAAATCGGCACCGTTGCGTTTCTGATCATCGGGGTGCTCGTAGTCGCGCCCCGGCTTCATATGCCGGCTACGACTCCTTTCGTGGCGGGCGGCGGTCCAATAATTCCCGGGAAGCTCTTCCCGTTCGTCTTTATCACCATTGCTTGCGGCGCCATATCGGGTTTTCATGCGCTGATCAGCTCGGGGACGACACCCAAGATGCTGAATCGGGAAACCGACGCGCGAATGATCGGGTATGGGAGCATGCTTATGGAGGGGCTGGTCGGAGTGGTAGCGCTGATCGCAGCCACTTCGCTTTTGCCGGGTGACTATTTCTCAATCAACGTCGACCGGGCTCGGACAAATTACGTTCAGTTTGTCGAGACCAACAGCACGGAAGCCTTCGATCTCCACGAAAAGAAGCTCGAGGAGTTGACGCAGCAGACGGGAGAGAAGAACTTGCGTGGGCGTACTGGCGGGGCGGTCACGCTGGCGGTGGGCATCGCCCAAATATTTTCCGGGCTGCCCGGAATGAGCGGGCTGATGAAGTACTGGTACCACTTCGCCATAATGTTTGAAGCCCTTTTCATTCTTACGACGATTGATACCGGCACACGTGTCGCCAGATTCATGCTCGGGGAGTTTCTCGGGAGGTTTCACAAACCTCTCGAACGGCCCGACTGGATGCCGGGCGCGATCATAACCTCAGCGCTTATCGTCGCGGGCTGGGCGTACTTTATTCGGACCGGTTCGATATCGACGATCTGGCCTATGTTTGGAATCGCCAACCAACTGCTCGCTGCGATAGCGCTTTGCGTGGGGACGACGGTAATCATGAATGCGGGCCGAGCCAAATACGCCTGGGTGACAATTACTCCACTGGCGTTTGTCGCTACCACGACGTTGACCGCTGGGTGGCGTTCGATCTTCGACAACTTCCTTGTCGAGGCCTCGAAGCCCGAGACTGCGGTTCGCGGTTATCTCAACGCAACGCTCACCGCAATAATGATGACTTGCATGGTGATCGTATTGATAGACTCGATCTTCCACTGGCGGCGAACAATGCGCGGGATCCCGATCAAGGAGCCTGTCGTCGAGACCGGAGACTGAGTTATCTGCCGAACCTCACTGCCAGGTTTGATTGAGTCTTCTCGTTCAGCACCCGGACGTAATTAAAGCCCTCCTTCTCAATTGTTCGAAGTGTTCTTTCGAGCAGCGAGTACTGTTCGATCAATGCTTCCTGAGGGACTTTGCGATCCCTCGAAGTGTTGCGGCTTAGACAGACCTCAATCGGCACATTGAACACAATCGCCGCGGCATTGAAGCGAAACCGCCTCGCGATGCGAAGCAGAGCCCTGCGGTGTTCTCGCTTCAAGTTTGTGGCGTCGGCGACCGTCAACCTGCCAATCATCAAACGCTTCTCGATGATGAAGTACAGCAAGTCGAACGCCTGTTGCGTCACGCTCTGATCGGCTGGATCGTCCCCCACCAGGGCGCGACATTCGTCGGACGAGACCACTTGAGTGCGTACGAAATGTTTCGCCGCCCAGGTCGATTTCCCGCTCCCGGCCGGGCCGCAGAGAACGATGAGAGTGTTTCGAGGTATGACGATGTCGTTCAAAACAGTTGTTAGGTCGCTAAGTTAGTTGAATGGGTCCGTGAACGACCGAGACCCTTTGTGCGATGGTTAACAAGGTGCTCAAGCAGTTCGTAGATTATCTTCCAGGTGAAGCTCCTCCTGAATCTATTCCACTAACATGGGTTTCAGCGCGCAACCGTGAAATCCGCCCCTCATGCTCGTCAATTGCTCGCTGTTTGCGTTACGTAGGCAATGAAGCCTGGGTCGCGTGCTGATTTAAAAGATGATGCTTCGGCTTCGCGTGTTTCCACGGTAATAGCCTTGCTAACGTTATCTTCCTGATCGGCATCCCAGTTTAAACCCAAATCAGTTCTTTGTCTCGGCGCGAAAGTCGCGAAAGGCACTAAGTTCTTGCACTGTTGGTTATATGTGCTATGTGCACCACGTTTACAGAGGCTTGCTTGCAAGCAGGCGGTCTCAGTTAGGAGACTCTGCCCCCTATCCTGGTTTGTTGTTTTGCTGTACACTCAAGTCACAACTCCTGAAAGGGCTTGCCGAGTTAGACCAGGGACGCAGCAAAGGATTCTGATGCAAACCACCACTTATTGGGAAAGGCGGTCAGGCGGAGCAGAAAGGATAGCATCACTTGACCAGCCGAGAGCTTTTCCGTGAGGCAATCGAAAAAGTGAAATCCTTACAGGGAACGGCAAAAGCCAAAGCAGATTTGTTTGAAGCGGAGGCGTCCAGGCTGGAAAAGTTGACCAAGGGCTCTTGGAGTGCCCACCGATTAGTTGGTACAAATGGAGAACACGTATTTGTTGGCCGCCTTGGACAGTTGTTGGTATAGATGCTTTGGCGAATCTATTCACGGGGCACATCAGCGATGCTGTACAACAATTCCTTCCGCCGGACGTAGTCAACCTAGACTATAGCAAACTAGTGCCAAAGAGTTAGGAGAGACTATGGAACAGAAAGCCGATCTAACCCGGTGGGGTGAAGCAATGCAACTGCTCAAAGAGTCCAAGGATCATCTTATGCTTGATCAACTCTTGAATCACGCTAACTACGTGGTTATTGGTTGCCTCCAGACTGACAGCCCTATCGAGCTTCCGATCACTGACTTTGATTTACATTTTTTTCTCACCACTGTGAAGAATTTTTGCGAGCGGCCAGATTTTCTAAGAGTGGTGCTTAGAAACGAAGATACTTCAGAGTTTAATAACTTGATGATGAAAGTTAGGGCAAGTCAGCGACTGGTCTCGGTGAGTGAAACACTCGACGAAGAACGGCTGTATGGTGTCTTGGCATCTATTCTGAATCTCTCAGTTTCTTTTGTTGAGAGGATAAGAAACGACAAAAGTGTGGTCAAATTAATAAGGCTCCAAGAAGCGTTAACGCTGTTGGGTTCGGCGGATGATCCAGTTACGGCAACATTATTGAACTATGCCAATTATCTCGCTTTAGCTGGGCTTGCACCTCGTTGGGAGCAATCCAACGTCGACTATCCTTACTCTAAGTATGTTGATTTCGACCATTACTTCTTTATGCGAGTAATGAGAGAATTCTGCGCCCAGCAAGATTTTCTCAGTCGTGTCGTTGAAGGCGCAGACCTCCGCTGGTTCTCTGACAATGAAGAAGTAAATCAGTTCAGTTTCTAGTGCGTACTTATCCAGACATATTAATTCAAGAGGGCATAAGAAACCATCACCACCGAAAGCCTAAACCAAATGACCTTCCATTCACCCGTCTCATTTCGCGTACATACCAGAAAGTAATCAGTCTCTGTCGCATCCTTTCAATCGTACCTAACTGGCACACCCTGCTCTCTGCCGCCGGAGCACACTACTGAACTATCCGGTATTGGCCCTTGTGGCCGGTGATTCTACCTTCATCTTCTAGTTTTTCGAGATGCGCAACCGTAGACCGTTCTGCCAACCCATACATCGAGGGGTGCACGTCGGTGTAAGCCGCTTCGACAATTTCGTGTGGCAATCCCGCGCCGGCGCGAACTGCAGCGAGGATCTTGTTCTCGCGCAGGGTCCGATGCTCCACGTACTCTTCGATCTTCTCGCGAGCCGCTCCTATCGCCGGGCCGTGCGCGGGAAAGAGCACCGACAGGTTAGGCAACGCCAACAGCCGGTTAAGCGAGGCGAAATAATCCAGCATGTTGCCTTCGGGCGGATCAATGACTACCGTGCCGACGCCCACAACAAGATCGCCGGTCAGAATCGCGCCGGTTTTTTCTTCGTAGAAGCACAGATGCCCGCGCGCGTGACCGGGCGTATGAAGCGCTCGAAGCCTCCAGCCGGGCGCGCCTTCGATCTCGATCAGGTCATTGTCTTCAATGAGTCGATCGACAATCACTGTGTGGCTGACCCGCTCGGCGGTCAATCGGTGCGTGGCGACTGGAACTCCGAGGCGGGTCCGGAGATGCGCCGCTCCCCCGATGTGATCGGAATGAAGATGAGTCAGTATTATTTCTCTCACTCGCCGACCCTCTGAAATAAGTGCATCCAGAAACGTATCCAGCTCCCGCTGTTCCTCTTCATAAGGCGAAGCTGGATCTATGACGACGACCTCCTCGCCCCCAATGATGTAGCAGTTTGTATGCGTGGCCGGCGGAAGCGTGGGCGTACGAACCGGAAAGAGAAAAATGCCTGGCCGAAACTCGATGCGCCGCACCATCCCATGCTTCGCTTCGGGGATAGCGGTGAGGGCCGATGGCAAATCGTCGATCTGATGGGCGTGCCTGGCGAGGGTTTGGATGATGTGCAGAGTCGGGGGAGCCATTATGATTTGGGCGTGCTGCCACTTCTCGAACGCTTCGCCCGGCCTTATCCACTCGCCGGTTTCAAGCTCTCCGGTCTCGATCAGCGCCTCCTGGCCTTCCGGCATCCACGCCAGAAAAAACCAGGTGTCGAATCGCCGAGGCGCGAAGTGGGGTGTGACCCATCTCCCAGCCGGCTGGAAATCGGCGCCGTCTATTTGAAGCTGGTCTTCTTCGAGAATCTGCTTGAAGCTCTTTGCGGCTTCCGCCAGCGCGCGCCGTTTGGCGGCGATCTCTGCGATTGATAACCGCTCGGCGCCGCGCGCCAGCAGCACGCCGGTCTCCTCAAAGAACTCGCGGACCGCGCAGCAGCGCATCACTGCCTCGTCTCCGCTGCAGCCGAGAACAGTGATTCCGCTGTCTTCTTTATCGAGTTGGCCGCCTGGGAAAGCGTGAAACCCGCCCATGAACTTTAGCTTCGGACTGCGTTTGACCCAGAAAACGTTTGGGTCCTCTCGGCCTTTCAACAGAATGATCGCGGCTGCGTCTTTAGGTGTGACTGCCATGCGCGTCAATATATCACGAAGCGGGCCGGGCGTTCGACGTGGAGCTGTTTCGATCTAACCAGGTTCTAGGTACTGGCATGCGTATAGAAACGTTCATAAGACATTCGACTCGCTATTGCCTGACTTTGACGAAAATCTATAATACGGCTGATGGCGGTTCGAAAATTCGATTCCAAAATAGACTACTATCGAATTCTCGGTGTGAGCCAGGATGCAAGCAAGGAGGACCTCGATCGTGCCTTTCGCAGCGAGGCTCGCAAGCGCCATCCCGACGGCGGCGGAAGTGACGAAGAAATGAAGTCTCTGAACGAGGCGCATGACATTTTGACCAACGCCGAGACTAGAAAGGCCTACGACGAACAGCGTCGGCCAAACCGCGCTGCTTACGTCTCATCCATGGCGTTCGACCCGGAGGCTGCATCCAGGGCGGGGACCTTGAATATACCGGTCGGGGATCCGGATCTTGCCGGCTTGCTGATGGGCGCGGCGGCCTGCTTTGGACTGGGAATACCGCTCCTTCTGCTTGTTGAGATGCAATGGTTGTTTTTCCTCTGGCCGCTGCGACTCCTGGCTCTGGGTGCGCTGGTACTCGGCGTACTGATGTCGCATTCGGCGTTGCGGTTGAAGCACCGAAAACTGAAGAAAGCCCGGCCTGAGTACCCGCGCGGAAGGTTTGTCCTGCACGAGCTGGTCTTCTGGCTTGTTGCTGTTGCCGTGCTGGGAAGCCTGATTCTGCTTCTCTATGCTTTGTAGAGTTGTGATGCTAACACGGTCGGTTAGCTCTGACCTTCTCGATTAATTCATCGAACTCTGAAGACCCAACACTAGCGGCGAACGACTTTAGTGTCTTTGGGCCAGGAAACGTTGAACGTTCCATCAGAAGCCCCACCGCTTTGCTTCAAATTGCTCAAGCTAAAAGTAGTAACGTTGTTGTTCTTCTCGATTACTTGGTACTTGATTGGAAGCCACGCCGATTGATCCACCCACAGTGTAAGTTTCTTGGCTGAAGACGCGCCCTTCGGGGTTAATTCGAGTTTAGCTGTCGAGGATGATCCAACCTGTTCATCTCCTGCATACACGATGTTGTACTGGTTCTTCAGCTCGGGCACGGATTTGTATGGAGTCGCTATGAACGAGAACTCCTGATTCTGCGAAGCCTGTGCCTGACGGGTGGTCAAGATGACCTGCTTTATGGCCGGCTGATACAGCGTGATTTTGTCGCCCACTACCGCGACGACCTGGCCCTCGGGTATCGAGTAGTTTATTCGGAGTTTGTCGCGATCCTTGCCTGAGTGTTGGAAAAAGATCTTTCCGCTGTAGACCTCTTTTCCGCCTATCTGCATATCGCGCTTTTCCTGACGCATCTCGGCTTCAATCATCTTAATTGAGCGAGCGGCTCGCTCCATGTTTGCGAGCACCTCATCCAGCTTTCCATTCAGGCGAGCCGCCGGCGCGGAAATGGACGCCGCCGCAAAAATAGCGATAACCAAAATTATTTGAATACTTCGTTTCATCTTTGCTTCTTGCTCCCGGGACAGATTCTTTATTTCAGCCAGACCACATAGATGTTCTCACCGGAACTATCTTCAGCTTTTTCGATGCGCGAGACCGTCACCGCGTGGCCGTTCTGCCGCAGTCGTTTCTCCATTGCTAGGATGTCGTTCGGATCTATCTGTCCGATCTCCTCGCTTCGAACGATGAGTGGTCTTGATACACGCCTGCTGTCAAAAACGTTGTTTGGCGCGAAGAAGATAAAGGCCAGAATCAGCACGCACATCAGGTCATATTGCCAACTTCCTCTCTCGTACGACCAAAAAAGGGTTTTCTTTAGAGTGCGGAGTACGATCTTCATAATAGTCACCGAACCATTTCTGCCGGACTGCTCGAGCGGACCACGTGTCCGTCTCGCATCTCGATGATCCTATCGGCGCGCGCGGCGGCTTCGGCGTTGTGAGTGATCATTATGATCGTCTGATGGAGTTCCTTGTTGAGCTGGCCCAGCATATTGAGAACGATGTCGGAATTCTCGGTGTCCAGATTCCCGGTCGGCTCGTCCGCAAGAAGTATAGCCGGTCGATTGATCACCGCGCGAGCGATGGCAACCCGCTGTTGCTCGCCTCCGGAAAGTTCCAGCGGTTTATGATGCATCTTGTCTTCGAGGCCAAGCAGCCTGAGTACCTCGTGTCTGCGTGCTGGGTCTTGATTGTTCTTTCCCGAGTAGATTCGCTCAGCCAGCTTCAAGTTACCTTCGGCAGTCAGAGTAGGAAACAGGTTGAAGCGTTGAAACACGAATCCGATTTTCCGGCGACGCAAATCCGTGCGTTCTGAGTCGGTCATCGCGGTAAGATCTTCGCCTTCAATGATCACGCGACCCGAGCTGGGCCTGAGCATTCCCCCGACGATGTGGAGGAACGTAGACTTGCCACAGCCCGACGGGCCCATTATCGCGACATATTCGCCCGACCCGATCTGCAAAGTGGTTCCCCGCAGCGCGGGCACGTCCAACTTACCGACGTGATAGACCATCTCGAGATCGATCGTTTCCAGAACTGGCTTCATAGTTGGTTCGTGGTCAGTAGTCCGTAGTCCGTAGTCAGTAGCCCGTAGTTAAAGATCAACTCAAGATTGGGCTACGGACCACGGACTACTGACTACGGACTACCTGCCTAATCATAACTTATCGCTTCGACTGGATCGAGGTTGGCGGCGCGCATCGCCGGGTAGATCGCGCCCAGAATACCTCCCACAATTCCTATCAGCGCCGCAATCAACAACCACTTTGGCTGCAGATCGATCATCAATCTGGTGTTTGCTTCCAGTAAGAGCTTGCCGATAACCGCCATCACAAAGCCAAACGCGACACCGAAAACACTGATCAGCGCCGCCTCCTTCTCAATGGTCAAGATTATGAATCGCTTCGATGCGCCGAGGCTTTTCAAGATCCCGATTTCACGAGTTCGCTCAATGATCGTCGTGTACATCGCCAAAAGGATTACCAGGACGCTTATAACCAGACCGAGCCCAATGACGACATTCAGGAAAATCTCGACCGGCACAAGCCCTTGCGAATAGAGCGCAGGTAACTCGCTTGTCGAAATCACGTGATTGCCGGGATAGTAGCGTCTCAATTCCTCGATCACCTGATCGGCAAGCTCGGGGTTTTCACACTTCACCATCACAAATGTGCAGTTCTCGGCGCCTCCCAGTAGCTGTTGCATCGTGTTCAGCGGTATCTTCACTCGCGCGAGCACCGATGGCTCGTAGACTCCCACCACAGTGAAATCGTGGCCGAGCACCGTAATTCTGCTGCCTATTTGAACCGGGTTGCCGTCGACGTCCTTACCGCTATCAGCGTAGTAACGATCGACGATCGCTTCGTATTCAGAGCCTGGCGTGCGGCCATCGCCGAGCCCCCGTCCTTCGACAAGAGTCAGGTGAGTCGTTTGGATAAAGCTCGGATAGTCCAGGCCATCCACCATTTCGAAACCGAGCCCCGCAACGCTCCCCTGCACGTATTCGCCTACCGGCGACGCGGCCGCAACGCCTGTGATTGAGGGCTTGGGATCGAGATCGGGATCTTCGGTTGTAGGCTGAACGCCGTGCAGGATCGCATCCGCGTATCGCGCCTGCAGCATCAGAGGATTACCCGCGAGTGTGATATTGCCGCCCGGCAAGAAGCGCACCTCCGCATCGACGTTGGATTGGCGCTGGGCGGCATCACGCATCATACCGCGCGCGAGCCCTACAAACAGAGTGACTAACACCACTCCAAGCGCAACTCCAATGATGCTGATTGCCGTGCGCAGCGGACGCTGGCTGATATTTGCGGCGATGAGGCTGTCCATTATCTGTTTACGGGCTGAGAAGCGGCGGCTTGCGAGGCGGTTCGGTCGAAGCCTTATGAGGCGCATCGAGATTCACTTCTTCCAGTTTCTCTGTGTTCTCCAGATCGAACGTAGTGGTCGGCAATTCGGCGTTTACCTCGACAGTATCAGTCACAATACGGAGATCCAGGCGGTATCCATCATTGCGCCGGTCGATGATTACGCGTGCGGGCAACGAGGCATTGCTATCGGCGGCAGTGAACCAGTCCGAATAAGTGACATCGCTGGCAAGCCTCCCGACGCCATTCTCAAACGTCTGCTGGCGTACTAAAGGAGTGCCGGCTTGAGTTCGATCGAACCAGAACTTGCGCCGCAACTTGACCTGGTCTTTTTCGTCCCGCTCGAGCACGTACACTACATAGTAGCTTCGCTCGACCAGCCGATTCTTCTTTCCCGGGCGGGTGTCCGCTTCGACCTGCCGGACCTCTTCGCGAAAAGCGTTAGGCCGATCGGTCTCAGTGATGGGCCTGATCAAAAACGAGTCGGTGATGTGCTGCGGGCGCATGTTCACGAGCCCGCCCGCTTTTGTTAACTGCGGGTCTTTGGTTTCTTTGATATCGCTTGGGTTCATCCGCTCGATGTCAGTCAGGTTGCTGCCGTAGATGAAGCGACGCTTTTCTTGCGGTCGATACACCGCCAACTTGAACTTTTGTCCGTCGCTTACCATTTCCGCCACCCTTGCGCCGATGAAGGTCACGTTCATACGGGTATCTTCAGGCCGCTTGAATCGGATCAGGCCCGTGGCGCTCGGGAATTCGTCGGCTTTCGCTCCCTCTCCGGTAAAGTAATTCCAAACTGTTACGTTGGCTTGCGCTGAAAATGTGTTAATTGCGCTGTAAGAGTTGATCCGGCCTATGAGCTGGTCAGTTGTCAATGGCTCTTTTACAGGCAGAAGCTCGTTGACGTTCACTTTCCGAACACAAGCCGATCCGAGCAAAGCCGCCATTGCAATTAAAAGGATCGAGCAATATCGAGTGTTTTTCACGTCGACTCGTTTCCTAAACATATAGTGCTGTATACGGAGGCCGTTGTTGCTAACCGCGCAAGCTTAAACGCTAACAAAGTGTTCCGACGCCTGTCAACGAAGGCTTCCCTTTAGCTAGCGGGCGGAATCGGAAATAGTTGCGCCAACTCCTCTAGTGCACATCACCCTCCGACTCCTCAATCTGATCAGATGAGGCACAACAGCCGCTCGTTGCAGTTAAAAGCTCCCGGCGCTTAGTATTCTAAGGCAGAGGCCACTTATGCCGAGATCACGCAAGGCGTTAATCAATGAAGAGCAGCCTGGTAACTTGTTTGAATCATCTGACGATCAGACAGTCCATCCGGAAGCAAACGAAACAGGCCACCGACCGCTCGCCGACCGGATGCGTCCACGAACGCTCAATGAATTCATTGGACAGCAAAAAATCGTCGGGCCGGGCCGCGCGCTTCGCAAGATGATTGAGGAGGATCGCTTCCAGTCGCTCATTTTCTGGGGCCCCCCGGGCACCGGGAAGACGACCCTCGCTCGGATAATCGCTGCTCAAACCGACGCGCGATTCGTATCATTCAGCGCGGTGTCGGCCGGCATTCGCGAGGTGCGCGCGGTTATGTCCGAGGCCGATGAGTATCGGCGCAAACTGGGGAAACGGACCGTGGTGTTCATTGACGAGATTCACCGTTTCAACAAAGCTCAGCAAGACGCATTTTTACACTACGTCGAAAGCGGCGGGATAATACTGATCGGGGCCACCACTGAAAACCCATCGTTCGAGGTGAACTCGGCGCTGTTGTCGCGGTCAAAGGTCTTTGTCCTGGAACAGCTAACAACCGACGAGATCGCGACGATACTCAGAGTCGCGCTCGAAGACATGGAGCGAGGGCTGGGCGACCAGCGTGTCGATGTCACTGAAGATATCCTGCGGGCGATCGCGGTCTACGCTTCCGGGGACGCGCGAGTCGCGCTCAATTCACTGGAGCTTGCGGTTTCGATTGCTGAACCCGATTCCATAGGCGCGCGAGTCCTCACCGAAGAAGTGCTCCGCGAAGGGATGCAACGCGCAGCCATTCGATACGACAAGGCCGGAGAAGAGCACTTTAATCTGATCTCGGCTTTTATCAAGTCGATTCGCAACTCGGATCCCGACGCGGCGGTCTATTGGCTGGCGCGGATGCTTGAAGGCGGCGAGGACCCGTTATATGTTGCGAGACGGCTGGTTGTTCACGCCTCGGAGGACGTCGGGCTTGCAGATCCGATCGCGCTCCTTCAGGCGGTAGCAGCGATGCAAGCGACTCACTTCGTTGGGCTCCCTGAGGCCAAGCTTGCTTTGACTCAAGCGACGCTCTATCTGGCTACCGCTCCCAAATCCAACTCAGTACTATCGACCTACTCAGCGGCGTCGAAAGATGCGGTGGAGACCGAACGGGAACCGGTGCCTTTGCACTTGCGCAACGCTACGACGGGCTTGATGCAACATTTCGGATACGGCGAAGGCTACCAGTACGCGCACGAGTTTGAGTCGGGAAAGGCTGAAGAGATGGATTGCCTGCCTGAAGGGTTGAAAGGGAGGAAGTATTACCGACCTTCAAAACGCGATCGAAAAGAGTCAAACAAGGAGACCGGTGAGTCCGAGTAACGCTCTTTTTGACCGCACCGACTTGTGAGAGGGATCAACTCATGTCTGAAGTTATTGTTTCATCCGACGGATACTTGAAGCAAAAGGTCACCGCTGGAAGACACACCCTTATTGCCGATGAGCGCCGCGAGGCGGGTGGCAGCGACGCCGGCCCCGATCCTTACTCGCTGTTGCTGGCATCGCTGGGCGCATGCACGGCGATGACCCTGCAGCTCTACGCGAAGCGCAAGGAGTGGCCTCTTGAAAAAGTCGAGGTGAGCTTACGGCACTCGCGCATTCACGACGAGGACTGCGCCGAGTGCGTGAGCACGCAAGGTAAGATTGACCGGATCGAACGGTATATCTCGATAACAGGAACGCTCACTGATGACCAAAAAGCGCGGCTTCTGGAAATCGCCGAGCGTTGCCCTGTTCACAAGACTTTAACATCCGGGACCTCTATCAAGAGCTATCTTGACTGAAGGATCAAGAATGCCATCGACCACACTCACTATCTCGACTCTTCGCAGCAAGCAAGTAGTGGACATCACTGATCAGGCGCAGCAGTACATCTCACAGTCGGGAATCAGCTCGGGTCTCTGCAACGCCTTTGTCACTCACACGACTGCCGGACTGACGACCGGTGAATCTATTGAAGGCACCGATGAGGATCTGATGGAAGTGCTGGAGCGGATAATCCCCAAGATCAAATTCCGTCATGCGCACGATCCTTCGCACGCACCTGATCACATGATCAGCTCCATCATTGGGGCGAGCGTGACTATCCCGATCGTCGGCGGAGCGCTTCAGCTTGGTACCTGGCAGAGGATCCTGTTGGTCGAATGCAACGGGCCGCGCGAGCGGCAGATTGTTCTCACGGTTCTGGCCGGTTGACGGTTCCCGGTCTTGATTACGCCTAACAACGGGCGTACTATCGCGCAATCCGGCCCCCGGCTGCGAGGTAAGAAATGTTCTGCCCGACATGCGGACGTGATAATCTGAACGAACTAAAATTCTGCGCCTCCTGCGGCACCAATCTCGAGGCCGTCTCGCAAGTGCTCTCCGGTACGGCGACAAACTTCTTTACCAGAATAGACACTGGTCTTGATCACTTCATCGCCAGATACGCCGAGCGCGTTTTTAAGGACGCTCAGTCTCACGCAGCAGATAGAAGCGTGAGTAATTCCTGGAAGCTTCTCGGCAAAGGCGCTCTGACTTCATTCGTAGATCTCTTTTTGTCACTCGTCATCTGGAATGTTTTTACACTCAGGTTCCATATCCTTTTGATCTCGACGCCGTTTAGATTGCTCTCTGAGCGCAGCAACCGATTGAAGAGTTCGAAAGCAGGAATAAATACCGACACGCAACTCAAGTTACCGGAGCCCGTTCCGAACCAATGGCTGCCGGGGGCTGCGCCGAGCATTAGTGAGCACACGACCGAAAGACTTCGAGACTATCAACCGCCGAGGCAGAAACACCCGCAAGACTGAACGGCGTGTACAATGGGCGCACTCAAGACCAATTCATCGGCAGTCAGCATAGGCCTTCGCGCGAAGACAGCACGCGCCATAGCGGTTGTCGTCGGCGGGCCGATGGACGCGCCTCGCGTGATCAAGCGAGTTGAGCTGATTACCGGCGATCCAGCGGTGCCTGCGACGGTCCAGCCCTATCACGAAGTATTGGACCTCCCCTGGCCACAGGCTGAGGTCGAGGTGCGAAAGACGACTAGAAAAATTGAAGCTATTTCGGCGAAAGTCATTCGAGGTTTGGTTCGGGAACTCGAGACCGAAGGCTACGTCGTGCGCGCTGTGGGAGTAGTCGGAGCCGGCGATCGAAATTTGGAAAAGATCGGCAGCACTCACATCCGCGCGCACGCAGCTGAGGGAGTGCTCTTCCGTCAGGTGCTGGAAGCGGGCGCCGCGGCGAACGGTCTACCGAGCCGCCGTTTCGATGAGCGAAGCCTGGATACGGCCGCTGAGCAGGAATTGAAGACGCCAATGGCGAAGATCAAGGCACAGCTAGCAGAGATGGGGCGATCCGCGGGCAGCCCGTGGCGAGCCGACGAGAAAGCTGCCGCGACAGCTGCTTGGCTGGTTCTGGCGACCGGCGCTTCCAAGTAACGAATTTATTCGTTTCAATTCTTCTCGACCCACTCCGGGTGTTCCGATGCTCTCCACTCTTGGAACTCTTTTTCCTTCCGCAGCCGAAGGAATTCCAGCGCCCACACGCCGTAGCCCAGTGGTGCGAAGGGAACTCCCAAGGCGGTTAAAATCTCGATCTCTGTTTCGGGACAAAACCCATAGAAGCATAGACGAGCGATGTGACCATCGATCTCCTCGAAGCGAAACACCTCGCGTACCGCCCGTCTGGTTGGATCGTCCAGATCGGCATACCAGATGATGACGATTGGCTCGCCCTCGAATGTTTGCCGCTCGGCGCGAGGCTCGCCCTTTTCCAAAAACAAACAATAATACAAAGAGCTGTCGCGGATCGGCTCGCGGCCGTGTGAAGTACCCATGCCGACTGTTTCGGCGACCGCTTCTGCGCGGAGCAGCGCGGCGAGTCGATCCAGATCGCGGGCGTTGAATGCGTCGACGAATTGATCGAGCAGTGCTTCGCTTGGACCCGCTGCAACTTGAGACCTGTTGGGAGTGGCGAGCTTCTCACGGCCTCGGTGCAGCGCTGCTTTGATGGCGCCCACCGTCGTCTGAAGGATTGCGCTGATCTCATCAATGTGAAAATCGAAGACGTCCTTCAGAACCACGGCCGCGCGTTCTTGCGGAGGCAGAAGACTGATCAATTGCCGCGCGGCGTCGCGAACCTCCATTGACTGATCGGGACCGATTGTCGCGGGGGGTACCGGCACCAGCGGCTCAGCTTTGCGGTAGAGGTCTATCCACAGGTTGCTCGCGATACGGAACAGGTATGATTTCGGGTTGTCGATCGGGTTTGAATATTCGCCGAGTTTGGCGAAGGCGCGCAGCAGCGTATCCTGGACAAGGTCCTCGGCGTCCCACGTTGACCCGGTCAGCGAGCGGCAGTAGCGATGCAGGTCAGGCCGGAACAGTTCGGTGCGTTGAATAAAGCGGTGCCACGCCTGGCGCACTTCTTCAGCAAAATCCGGCGAAAGTTCGTCCATGATTTACCCTTTCGAGATGAGCGTTCAACGACTTCATGAGCAAAGACGGATGAGCGGCGAAAAAGGATACGTCCGGGTTCAGGGTTCGGGGTTCAGGATTCCGGGTTCGGGGTTCGCAGTTGGGTTTGGAGTTCAGGGTCAGGAGTTCCGAGTTCAACCCACAACCGCGAACCACGATCCCAAAACCCTGAACCCTGAACCACAAACCGTGGGCATTGCCGCCAACGCAAAGGAAGGATACCATCGGGCCTCATCGGATGACGGGTTCGCGTCACCGGCGTCGTAACACCCCAACGGGATAAGCTGGTTCGAGAGGATTCATCATGCGAAAGGCCTTGAAGCCACTGCTCCTACTTTTAGCACTTTCGACGTCACCAATGGCGCAGATGCGCGTTCAACCACCGCCCCCGCCCCCGCCAAATTTTGTGAATGCAGCGGATTTGATGGGTTGGTCGGATCGAGTGGGAGAACTTGTGGCAGGCAAATTTGCCGACATCGTAGCGGTAGCGGGAGATCCGGTGCAGGACACAGCGTTGTTACAGCACGTGCAATTCGTGATGAAGGGCGCAACGGTTATCAGAAACGATTTCGCGCGACACTAAATATGGCGCTCGGGATATTTGCGAAGTTAGAGTGCAAGTGGGGAGTGATACACCCGGATGATTGACCTGCTTAGGGCGAAGGGAAATGCCTTTGGAAAAGCCGTTAATTTGACTCACCTCTATCCGGGCGATAAGATTCCAATCGAACCTGGATAACCACGATGATCTTCGCTATTGCAATCCGACCTTTGCCAGAAGCACCACCGGAGAGAGACTAAAGCATGGCTATCGAGTCTGCGGTTGGGGACAACTTCTTTACCACCACCGTTTCCGAAATCGCCAATTGGGCGCGCAAGAACTCGTTGTGGCCGCTTCCTTTTGGCACCGCCTGTTGCGCGATCGAGTACATGTCGGTCGTGTCCGCTCACTATGACGTCGCCAGGTTCGGCGCCGAAGTGGTCCGCTTTTCACCCCGTCAGTCTGATCTGTTGATGGTGATGGGCACGATCACCGATAAGATGGGCCCCGTGCTGAAGCGAATCTACGAACAGATGCCTGATCCAAAATGGGTCCTGTGCATGGGCGCGTGCGCGACGTCGGGTGGGTTCTATCGCGCCTATCACGTGATGCAGGGGATCGACGAAATCATTCCCGTCGATGTTTACATCCCCGGCTGCCCGCCAACGCCTGAGGCAGTGTTGCAAGCCGTGCTTATGATTCGCGAGTTGATCGAGAAAGAAAACATCGTTGACGCGGACGCTCGCCGAGAGCTGCGTGAACGAATGAAGAAAGAGATCACCGAAACTTCGCCCAAACCAATGTTGATCGCCGAAGAGCAGGCTCGCGAGGCGGTGCGTCTGGTTCAAATCACCCGCGAGCCGGCCGCGCCGCAAAACCCCATCGCGGCGTTAATACAAGGGCGTTTCGCGGATCAGGTGCTGGATGTAAACGATTTTCGAGGCGATCTTGCGATCACCGTCAGGCCCGAAAAGGCCGCCGAGATCTGCCGAGCTTTAAAGGAAGACCCGGCGACGAAGTTCGATTTGCTCAGCACGATTACCGGGCTGGACTACAGGGGTTATCCGGAGAAGAAACGAGACGAGCGGTTTAACGTCGTCTATCACCTGTATTCGATCGATCACGGCCACCGATTGCGTCTGAAAGTACCGCTCCCAGAATCGGCTCCTGAAGTCGATTCCGTGACATCGGTGTGGCGAACGGCGAACTGGTGGGAGCGCGAGACGTTCGACATGTTCGGCATCCGGTTCCGCAATCATCCCGATCTGCGCCGCATCCTGTGTCACGAAGAGTTCGTCGGACACCCGCTTCGCAAAGATCACGAAGCAGGGGCTCGAACGATTCTGACGCGCGACTACAAGCTGCCGCTCGAGTACAAGACGCAGTGGGAGGGTCACGAGACAGATCGTCTGAGCCCCGAGCCGACGATCATCAACATCGGCCCTTCGCATCCGGCGACCCACGGCGCGCTCAGAATCGTTTGCCGGCTGGACGGCGAGAACATCGTCGAGTCGGATGTAGAGATCGGGTATCTTCATCGCTGCTTTGAAAAGATGGCCGAGACTCATCAGTGGAACGGTGTAATTCCTTACACCGACCGGTTGAACTACTGCTCATCTTTTTTGAACAACGTCGGTTATGCCTGTGCGGTCGAGAAGCTGCTCGGGATAGAGGTGCCCAAGCGCGTTCAGTACATCCGGGTGTTACTGGGCGAGCTTTCTCGAATAATGGACCACATGGTTTGCCTGGGTGCGGCGTTGGTGGATCTCGGCGCCATCACGAACTTCTGGTATTCATTCGAGCCGCGCGAAGAGATATACGATCTGCTGGAGATGACAGCCGGTCAGCGGATGATGGTGAGCTACGTGCGAGTGGGCGGCTTGTCGGCGGACTTGCCCAAGGACTTTGTCCCGCGGTGTCGAGAAGTGCTGACGCGATTGCCGGGATACATCAACGATCTGCACAAGCTCAACACCAACAGCGTAATCTTCAAGCAACGAACGATCGGCGTGTCGGCGATTTCGGGTAAGGATGCGGTCGATCAGGGCATGACCGGTCCGATGCTGCGCGCGGCCGGTGTGCCGTACGACATTCGGCAGAATCATCCCTATTCGAGCTATGACGACTTCGACTTCGAGGTGCCGGTAGGTAATAAGGGCGACGTATACGATAGGTACCTGGTCCGAATGGAAGAGATGCGCCAGAGCATTCGCATCATCGAGCAAGTGCTGGACAATTTGCCGGAGGGGCCTTATCAAGTGGATGATCGAAGGATAACTCTGCCGCCGAAGCAGGGAGTGTACACGAACATTGAAGATCTGATGAATCACTTCAAGCTGGTGATGCATGGTATCCAGGCGCCGCCGGGCGAAGTATACGGATACAGCGAGGGCGCAAACGGGGAGCTTGGGTTTTACATCGTCAGTGACGGGTCGCTGCGCCCTTGGCGTTGTCACGCGCGGGGGCCGTGCTTCCCGATCTTCTCGGCGTATCCGAAGCTTATTGAAGGCGGGCTGGTAGCGGATGCGATCGCGACGCTCAGCAGCTTGAACATAATTGCGGGAGAGCTTGATCGATAAGCTTCTTTTGCGTCTTTGCGAGTCTTTGCGATCTTTGCGCGAACGTTCTGAAGGACAAGATTTCAGGTTTCGCGATTCAGGTTTCGCGCAAAGACGCAAAGACTCGCAAAGACAACGTGCCGGGGCGCGATTTAGAGAGCAATAACAAAATTAGGAAGATCGATGATTGAATTCAGCGAACAGGCCAAGCGTCGTTATCAAACGATCCTTAGCCACTACCCTGAGAAGCGGGCGGCGTTGCTGCCGGTGCTCACTCTTGCCCAGCGTGAGTTCGGCTGGATCTCGCAAGAAGTCGCCGAATATGTCGGTGCGCTGATGGGCTATCCGCCCTCGGATGTGTTAAGCGTTGCGACCTTTTACACGATGCTTCACAAGAAGCCGGCCGGCAAGTATCACATCGATATCTGCAAGAACGTGAGCTGTTGGTTGATGGGAGTTTATCCGTGTGTCGATGAAATCAAACGTCAACTCGGCGTCGAGAAAAGGGAAGTCACCCCTGATGGCCAATTCAGTTGGGACCTGACTGAATGTCTTGGTTCTTGCGGATCGGCGCCGGCCATGCAGGTTGGAGATCGATACTACGAAAACCTGACTCCTTCAAAAATCGCCGAAATAATTGCAAAACTGCGCGCGGACCAATAGCAACCGCGTTTCCAACTTAATGACAAAGATTTTACTTGCGAACATAGATAAGCCCGAACAAGCGATTCTGAGCAAGTATCGCGAACGAGGCGGCTACAAAGCGCTCGAGAAAGCGCTCGCGATGGAGCAGATTGCGGTCATCGAGGAGGTGAAGGCGAGCGGGCTGCGAGGGCGTGGGGGCGCGGGTTTCCCGACCGGGATGAAGTGGGGATTCGTCCCGAGGAATACAACCAAGCCGACTTACTTGTTGTGCAACGCCGACGAGAGCGAACCAGGGACGTTCAAGGACCGGCTTTTGATGGAGCGCGATCCGCATATGATGATCGAGGGGATGGCGATCGCGTGTTACGCGCTCAACTGTCACTTATCGTACATCTATATTCGAGGTGAGTACGAGTTCGTGGCCAACACCGTGCAGAAGGCCCTGGACGAAGCTTACGAGGCGAAGATCCTGGGTCCGTCGGTGATGGGCAAGGACTTCGCCCTTGATATCTTTGTGCACCTTGGGCAGGGCGCCTACATTTGCGGGGAAGAGACGTCGCTTATCGAATCGCTCGAGGGCAATCGAGGCTACCCCCGCATAAAGCCGCCTTTTCCTGCGACTCACGGGTTTCTCGCTTCGCCGACCGTTGTGAACAACGTTGAAACGCTGGCAGCCTTGCCGTGGATCATTCAAAACGGCGCAGCAGCATACGCGGCGATGGGAACCGAGAAGAGCAAAGGAACGAAGTTGTTTTCGGTTTCCGGTCACGTCAACAAACCCGGCGTTTACGAGGTCGTAATGGGTTATCCGCTGCTCGACTTTATCAACAACGAGGCGGGCGGCATCCCGAACGGGCGAAAGCTTAAAGCGGTCATACCGGGAGGCTCATCGGTTCCGGTGATGACCGCGGCTGAATGCGAGGCCGTGTTGCTTGATTACGAGTCGCTGCTGAAGGCAGGCTCGATGCTTGGTTCGGGCGGGATGATAGTGCTGGACGAGACTACCAGCATGCCCGAGACGTTATCGGTCATCGCAGACTTCTACGCGCACGAGTCCTGCGGTCAATGCACACCGTGCCGGGAAGGAACCGGCTGGGCGGCGAAGATCCTGAAAAACATTATCGCCGGCAGGGGCAAGCGATCCGACCTGGATCTCCTGTTGAAGATCGCCGATCGTATGGAGGGCAAAACCATATGCCCGCTAGCGGATGCGGACGTGATGCCGATCAGGAGTTTCGTGACTAAGTTCAGAAGCGAGTTCGAAGCGCTATGCTCATAGATTGGAGCATCTGACGTAAGCGTGAGCGCGACAGTTGCCGCAGCGACTACCAATGCCAAAATTCACTTTAAACGGGCAAGAGATTGAAGCCAGGACCGGACAGACCATCATTCAGGCTGCCGACGATCACGGCATTCCGATACCTCACTATTGTTATCACCCTGACCTTCCCATCGACGGCAACTGCCGAATGTGCCTGGTGGACGTCGAGAAGATGCCCAAGCTCACGCCGGCTTGCACGACGATGGTCAACGAAGGAATGGTCGTTCGCGCCGACAACGAGCGGGTCAAGGAAGCAGTGCGCGGAGTCCTCGAGTTCCTGCTGATAAATCATCCCGTCGATTGCCCGGTGTGTGATCAAGCGGGCGAGTGCCGTCTGCAGGACTACTACATGGTCTACGGCCTTCACACCAGCGAGATTCCGCTCGAGATGAAGGTGCGCAAGCGCAAAGTAATCGACCTGGGGCCGATGGTCGTGCTCGATCAGGAGCGATGCGTGCTGTGCTCGCGATGTATTCGATTCTTCGAGCACGTCACCGATACCGGAGAGATGCAGTTTTTCGGACGTGGCGATCACGTGGCGATCGGGACCTTCGAGGACAGACCGCTCGACAATCCCTATTCGGGAAACGTGGTGGATATTTGTCCCGTTGGCGCGCTCACTTCTCGGGACTTCAGATTCAAATGCCGGGTGTGGTTTCTGCATGCGACCGACTCGGTTTGCGGCGGTTGCTCGACCGGATGTACGGTCAGGATCGACCATCGGGACGGAGCGATCTTCCGTATGCTCCCAAGGCGAAATGTCGAGGTGAACCGAAGCTGGCTATGTGATGAAGGTCGCTTGAGCTTCCACCAGCTTTACAACGGTGAGCGCATCCAGCGCCCGCTGATGACCGGGCGCGACGGAATCCAGGCGCCGGCCGGATGGGATGAGGCGCTGCGCGCGGTTGATTCGCGATTGAAAGAGATTCGTGATGTAAACGGCGCCGGCTCGATCCTCGGCTTCGCTTCGCCGTCGGCAACCAACGAAGCGATGTTTCTGTTCAGGAGATATCTCGGTGATCACCTCGGCGCAACCCGGTTTGATTTCCGCCTGGAGAGCGAAGACAAGAATGTCGTCGAGGAAGAAGATCAGATCCTGCGTCACTTCGACAAGCACCCGAATTCAATGGGCGCAATCAAGCTCGAACTTATGAGCTCGGAGCTTGGCGGGATCGCCGGGGCGATCAAGGCGGCGCGAGAGGGCAAGATAAAGACCGGCGTGATTATGTACTTCAAACCCGTGGTGCCCAGGCCCAGCGATGAAGAAATGGAAGGCGGTATCTTTGAGTTGATAGATGAGCTCGAGTACTCGGTGGTGCTTGCGGCACACAAAGCAGACTGGCAAACGTCTGCGAGCGTGGTGCTGCCGGTTGCCGCCTGGTCGGAGGAAGATGGGACTTACACAAACTTCCAGGGACGAGTTCAGCTTGCCGGCAAAGCCCTGGAGCCGGGCGGCGACGCGCTCCCGGTTTGGGAAGTGTTTGCGATGCTGCTCCACACCAGCGGGGCTGAATCCAGGTGGATGTCGGCGGAGGATGTGTTTGCGACTATGACCGAGAGCGTTCCCGTCTTTAGCGGGCTCTCGATTGACCAAACCCGATTGCCGGGAGTTTTACTTGCGGTGTAACCAGGCGTCCCGCGAGCGTGTGAGGGCGCCTGAACAGATGCCCAGACGGTTTGAGATGCGATGAAGCGACAAGCAAAAGTTATAAATGTAAGGGAGCGAGCGGACGGGGAGTCTTCACTGGCGAAGGACATTCTTGGTCCGCTCTTCGGGATGGGTCTAACAATAAATCGGATGATGGACAACTTGACCGGCAAGGTCAACGCGACCATCCGTTATCCTGAAGAACGCCGCGCTTACTCGGGGCGCTTTCGTGGCGCGCACATCTTGACCGCTCGAGAAGACGGCTCGCCGCGGTGCGTTGCCTGTTACATGTGCGCTACGGCTTGCCCCGCAGACTGCATTTATATCGAAGCGGCTGAGCATCCCGACCCGCTGATCGAGAAGTATCCGGCGCGTTTCGATATCGATATGCTGCGCTGTGTGTTTTGCGGTTTCTGCGTTGACGCGTGCCCCGAAGAAGCGATCATAATGAGCCGGGAGACGGAGATCTGCGCCTACTCTCGCGAAGAGACGATGTGGGACATCAAGCGGCTTATGAGCCGGCCCGAGCTTCCGGAGTTCGGTCTCGGTTATCGACCCAACGAAGAGCTGGTTGATAGCACGATCAAGTTCACCCCGAAAAACAAAGAGAAGAAAAGACTGTCGGGCCGTGTAACGCTTAAAGAAGACGTCGAGATGATTCCACATGTCACCTTCGATCCAACCAAGGATTGAGCGAGACTCGCTCGGCGAGCGCGAACTTCCCGCCGATGTCTATTACGGCATTCAAACCGCGCGCGCAATTGAGAACTTTCCTATCTCAGGCTTTAAGCCGTATTCCTCACTGGTTGTCGCAACCGTTCAGATCAAGAAGGCGGCAGCCCGCGTGAACTCCGCCGCCGGCGTCCTCGACACGCGAATCGCCGCAGCCATCGAGACTGCTGCCGACGAAGTGCTGTCGGGAAAGCTGCGCGATCAGTTTGTGGTTGACGTTTTTCAAGCCGGCGCAGGCACTTCTCACAACATGAACGCAAATGAGGTGCTGGCAAATCGAGCTATTGAGCTGCTCGGCGGACAGAAGGGCGACTACTCGATCGTTCACCCAAACGATCACGTCAACATGGCGCAGTCGACCAATGATGTGTTTCCAACCGCTATGCGGCTTGCGGCGCTGCGCCAGGTAGACGAGCTGATTATCACGCTTGACCTTCTAGCGGCTTCCCTTCGATGCAAATCAATTGAGTTCGATCACATTGTAAAATCCGGGCGCACTCATCTGCAGGACGCCGTGCCGATCCGGTTGGGACAGGAGTTCGGCGCCTATGCCAGCGCGATTGAAAAGAACTCGAATCGTATCGCCCAGGCAGCGGATGAGATACGCGAGATCGGGCTCGGTGGCACTGCGGTGGGCACTGGTCTGAATGCCCCACCGGGCTATCGCAAACGCATTGTGAAAGAACTGAGCCGCATTACGAATCAGAAGCTCCGCGCCACGCAGGATTATTTCGAGTCGATGCAGAGCATGGCGCCGTTTGTCAGCTTGTCGGGAGCCTGCCGCACGCTGGCCACGGACGTCATAAGAATCACAAACGATTTCCGCCTTCTGAGTTCAGGACCAAACACGGGGCTGAGTGAGATAGCCTTGCCGGCAGTGCAGCCCGGCTCGTCGATAATGCCAGGCAAGGTCAACCCGGTGATTGCCGAAATGAGCGATATGGTTTGCTTTCAAATAATGGGAAACGA
>JBASRM010000179.1:0-2108 GCA_049273835.1 Blastocatellia bacterium | reverse complement strand
CCTCTCCAGCCACGACAAATCTAGCCTCGGGCACCGCGAGACTGACGGCGAGCGCGGCGCGCAGGAACATCGGATGATTTTTGACCGTGTGTCTGAGGTTGGCGACAATTGTTACGAGTTGAATGTTGGTGCCGCCGGGTAAGTTGAAACTCGCGAGAGCCTCGTCGCGACGCACGGTTTGGGTTGAGCGAACTCTTTCGATATCGAGGCTATTGTAAATCGTAACGGATTTCTCCGCGCGCACCCCTTCGCTGATCAACTGAGTGCGAACCGCCTCAGCATTGGCAACAACACTGTGGGCCAAATAGTAAGCGCATCGTTCAACAAACCGCTGCGAAGCCGTGCGCCAACCGGTGGTCTCGCGCCGGGATGCGATTCGCGCGGGGACACCCGCAAGCGCGGCACCCGCCATGCCGAAGACGTTTGTGTAAAAGTCGTGCGTATGCACAACCGCAATTTCGCGCTCTCGTAGGAATCGCGCAAAACGCCGAATTTGTTTCGCCGTATTACCATCGTAAAAGCTTGTTAGAGGAAACTCCGGAGCTTCTCCAAACCCCAGCCGCTCAGCTTCGCTTCGCAGCACACCGCGCCCATCGAGAGACGCCAGTTGTACCTGGTAATCTCCTCTTTCCTTTAGGAGTCGCGCGAGTTGTAATGCCTGTCTCTCCGAACCACCTTCATTAAAACTGCCGATCAATTGTAAAACGTTTCGTTTCATCAACTGCTCATCCTGCTTGGGTAACTGGTTCCGGGCTAACGGGATCTCCTGATGCGGTCATAAACGCAGGAACGGTCGAGGCCGAGCTCGTAACTGTCCCGTTTGGTTCGCCTCGCTCGTGCCTCAACCAATTCTCGAGCACGAAAAGGTACCAGAGTTGTTTCGGCGCCGATCCTCGCCGGGTTGCTAGCTCCAATTGCGAGAGTGCTGCCGTCGGATTAATCCAACCTTCTCTACCAAGCAATGAATCACCAAGACACTGTCGTACGCGATCGTGCCAACGTCCGATGATCCAGCTTTGGACGGGTATGCTGAATCCGCGTTTGCGCCCGAGAGCGACCTGGCTTCCGATTCGTCGCCGCGCAAGCTCACGGAGAATCGCCTTTGAGCGTCCGCCGCGCAGCCGCAAACCATATGGAAGGGAGGCAGCAAATTCCCATAGCTTGTGATCGAGAAACGGTGAGCGCGCCTCCAGCGAATGATGCATCGTCGCGCCGTCAACTTTGGTCAGGTACTCCCCTACAAATCGCATTCGACGGTCGTAGTCCAGAAACTCGGTTAACAGATTTCGCGCTGACAGACGCGACCAGGCGATTTCGCGCTGGTCTATGCTTAACTCGCGGAGCCTATCCCCCAGCATTCCACTTCGCTGATACATCGGGAGTCCGTCGTGAGCCGTAGCTACTCCGGCAAGCCCACCAGTCGCGAGGTCCATAAAAGTCGCAGCCCGCCGCAAACCTCCGACACGCGGGAAGCCTTTGCGGACGTTATCCCAAAGACCGGTCGCAAAATCCGGAAGGATACGGGCAAATCTCTCCGCCATTCGGAAATGGCCGTGTTCCGGATACCCGAGAAAAACATCATCGCCTCCATCGCCGGTGAGCAAGACCTTGGCCGATGCCCTGACCGCGCGCGACACACTCAGCATTCCAAGTGCGGACGCGCAGGCGAACGGCTCGCCGTAGGCAGACACAAGCTCTCCGGCTTCAGGAGCTTCAGTTGCCGAAAGCGCTAGTACCCGGTGATGTAATCCTAGTCTCTGCGCAGTCGCACGAGCGTCGTCGGTCTCATCCCAACGATCGCCCGGTGTGCCCACAGTGTAGGCAGTGACGTCTGCGCCCAGCTTCGCGACTGCCCAACAGACAAGACTTGAATCAACCCCGCCGCTGAGCAGCGCGCCAATCGGAACATCTGACCGCAAGCGAATCGACACAGCGTCGAGGAACAGCCGCTCTGTTTCTTCGACCGCCTCCTCGAAGGTCACTTTGCAACCCGGATCGACGTTAGGTGGCGACCAATAGCAGCGCTTTTGCAAAACGCCGTCGGACCATTCAACGACTGTTGCCGCCGGAACTTTATGCGCGCCGCGGTAAATTGAGCGATCATCGGT
>JBASRM010000178.1:0-2385 GCA_049273835.1 Blastocatellia bacterium | reverse complement strand
GTATAAGATCTTTTGAGAGCGAAAAGTGCATGTCGACTTCGGCGCCCGAGAATACCCGCGTAAAGTTCCGAACTGTGAGTGCGAATACTCGCTTGAAAAGGAGTTCATGGAGAAGCATATTAGCTCGCCTAGCCGAAAGAATGTACCAGTCCGCTTGCTGAATCTTTTGCAGCGTCTGCTTGTAAGTGGTATGCCTTGTTGCCACGAGTTGGTCAATAATTGCATCTTCAAACCCGCGAACAGATGGGGATCTTGGCGCTTGATGCATAAGAGCGGCCGCATCGATCAGTTCTTGCGGGATCGCATCACCTACGATCTCGGCCGTGAGGTGCCGCACTCCAACAATGGCAAAGAAATAAGGGAGGCGTTCGGTTTCGTGCTTGATTAGGGCACTGTTGATCTTGTAGGTTGCAAGTGCAAAACAGTCATCCGGTTCAAGGCCCACCATCTCGGGTGCCCGTCGAAAGAGAGCCCCGTGAAACTTGATGTTAATACGGTAGACCTGTCGCCCCTGTCCATTGCAGATGAAGTAATCCGTATCAGTGCGACCCTGGCGATCATCTCGCAAGGAAAAGTCTTGCCACTGCGTCCCCGATCGATAGATTTGCTCGAAGGCTTCTTCAGCGCATTTGCCCAACAGCATCTGGCCAAGCGCCTGCTTTGCCTTTCTGCGATGCGGTTCGTCAATAGAGTCAAAGTCGCTTCCCAAGACGCAAGCGACAGGATCCGCAGAGGCGACCATCTCCTCTAGGGCGGCCTTCGTTGTACTAACAGCCCGCGCTGACTGCGCGACCTCCTGACCTCGCCTAATACGCTCGAGGCCTTGGAACTTGTGGAGCGGCTTGGGCCATGGCTTTGAACCGTAAAGGCTCAAAAGGAGGGCAAAGAACCTGTCGAATGTCACGCGATGTCGCCACCATTCCTTTAAGTTTCTTGGATCGTAGGGTCAAATCCAAGTGGGTGCCGAGCCGTCAAAATCCACGTTATCCTACCCCCGCTTCAACTTCCTGAGCAAGGTTTCATTCGTAAGATTTCGCCACCCCAGCTACAGTTCACCACAGAATTTGCACGTTTCGCCACAAAGCGGCACAGTACTGTTCTGAAAACGGCTAGAGTTCCTGAACAAGGTGTGAAGTGTGAGGGGTCAGGGGTCAGGCGGAGGAGATCGATTGTCGAATCTCTCTGTAACCGGGTTCTTGCGTAACCGCGGGACGATATGGGTTTCGTTCTTCTTACTCTGGCTAGCTCTGGGTGTGTTTTCCGCCGGTACGCTTCTTGTCGAGCTTCCGCCAATACGACGTAGCGGTCCGCCGCCTGCTGGAACTATGAGCGTCGCTGCTCGCACGTTTCTGTGGCAGCTTGCGGTCTGGCTCGCTTGGGTGGTGCTTGCGCCGGCGGCGTTGTGGCTGCGTCGTCGGTGGCCGCTTGATCGAGGCTCATTGAAGCGCGCGCTGCCCGTGCATGTTGTCGCTGTCATCTTGTTGTGCGCGGTGCATTCGGGTTTGGTCCTGCTCACTCGGTGGTTGATTATGCAAGCTGGTCAACCGCTCGACCCGTCGCAAGCGACTGCGATGCTGACTTTTTGGTTTGTCCGCGATCTGCCGTTTTGCGCGCTGTTCTACGGAATGATTCTGGGAATCGGCAGCGCATTGGATTATTACCGGCAATTCCGCGAGCGCCAGTTGCGCGCATCGCAGCTCGAGACGCAGTTGGCTCAGGCTGAGTTGCAGATGATCAAGATGCAGTTGCATCCGCATTTTCTCTTCAATACGTTGAACGGTCTCACAATATGAAATATCACAGGGTGGTTTGGGCGCTCTTTGTTTTGATTGGTGTGAGCAGCGCATCTGTCTCCACCGCTTTGGCTATCAGGAGTTCGTGGCAGGAGTCGGATCGCGACCGCAACCGTGACGCCTGGCAACGGCCGGCGAGGTGTTTGACGCCCTGGCAGTTAAGCCCGGACATCGCGTTGCGGATATCGGCAGCGGTTCCGGCTACTTCACTTTTCGCCTGGCCGCGCGGGTTGGCGCAGAAGGTAAGGTCTACGCGGAAGACATCGATCAGAAAGCGATTGATAAAGTGCGGCAGCGGAAGGACCGCGAGAAACTCGGGCAGGTCGAAGCGATCCTTGGAGAGAGTGCTGACCCGCATTTTCCGAACGATCTCGACTCGGTGTTGATCGTCGACTCCTACCATGAATTCCGTGACTACGACCGGATGATGCAGTCGGTGTTTCACACGTTGAAATCGGGCGGACGGCTGGTGATCATCGACGGCGAAGCTCCATCGGGCAGACCCGTACCGAATACCAGCGATTGCACAGCATCCCCCCGGAGTTGGTGCGCGAAGAGACTACCCGCCAGGGGTTTGTGTTCAAAGAAAGCC
>JBASRM010000177.1:0-1507 GCA_049273835.1 Blastocatellia bacterium | reverse complement strand
GTTGCTGCTGTAGGTTGTAACGTGATTTACCCACCGCTGCCGCGTGTGGGCATCTCCCGAATTTCGGCGTTGCTGCTGTAGGTTGTAACGTGATTTACCCACCGCTGCCGCGTGTGGGCATCTCCCGAAATTTCGGAGTTGCTGCTGTAGGTTGTAACGTGATTTACCCACCGCTGGCGCGTGTGGGCATCTCCGAATCTCGGCGTTGCTGCTGCTTTAGGTTATAACGTGATTTACCCAATGTTGGCGAGTGTGGGCACATGCTTGTTTGCGTTGCCGCGGCGAGGGTAGACTGACTTCGAGCGCCGCCCGACATCAGTGGCAAACAAATGACACTCAACCCGAAACCGTTCTACCTCGGCCGCGTGTTCGGCATACCGATTTACGCGCACTATAGCTGGCTTCCGGTGTTTCCCCTGTACGCCTGGGCGATTGCCGCAGGTCTATTGCCGCGTGAAGCGCCCGGGTTGTCTATTGTGAGTTATTGGTCGCTAGGATTGCTGACGACGCTGCTTCTGGTCATCTCTGTGCTTGTGCACGAACTGGCCCACGCGACGATGGCAAGAGCCGAAGGTCTTGGGACGGGCAACATCACGCTTTACTTATTCGGCGGACTCGCGTCGCTCAACGGGCAGCCCGCGCAGCCATCCTCGGAGTTCAAAATTGCCGTTGTTGGACCGGCGGCCAGCTTCGTGATCGGCACTATCTTCTTTCTCGCCGATGAAGCGTTTCTCCGAGGCACCACCCATCGCGCGATCGGACAGGTGCTGAGGCATCTGGGCGTCATCAATTGGTTCCTGGCCGGCTTCAATATTCTCCCCGGATTGCCGCTCGACGGCGGACGAGTACTGCGGGCTTTGCTGTGGCGCTTCAATAAGAATTTTCGCGCATCGACCCAGATAGCGATTCGATCCGGGCTGATGATAGCCATCACTCTGGCTGCTTTGGGCATCGCCTATTTTCTGTTCATAGACTGGGTGACCGGAATGTGGATGATGACCGTCGGGTTATTGATCGCATTGATGCTCGGCACAACAGAAGGCCGCACGCGCGGGGTGTGGCGGGTCAAACGCGGAACGGTGGAAGATGTGATGAACCGCGATGTTGTGCAGATCCCTCCCACCATGAAAGTTACCGAGTTCATAAATAAGGTGCTCAATAACAATCACCACACAAGCTTTCCAGTCGTGCATGAACGAAGGCTTCACGGGATGTTGCTGCTGGATGAGTTGAAGGAAGTGCCCCGGGAGGAGTGGCCGCGACTCGAGGCTCGCGAGGTAATGCGTCCGGTAGACGCTTCGATGTTTATCGACGCGAACATGCCGATCCCTCAGGCGAAATCGGTTCTTGCGAACAACAGACTCGGCAGGGCAGTGGTGCTGGACCTAAACGGATTTATCGTCGGTTATGTAAGCTTGCGCGATGTGAGCCGCTAGCGACGTGAGAATCTCACACGATGGGAAAATCTCTTGGAAAGTCAAGAATCAGATTGTCCTTCCTTCGATTG
>JBASRM010000224.1:0-7449 GCA_049273835.1 Blastocatellia bacterium | reverse complement strand
GTTTTGAACCGAAGCCAGGTCCGGCATCTCTTTTCGGCACGGAATGCAGTAGGTGGCCCAAAAATTCAGGACCACGATCCGCCCTCGATAAGCACTGAGACGTTGTTCAACGCCGGAAAGATCTTTGAGCGTCAGTTCAGCTTCCGAACCGATCACGCTTGTTTGCGAGGAGCCGCTCGACAGGTGCGGCACGGATATTACTCTAAGCGCATCGACCTTGATGTAATTTGTAGCTTTTCTGGAGCGGATACTGCCGGCAATCTCAACGCGCTTGCCAACAAAGTCAAGCCAGCTCTTCCCAGGCCGTTTAAACTTGCCGCTTTCAAGTTGGTAGAAAGTAGTTGCGCCGGCAGAATTCGTCACTGCCAGCAGCGTCGGGTCGCCGTTGGCAATGCATTGAACAGCCTGGGCAAGGTCGGCAGCGGTCCCGTAAGGCGTTGTTTTCCGGTCCGCCTTCACCCAGCAGTCCGCGCAGCAAACAATCTGTCCTTCGAGCGTAGTCGCACCGGCCCGATCACGCGTCGCGGCTGGTGAATGCACGGCGAAAGCAGTAACTAAGATGATAGCAACCAAGATAAAGACTAATCGTTTCATTCAAGCTCTCCTACGAGCAAAGAGATTAACACGGCTCCAATAGCTCGGGCGACCTTCACCCTCGACGGATGTTCAATCGTGTCGGCAGTTGAAGTGTCAGCAGTTCGCCCATTCTTATGCCGGCCTTTCGGTCGGATTGACGGAAAACCCGTTAAGTAATCGTTGCTATGCTCCAAGCGTAAATGCTGGATAGGAATGCTGAATGACCTGGGATGGATCCGTGGCCCCGCCTTTGACATAGAGACGTCGCGTTCATTTGAAAGGGTCTTCGTAACAATCTTCTGCAGTAACGGGTAGAAGTTTTGGATTGAGATGCCTCAGCCTCCTGGTTGTAGAGTGCGAGACCAGCCCCCTTTGAAAAATCCCGCCCACTGCGGAGATGGTTCATCTAGTACAACCACCAGGGATTTCGAAGGTGTTTTTTGAACAGACCCGTTGGTTCGAGTAAAGAGATGCTTAATAAGACAGAGATTTTGCGCCAAGCTCAAATGCATATCGACAATGGGAGGGTATCCGCAGCGATCTCTCTCTATCAGAAAATTGTCGAAGCTGATTCGTTGGACCTGGCAGCCATCAGCGTGCTAAGCGATCTCTACGTAAAGGCTGGGCGCATTCCGGACGCTACCCAACATTTCCTCCGAATCGCCGAAAACTATCTGCGCAGTGGATCTGCAATCGCCGCGACCCATATCCTCAATAAAGTTCTCAGAATTGATCCGTTGAACGCGCAGGCACACATGAACCTGGGCGAACTTTACGCCCGCGATGGAAAGATCGACCAGGCACACACTTGTTTTATTGAGGCGGGAGCAGCATTCTGGCACAAGGGTAAGATCGCCGCGGCTATCAAGATGAACGAACAGGCGTTGGCCGTCATACCCAATAGCCGGCAAGCCAAAATGGCGCTTACTCTTCTAAAGCAGGAGAGCGAACCAGTTGAATTGCCAACCGCGCCAAAACAAATCACTGGAGAACTGGAGGCAATTCTGATCTCAATACCCGATGGGTCAGATCAATTGTTCACCGCTGAAGCGCCGCCTGCTTACCCGGAGCCGCCCGAGCTGCCTCCAGATTTCGGCGAGCCAGTATTGCAGGAGGAATCCTCGAGCGTCCTTGATGAGGACGGTATCATTGAGCAAATCGCCAGAGCTGAATTGCTGGTAGCATACGGAGAAGGTGATCTGGCCGTCTCGTTGCTCCGAGAGACCTTGCAACACAAACCCGATCACATTCAAATACGCGAGAAGCTCAGGGACATCTACCTGAGGTCGGAGATGCTCGACAGGGCCAGCGAAGAATGTCTGAACATCGCGGGCATATACGCAGCACAAGGCGAAACGCGACGCGCCCGCGAATATGTTGCCAGGGCTCGCCTTCTGCTTGATACGGTTGAACCGGTCGTCGCCGCGCCGGTCCTGCCCCAGACCAAAACCAACAACGAAGAGGCTCAGACTCCAGGCGCCGAATGGAACTCTGAGAAGAGCCAAGCCGCTGTGGTTATGTAGCCGGGCAGTCAACTCGCTACCGCACGAACGGTCCAAAACTTCAACCGGACAAGCTCGCACCACGGCCCTCCAAAAAAAACCGCGGATTATCTCTTAGAATCAGTTGCCAGTTCGACCCAACGATTACACCCACCGATTACGCCTCCAAAACCAACGTTGAGCTGCGATCCTGGTTGAAGCCGCTTCCAGATTACTTGATTAAATCTAGTATGACGCCCGCTAGATGTTTGGCCGGCTCTTACATCGACTGGGTACTCCGCGTGCAGCCCGGGTAACAAGTCGCTTTGTTCCCAGCGTTCAATTCCCTTCGACCATTTGCTATGATCCCTTCCAATGGAAGAAATGGAAAAGGAGGTCAAGAAGCAGCTCAAGAAGCATCTTCGGGGTGTTGGCGCTCCCACTATCGAGAGTCTCGTGAAGCTACTTGGAGGATTGCCCTACGAGCGGGTGCTTCTCACCACTGATATCGGAGTAACACTGGCCGCCGCAAATCTACGCGCCGCGGTTGAGATGCTCAAGGCTGCTCCCGAAGTCTCGCGTTTGATCGATGCCAGCGACATGCGCGTTTGGGGAGAAGCCGGCAAGCGGCTATCAGCAACCAGCGCTGACAGTGCAGCCAGTTTTTTTCAATTGAGCGCGGGAGTGCTCGAATCGATTCCCGAGGATATGCGATCACCCGTATTGAGGCTCGTCAACAAGCAAGCCGCGCTGTCTGCGAACACTGCCATTGACAGTTTCAAGTCGGCGCCAGAGGTCATCAGCGGCATTGCTGATCACGAGAATGTCGCCCAGATCTTAACCATCTGCCTGGAGCTGGCTCGCCACTCGGTGAAACATAGTAACGATATGTTCCTCGCCGCCCCCCGAGTCATATCGCAGATCGGCGTTCAGCGTCACGAACACAGCGATCGACTTGTCGAACGCGCGCTTACTCTGACCTCCTCATTCGCTTTTAGATCGGGAGGAACCGCCGCCGAGTTCTTCAATGAGCTTCCGGCGGTGATCCTGGGCGCGGAACACACCTCGGTTGAGAGACTGTTCGATATTACCGAATCCTATCTGGACCGTTCGGGCGGCGTAGCGCTGCAATACTTCAAGGCCGCAAGCCGTGTATTGACGATTGCGGGCAAAGACTCTTTTGAACGATGGACGACGCTCGCCAAGCGGGTGGCTTTGCAGGGCAATGCGGCCAGCTATCACTTTATGAAGCAAAGCCCGCATATTGTGGCTGAGCTTGCTGCGCGGGCAGGTTCGCAACGACGCAGCCAGATTGTTTCAAGCGTACTCGAGATCGTCGAAGAGATAGCTGATCGAAGCACGATTGCAGCTGTCGAGTGTTTCAAGGCAAGTCCGCTTGCGCTCAGAGCGGCGTCGCTTGGACAGTTTCGTGACTGGGCGCGTCGTGGGATCGAGAGACTCTCGGATAACTCGCGTCGCGTTCAGGCTTATTACTCGCTCGAGTCGAAAGCCAGCCAGGAAGCTCTCTTCAAAATCGAGGGCGGGCTCACTCTCGACTCCGTCGCTCACACGCTGCGGCTGTATGTCGAAGGATTGACGGGCCGTTCTCTGCACATCGCTTCGCTGGCTTCGATACCCGATGAAGCCAAGATCGGCGACGGCAATACCATCTACTTGCCTTCAGTTGTTGCCGAGTTCGAAGGCGAGCCGGAAAACTTCCGCCTGTTCAAAGTACTCGCCGCTCACGCCGCCGGCCAGATTGAGTTTCAAACGTTTCAGCAGGACGCGCCCGAGACGCTCGCGGCCATCGTCGAAATTAGAAGAGCGTTTCAAGACCGCCAGCCTGCCCCGGGCGAATTTGGCAACAATCATAAAAGAAAGACTCAGACTGAGGGCATCGGATTTCTCTCGGCGCTCGAAGAATTCCCCAACAACAATCTTGCAACACGGCTGTTCACCACTATCGAAAACGGGCGCATCGATTTTCTGCTTCGTCAGATCTATCGGGGTATCAGGCGCGACCTTGATTTTGTGCGTAGCCGTCTCACCCAGCGCCGGCCCAATATCGAGGACATCCCTGCGGAGCTCTTGCCGTTCGAGCTGCTGTATCAGGTAGCCATCTGCGGAGGGGCGACGGATCAGGCGCGGCGCTCGTATCCGACCGCCGTGCGCGAGCTTGAGCAGATCCTCGCAAACTACGTCTTTCGCGAAGACGCGACGGTGGCGGATTCGTTGATGGCCACACGACAGGTCTACGAATTATTCGTCGAGCAGCCCAGCCAGTCTGACGCTCAAAGCGAAGAAACGGGGGAGAGCGGCGAGGGCGGGGACACGGGGAGCGACGATGCGTCGCAAGTTGCCGCGGATAGCGAGACGGGTCAGCAAAAGCGGATCGAAGTTCGAGATGATCCATTCAGTCAATGGAACAGCGGACAAGAGCAGGAGGTGGACCCCGACCAGGATCTGTTCAATCGGCTTCACGGACCGGAGAGCCCGGAGCAAGACCTCGAGAAGGGCGATCGCGCGTTTTACTACGACGAATGGGATCGCGAGCTTGCCGATTACCGGACGCGATGGTGCCGAATTATCGAACGTGGCGGCTCGAAAGGTTCGCGCGGATTTGTCGAGCTTGTTCGCAGCCGCTATGCCGGCGTCATTTCGTCGATTCGGTATCAATTTCAGTTGATGCGCCCCGAAAATCTCAGACGGATTCGGGGGGAAATTGACGGTGAAGACTACGATCTGCAAGCGGTGATTGACTACGCGCTCGATAAGAGGAGCACCGGGTTGATCGATGATCGTCTTTACACGCGCAAGCTGAGACGCGAGAGGGACGTTGCCGTGTCGTTCCTTCTCGATATGTCCAGCTCCACCGCGCGCACGATCAGCCGATTCCCTAACCACCCATACACGCAGCCCGGGCAGCGGATTATCGACATCGAAAAGGAAGGGTTGGTGTTGATGAGCGAGGCGCTCGAGGCGGTTGGCGACGCTTATTCAATGCAAGGATTCACCAGCGAGGGCCGGCGCAACGTGAAATTCTATGTGATAAAGGATTTTGCTGAGGGATATTCAAGCGAGGTCGAGCGCCGCATCGGTGGGATCTCTTACCAGAATAACACGCGGCTGGGCGCGGCTATTCGGCACGCGACAACAAGGCTCGCGCGCCAGGATGCTCGCACGAAGTTGATGATAGTGCTGTCGGATGGGCGCCCGTACGACCACGACTACGGGGACAGCCGTTACGCTCGCGAAGACACTAGAATGGCCCTCAGACAAGCTCGCATCCAGGGCATCACCCCGTTCTGCATCACCATCGATCGTGAGTCTGAAGATCAGTTGCGCGACATGTACGGCGAGGTGGGATACACGATCATTGATGATGTGCTGAGTTTGCCGGAGCGTCTCCCGGGAATCTATAGCCGCCTGACAACCTAGGCCAGAATCAGACAGCAAAACAAAGCAGAAGGCAGAACGTAAGCAGAACTTCTGCCTTTGCGTTCTGCGTCATCCGTTCCGCTACTCGTACCGGAGAGCTTCGATCGGATCAAGACGCGAGGCTTTTCTTGCGGGCCACACTCCAAACACCAATCCAATGGCGACTGAAACGGCCAGCCCGCTGATAACTGCCCACAGCGGAATCGAGGCCGGCAGCGAAGGAAAGATAAGAACAATTATCTGACTCACCACTATGGCAAGCAGCACCCCCAACACTCCACCCAGAAACGTCAGCGTCATTGCCTCAAACAGGAACTGGTTGGTTATGTCGCGTCTGCGTGCTCCGATCGCCTTGCGCACTCCAATCTCGGCCGTGCGTTCGGTGACGCTCACAAGCATGATGTTCATCACTCCGATGCCGCCCACCAGTAGCCCGACACTGGAAAGCGCAATGGCCACCAGCCCCACCATCGCTGTGATGCTGTCGAATTGTTCGATGAAACGATCCGCGGTTTGAAGATCGAAGTTGTTGTTCTCAGCGTACTTAACGCCGCGCTGACGCCGAAGAATGTCCTCAACCTGGTCGAGCGCCTGTTTTAGCTGCCCTGAATGCGCGCGAACAATCAGCATCATCCACTCGCTGCGAGGCGAGACCTTTCTCATGGTGCGGTAAGGAATCAGCACGGAATTCTCGCCTTCCGACTCACCGGGCAGGCTGCCCTTTCTTTTTTCGAGCACCCCGATGATCTCGTAGGGCTTGCCACCCATCATTACTTCCTTCCCAACCGCCTCCATGCCGCCCGGAAACAAGGCCTCGGCAGCTCCGCTTCCGATGACCATCACTTCGCGCCGGTGCTGATCATCAACCTCCGCAATAAACCGCCCTTGCTGGATTGACATGTTCGTGATCGCACCGTAGTTGGAGGACACTCCTTCGAGGTTTCCCTGTTTGTATGTGTGCCCGCCATACGTGATGGTTCTATCGAAGGTCCACTCTATGAATCCGTCATTCGCCACGTCCTCGACGGCTGGAGCAAACTCTTTGATTGCTTCGCCATCTTCCGGACGCAACGGTTTCCGAGTGCGCTCGGAGCGGTCACGCGGTCCCAACGATATGCCGGTCGTTAGATGAAAGGCATAAATGTTGTTGGTCCCGTATTCCTCGACAAACTGGATGATGTTGGTTCGCAAGCCTGTCAGGATCGAGGCAATTGCGATAACCGTCGTCACTCCGATTACGATCCCAAGCACTGTCAGAAAGCTGCGAAACTTATGCGCGCGGACGTTGTCCAGCGCCATAATCAGAGTTTCACTTGCAACAAACGACTTAAGCTTCACGTTTGCCTTTCAGGTCTTGGTTAGCGCGATGATCGGATCAAGTCGCGCCGCCTTCATAGCCGGATAAATCCCGAACAACATTCCAATGATGCTCGATACAGCAATTGAAAGCACAATGTAGGTGGCTGTGATGGTCATCGGTACGGGTGTGGTGGCGCTTATCAACCACGACACTCCCGCGGCCATCAATAGCCCCAGAACACCGCCAAGGGCGCAAAGCACCGAGGACTCGATCAGGAATTGGACCAGTATGTGTTTGCGTTTGGCGCCAACTGCCTTTCGAAGTCCGATCTCGAATGTTCGTTCGGTGACGCTCACCAGCATTATGTTCATCACTACGATTCCGCCGACCACGAGCGAAATGAGGGTGATGGGTATCACTGCTACGGCTATGGCGCCGGTGAATTGATCGACCTGATTGTTCACTTGTTCGACGTTGAAAAACCCGAAGTCGTCGTCGGCGTCGCCTTTGAGCTTATGCCGGTTGCGCATCGCCATGCGCGCCTCTTCAATGGTGTGGTCGAAGGTCTCGCGAGAGTGCGACTTTCCGTGGAGCTCGATGCTCTGCCGACGTCCGAACATCCGCCCGAAGGTAGTGAGAGGTATGTAAGCGTGG
>JBASRM010000145.1:0-13477 GCA_049273835.1 Blastocatellia bacterium | reverse complement strand
GCCGATGGGCTCCGCCCTCGGGAAGGTACGCGCGACCATCTCCTCCCGCGGCTCCGCCGCCCTCTGTGCCGATGGGCTTCGCCCTCGGGAAGACGGCACCTCTTCGTCCCGCGGCTCCGCCGCTGTGCCGATGGGCTCCGCCCTCGGGAAGGTACGCGCGACCATCTCCTCCCGCGCGGCGGCGTTGTAAGTGATAGACGCTTTGTTCGTCGCGTCTCCTGTCGTTTCCATCTCGCGATCTCTATATGGACCCTTCCATCACCATCCCGAAAGACCCGGGAACCATAGCATTCCTACTTCACAAGTGGTAGCAGGAACATCTCAAAATCGTTCTCAACGCTTCTTCGCTGGTGTAATATTGCGCCATGTTGGCAAGGGGCGTAACTCCGATCCTGAACGTCTCTAATATTCGCGAGAGCTTTGATTGGTTCGAGAAACTCGGGTGGAAGGAAGCATGGGCCTGGGGTGATCCGCCGACTTTCGGTGGAGTCTGCTCCGGCGAAGCCGAGATCTTCCTTTGCGAGAACGGTCAGGGGGGTCGTGGCAAGAGCGCCGTCAAGATGACGTTCGGCCCTGACGGCGATGACGCCGCGGACAAGGGCGCCTGGATGTCGATCTGGGTGGAGGACGTCGACACCATCTACCAGCACTGCCTTGCCCAGGGACTCGAAGTTACGTGGCCTCCAACCGATGAGCCATGGGGCGTGCGCGAGATGCACGTGCGCCACCCCGACGGGCATGTCTTTCGAATCAGCAAGCGTCGTTGATGACGCCTGTCTCCAAGCTGCAGTCTAATCAGTTGCTTGGCGCAATTTTGCCTTTTAGGAGCGGAGGAAGGATGGCTGTTGATCTACATACGGCGACCGACGAATATAGCATCGCTGCCGGGAGCGGAGCCGGCCGGCAAGTGCTCGCTTTCGCCGAGGTGTTCCTCATTTCGGTCTGGCTGGGGTCAATGATCTTCTTCAGCTTTGCGGTTGCGCCCAGCGCGTTCGCGGTGCTGCCCACCCGCGAGCTTGCAGGTGCTATCGTCACCAGCACCATTTCGAAGATCGAAATACTCGGCCTGGCAATCGGTCCGTTGCTGTTAATGATCCAAGCAATCAACGCACGAACCGTCAGGGTGAGTACCGGGATCAAACTCTTCAAGCTTATCCTTGTCGTCATTATGATCGTGACCGCCGCGCTGTCACATTTCTGGATCTCAGCCAGGATGGTGTCGGTGCGCGCGGCGATGGGCGGTCACATCGATGACGTGGCGCTCACGGATCCGATGAGAGTGCAGTTCAACGATCTGCATCAGTATTCAGTAGCGCTGATGAGCACCGCGATGCTCGCTGGAATCGTGTTGCTGTTTCTTGTGGTTAGATCGTGGTTGGCAAAGCCGCTCGAGAGTACGCGCGTTCTTCCCAAGGGCGAAGCCGCTCGAGAGTAAGCCCGTTGTTCCCGAGGGCGAAGCCCATCGGCACAGCGGCGGAGCCGCGGGAGGAGATGGCGGGAGGAGATGGCCGCGCGCACATGCCCGAGGGCGAAGCCCATCGGCAGAGAGGGCGGCGGAGCCGCGGGAGGAGATGGCCGCGCGCACCTGCCCGAGGGCGAAGCCCATCGGCAGAGAGGGCGGCGGAGCCGCGGATCACTACGATGAACCCGCGAACTCATTCTGGGAGCCCTTTGGCCGGCGTACATTCGAGCGTCTCGGTTTTAGTTTCGGCGCGCGGATTTTGGATGTTTGCTGCGGAAGCGGGGCTTCGGCGATTCCCGCCGCAGAGGCTGTGGGGCCCCGAGGGATTAGTTCTCGGTGTTGACTTGGCCGAGGACCTGCTCGGTCTCGCCCGGACGAAAGCCAGGCAGCGTGGCATCAAGCAGATCGAGTTTCGCGCTGGCGACATGCTCAATCTGGGCCTGCCTGTCCAACTTCGACGCTGTAATTTGTGTCTTCGGGATCTTCTTCGTTCCTGATATGCAGGCTGCAGCGCGAGAGTTGTGGCGGCTCGTGCGTCCTGGTGGCAAGCTGGCAATTACGACCTGGGGCCCACGCTTTTTTGAACCGGTGAATACTGCATTCTGGAACTCAGTGCGTGACGTGAGACCAGACCTCTACAAGGGCTTCAATCCGTGGGATCGAGTCTGCGATGTAGAGTCGCTGCGCTCGATATTGGCCGGCGAGGAGTTACTGCGGTAGAAGTTACGCTGGAGGGCGGAAGACATCCCCTTGATTCACCAGAGGACTGGTGGACGATCGTTCTTGGATCGGGCACCGGGAAACGATCGAACAGCTTGACCCGGAGCGTCGTGAACGGGTGCGGCGGGACAATCTGAATTTTGTCCTTGAGTCGGGCGTGAAGTCGGTCCAGGCGAACGTGATATATGAGGTTGCCACCAAGCCGCAAACAGCTTAGTGTTGGCGTCTATCCAAAAGCAGCAAAGAAGCATACTCACTGAAACAAGTTGTTGACATATGTCTGCTGAAATCGCTGCCATTGTCTGTCTGGCCGTGATGTTCATCATCGCGACGGTCCTTCCGATCAACATGGGCGCGCTCGCATTTGTCGGAGCCCTGGTTATCGGCCTGGTCTCACATATGTCCGCCAACGAGATCTTCGCCGGGTTTCCCGGCGAGCTGTTCGTCACGCTCGTCGGTATCACATACCTGTTCGCGATTGCGCAAAACAATGGCACGATCGATTGGCTGGTAAGCAGGTCGGTGTGGCTTGTGCGCGGACGGATTGCCGCAATTCCATGGGTGATGTTTACCGTCGCGGGTGTGCTCACCGGTGTCGGCGCAGTCAGCCCAGCCGCCGTCGCCATTATCGCGCCGATTGCTCTGCGTTTTGCGATCAGGTATAGCATCAGTCCGCTGCTGATGGGCCTCATGGTGATCCATGGAGCGCAGGCCGGCGGCTTCTCGCCGATGAGCATCTATGGCGGCATCACCAATCAGGTGGTCGAGCGAGCAGGCCTGCCGCGGGACGATATTGCTCTCTTCCTGGTGAGCCTCGTGTTCAATTTCATGGTTGCGGTCTTGATCTTCTTATTCTTTGGCGGGCACCGCGCGGCGCGGCGAATCAACCAGGACTTGGAAGTGGAAGCATTAGGCGATTGTGACCTGCCTGGGATTATCCTGCTCCACCAGATTCGCGCGACGGATGATGTCGAACCAGGGTTCAAGCTTGGGCTCAACTGGCATCGCGCGCTTACTTTGTTGGGTTTGATCGCACTCGGAGTTGGCTCGCTGGTCTTAAAGCTCAACGTTGGTCTGCTCGCGATCTCGGTCGCGGTCCTTCTGGCGCTGCTGGCGCCTAATTCCCAGAAGGGTGCGGTGGATCAGATAAGCTGGCCAACGGTGCTGCTGATTACCGGCGTCATCACCTACATTGCTGTTCTGCAGAAAGTGGGCGCAGTCGACCTGGTCGGCCGCGGGGTCTCTGGCATTGGCGCGCCGATGTTGGGCGCGTTGCTATTGTGCTACATCGGCGGTGGCGTCTCGGCTTTCGCGTCATCGGTCGCGGTGCTGGGCGCGACCATACCGCTCGCGGTGCCGTTCCTGCTTCAGGGTCACGTTCAGCCAGTCGGCGTCATCGCTGCGATTGCGGTTTCGTCGACCATCGTTGACGTAAGTCCATTTTCAACAAACGGCGCTTTAGTCCTCGCGAACGCGCAGGGGGTGGATAAGGATCGCTTTTACAGGCAGATGCTCATGTACAGTGGGCTGGTAGTCGCTATCGGACCGCTGCTCGCGTGGCTGGTGTTGATTCTACCCGGCTGGCTATGAGACGGGGGTTACGTATGAAATCAAAGTTGACTGTTTTGTTCTTGTTGGCATAACAAATGTCCAGTCTCGCATTCAGGACTTCGCCCATCTACCGATCATGGTGATCAAGCAACATACGGTTACGGTGTCCTCTCAACCGTCTCTCCCCCTTTGGTGACAATCATAGTGCCATCGGCCTCCATCGTGAAACGTTGCTGCACGTGCGTAAACACGAGGCCGTTGTGGGTCGAGTTGGAACAGCGGTATCGGACGGGGATGTTCCACCGGTACGTACCCGGCGCCCAGGGCTCGGGCAACGTGCCTTGCACCGTTGAGGCGACGTCGCCTTGTGGGTCGCCGGCAGCGTTGGGCGCCAAACCATTGTCCCAACCAATCCGCACAAAGTCATCAGCCGCGTCATGCATCAATTGCGCGGCAGTGAACGCCTCGAAGTAGCCGTGAATGCCACTCGCCTGAGTATCGTCCTCCCGTTGCGCGAGCCAACCGAAGTTGACGTTTCTGGGGCGAAGGAGAACGGTCAGTCGCATTCCCGCGCCAGCTTCGCCCGCGGGATAATTCAGCTCGTTAACATTACGGTGCCGCACACCGGATGGCGCGATGACTTTCATGTCAAAACTGCAGGTCTGGCCAGTCGCCGGAACGGTGGCGGTAATCGTGGAAGTCCCTGGGCGCTCGGGTGCCGCCCACTCGTAACGCGCGCGTCCAGTTCGAGCGTGCGGCCAGCCGGAACTACACGTCCAGTCAGCAACCGCGCCGCCAATGGTAAATAATACAGTCTCGCAAACTCCAACAGTCGTGCGTGTGTCGGGCGTTCCATCCGGCGCGTGCACGGCCGTTCGGCTCTCGATGGAACACGGAGCTAGTGCATTCGGGTCTTTAGTCGGATCAGGCTGCTTTGAATCGACATCCTCCTTGCCGGGCGGCGACGGCTGGGCATCGACCGCGGGGCCGGCGTCACGCGCCGGTGCCGCGTCAGGGGTCCCGCCGGCATCGAGGTCCCCAATTCCGATTGGACGCAGGACGGGCGAACGTTCAACGGTTCGCTCACCAGTCATCGGCACGGCGGTCGCACCGCGAGGAAAAACTGGAATCCGACTGAAGTCGTGAGCAAAGCGATTGCTAGAGGTGGCGTAGTGGCTTGAGTCTTCACGGTGACTCGCAGCTATTCGCACGAAGTTTGGAGAACTGCTTTGCGGCGATTTAATCGGTTTGTGTTTCAAAGCGTGCATTGTATTTCACTCGTGTCGATTCGTGCTGTATTCGCTTTCGCGGGGGTAGGCCCGCATTGCTCGGTCTGCAAGCGTCCATAATATCACCGTGGGAATAGTTCGACGACCTGCGGCCGCGTTTCTTTGGCTGGGTCGACAAGAGTTCGCGAGGATTAAGCACCGGGGACCCGGTTTCAGTTTCGCGAAAAGGACGCTAAGACTCGCAAAAGACGCAGACTCGGAACCCTTCAAGAAAGAACCGGCAAAGCCAGGGCGGCCTTTTGGGAACTCTGACGGGCTTGCGCCACGTAACCGTCCGGCAAGTCGCCGTTGTCTTCGCGTAGGTATTGCAGATAGTGCGGCTTCAGCCCCGCAAGCAATTCTTTACGTGTCTTCACCTTGAGCGGCTTGCCAAGATAAATCTTCCCCATTCGTCCCATCAGCTTCTCGGACATCGCGCTTGAAAACATCAATAGCGGCCACTTGAAGTTTGGTCCATTGAGCTTTCTCAGCTTGTACATCCACAGCGCGATCGCGCCCACTCGCCAGGCGGTCGGTGCCCACCAACTATACTGCCCGGGCCGAAGATTCATCTTCCAACACTTCATCATTAACTGCCACTGAAGAGGAGTTAGCTGCATCGTTTCGGTCACGCCCTTTTTCATCTCCATTCGCGTGTCGTGCAGGGGGGTGAAGATTGACGGGATGAAAAACGCAAACAGACCGCGCCGCTCGACTTCATAGATCAGGTCAAGCGTTGCCTTTACGTCTTCGTCGGTCTCGTCGGGGTTGCCGACTATCAGAGTCATTGCAGGAAACCAGTTGTTCGCGTTTAGCGTCGTCAAGCCCTGAATCACCACGCTTGGCCAGTCCTCGATGGAGAAGGGAACACCCTTGCTTGGCATGATCATCTTGGCCATCCGTAGCGAAGCGGTCTCCAGACCGATCAGCGGCACAAGCGCTTTCTTCTGCGGATGTGAACTCAGATACGGCAGATGGATCGGGCTCTTCGGCAGAAGTATGTCTGAGAGCTTCTTTATCAGAAGCGGATCGACAACCGCCGGGGCCATCGTGCAATGGCTTAGCACGTGCTGTTCGACTCCCGGAGTGTTGACGATGTCAGAGTACAAATCGATGAGTGCTTCGCGATTCGGAAAGTAGAACGGCGTCTCGGTGTGCACCTGACCCCAGATGAACATGTCTTCGGTGGCCAGCGAAATCTGTTTGTTGCCTTCGCGCACGTTGGAGCGAACGGCTTTCATGATCTGGTCCTTCGGAAGATCGATCTGCGGGTTCAAGTCCGGGAGGCAGAACTGACAGCGGCGGCCACAGCCGGTTGTCATCTCGACTACGCCAAAGGTAGTTCGCTTGTCGGGGAAGAGAATGCTGTTCCGGTCTGTAGGATGTTTTACTTCTATCTCCCGCGGCAGTTGTTCGCCGCGAACTGCCTTGCGAAACAAATCGAGAGTGTCGAGCGATTCGCTTCGTCCTTCGACGATGCAGTCGATTCCGAGTTCGTCATAGAGATCGGTCTGGATGATCTGCCATCCGCCGGAGCCGCCCACGATTACTTTGAAGTTGTTTCGATACGGGTTTGTTTTGATCTTTTCGAACATCAACCTTGAGTAATGAGAATTGATGGGCATCTTTGACGAGCCGAAGATCGAAGTGTATACGCCCGCGGCGAACGTGACTCCCAATGGGTTGTGAGTCGAGACCGCAACCACGCGGGTGCGTGGTCCAATGAACTTATGAAGATCATCAGGATAGCAAGCGACCATGTCTTCGGCGGAATACTCCCGTAGAAGCGATGCCTCGAGCACCCTGCTACCCGCCGGCATGTAGCGAGCCGACTCATCGTCGTTGTATTCAACATTACGCCAGTTTGGATACTTTCGATTCAGCACGCCTTCCATCCAGATCGGCATTGAAGCCATCCCCATCTGAATAAAGTACCCGGCGTGATCGATCGTCTCGGTGAGCGGCGCGGTGAGAACTATCAGCTTGCCCCCGTCAGCCGGAGCTTCGACTGGTGATTGAGTAAGGTGCCCGTTCGACTTTGCATTTGGACCGTGCGAGCCATTCGAGTGCACTTGATTTGAGCTCATCATCGTATTCGTCATTTCCCCTTAACCCCGCTTTAACCTGACGAAAGCGAAGGTTTTGTATGAAGAGCAGCACTAAAGCTGCGGTGTGAACGGAGCTTATTCTATACGAAGCTCGGGATTCTGACTACTGGAAATTGGTTTCCTAAGCTTGGTTGAAGTATGGGAATTCGCTCAAGCGGCGATGGCTTTCGTTACTCCCTTACAACTCGCGGAATTTGTGAAGTGACGGTAGGAGAGGCAGGGCGGGTCGGGTAAACGCGCATCATCAGTTCGACAGCCATCAGGTTAGGACTGAGGGCGGAGCAGTCCTGACAATGCGATTTTGGTAACCTCCTCCGATACTTGTTCCGGGCTGAGCCTGCCCTCGGGATTGAACCAGCGCGAGAGCCAGAGGATCATTCCCAACAAGCTGAAGGTCGCTGCGGTGAGGTCCAAATCCTTCAGCTTCCCGCTTTTCTGAAGCTGCTCGAGAGTCTCCCGGATCAAATCGACATATGCGCGCTTGCGCTGATCGATCTTTCGGCGCTGTCCGGGAGTCAGCCCCGCGACCTCGTCCACCACTATGGTGACCGGATTGTTGCCTTGGGGCGTGCTGCGGCTGGTGATCAATTGCACATGATTGCTGATGATCGTTCGCAACCGTTGCTCGGCGTCGGTGACGGCGCGCGCCGGAGTTATTACCTGCTCGTCAAGCGAATCCATACCGAAGTTCATGATGCTGAACAGCAGATTCCTCTTCCCCGAAACGTGATGATAGAGGCCCGATTTGGTTATTCCGACGGCCTCGGCGATGTCGTTCATCGACGTAGCGTCATACCCTTTTTCACATATGATTTGGGCGGCCGCTCGGTAGATTTCTGCCAAACGATCCGGTTCGTCCGACGCGGACATGCTGAAAGGGTTCTTAGTTGTCCTCATTTCGAGATTGACATGCGCGGGAGAGCGGCCCGGAATCGCGAGCCGATAAGGCTCGCATCGTCAATATACCGCGTTCGCCTCGCAGCGCCAAGCTTTAGACAATAACGGTTTGGCGGGTTGCTAACAAGACCGCGAAGGAATCAAGAACCAGATTACCCGGATTGTTATTAGCTCAACTTCCAGCTGTGCGTGGGTTTGCGGTGGAAAGGTTGATTTAGGTCAGAGTTTAGGCAGGAGATGCAGAACCCGAAACAATCTTGAGCTCAGAATTTTTGAGTTCAGCCTGGTAATCATCAGACTGCGGCGATCTGGGAAGACAGCCCCAACCAAGGGAGGACATTGGGCGGATAGCTATTCAGACTTCTTCAAGAGGTCGAACACAAACGCGAGCAACAGGTGGTTTTGAATGGGTCGCGCCAGCGCACGGTTGGCCCCCACTCTAATGGCTGACATAGCCCTTCGCATACCGTAAGACGTGATTGCCAAAATCGGCACGTATTTGAGGTTGGGGATTTCCCGGACTTTCTGGATCATTTCAAGCCCCCCGAGACGGGGCATGGCTAGATCAGTAATGATCAAGTCCGGCAATTCCGCGCAAGCCTGTTCAATTCCATCTATCCCATCGGTTGCCAGCACCACTTCAAAGCCTTTCAACTCCAAAACAGTTTTCATGAGGTCACGCGTTTCGAGAGCGTCCTCAACAATCAGAATCTTTGTCACAACAACACCGCCCTTTCGCATAAACTTTATCACACCGGCGAGCTCTCCAGTCACCCACAAGCCCGCTTCCGGTGAGCAACCTTGGGAAATACCGCCAACTTGATGGGATTACTCTGTGAAGTGAAGGTGATCTCTGAAGATAATGGTTTTGACCCGGTCTGCCGTGGTGAATACGCGCGAAATTCTGACGCGCTGATCTGCGGGGATCAGCGTTAGGGCAGTCAGCGCTCATCAGAGGTTATTCGACGGCCGGCAGACCCCAATGCCCTTTACCATTCATTCTTTGATTAACCGCTGATTCTCCCTGCCTTCGGTTCGCAGATTCACGCCGATCGCGCCGGCTCGATACCCGAAACTTCCCAGGGTTCCGGTCGTGTGCTATATTCCTGCTTCGTTTTTCGCAGGCCGAGCTCGCGCGAGTTGAGAGCAGACACCAATAAGTCTTAGACAGTCCGGTTGACGTCAGGAGAACCAATGAGCGATTCCGAACAACCAATCGACGTGAAGGATTTGTTTTCCATCAACGGCAAGGTCGCTCTCATAACCGGCGGGTCGCGGGGGATTGGCCTGATGATAGCTCGCGGGTATGTTGAGGCCGGCGCCAAGGTTTACATATCCTCACGCAAGAAAGAGATATGTGACGGGGTGGCCAAAGAACTCTCCGCTGTGGGTCAGTGTGTGTCGATTCCGGCTGATGTGTCCACCGTTGAGGGCTGCCAACACCTCGTTAAAGAGCTGTCGGCGAGGGAAACGGCGCTGCACATACTGGTCAACAACGCCGGAGCCGCGTGGGGCGCGCCCTTAGCCGAATACCCTGAATCGGGGTTCGATAAAGTGATGGACACCAACGTCAAGGCGGTGTTCTTTCTTACAAGGGATCTGGCCCCGCTGCTTGAAAGGGCCGCACGCCCGGGCGACCCGGCTCGAGTGATCAACATCGGTTCAATCGATGGTTTGAAAGTTCCAAGCGTCGAAAACTATGCCTATGCCCCGAGTAAGGCCGCGGTTCACCATTTGACCCGCGTGCTTGCAATCAAGCTTGGCCCGCGCGGAATTACGGTGAACGCTGTCGCGCCGGGCCCGTTCGAGAGCCAGATGACCAAGTGGCTGCTTGAGAACTTCCAATCCAAGATCGAAGCGGACTGCCCGCTTGGTCGGATCGGCTCACCGCCGGACATGGCCGGAGTAGCGATCTATCTTGCGTCAAGAGCTGGAGCTTATGTGAACGGCGTTGTGATCCCGGTTGACGGAGGGATCTGCATAACCTGAGAGCGGCACCGCCGACCAATCGGCCATCGATCACCAGCCATCGCCCACCGCCGATTGGGCGCATTCGTAAGGTCAATAACAAGGAGGGACGGATATGGCAGACTTCAGACTACTTCAAAATAAAACCGCAATCGTAACCGGTTCGGGACGAGGGATAGGCCGAAGCATCGCAAAACTGTTTGCCGAACACGGGGCGTCGGTTGTCATAAACGATATTGATGCGGAAGTCGCGCAAGCTACTGCGAACGAAATCAATGAGGCGGGCGGCCGAGCGGCTGTTTGTGCGGGCAGCGTTACCGATGTCGAGTTCCCCGGTCTGCTGGTCAAGTCTTGTGTAGAATCGTTCGGAGGCATTGACATCATCGTCAACAACGCAGGCTATACCTGGGACGCGGTGATACAGAACATGACCGATGAGCAATGGTACGCGATGATCGACATTCACCTCACCGCCCCGTTTCGGATCATCCGCGCGGCGACACCTTACATGCGAGACGCGGCAAAACTGGAAATCGCCGAGGGCAGGCGGGTTCATCGAAAAATAATCAACGTCTCATCTACTTCCGGTGTCGCCGGCAACCCCGGGCAAGCAAACTATTCGGCCGGCAAGATGGGCATTGTGGGAGTGACCAAGACGATGGCCAAGGAATGGGGCCGTTTCAATATCAACGTCAATGCGGTGGCATACGGCTTTATTGATACTAGGCTGACACAGTCGAAGGAAAAGCACGAAACGATTGAGCGCGCCGGAAAACAAGTTGAGTTAGGTATTCCTGAACAGATGCGCCAGATGGCGCCACAATTTATTCCTCTTGGCCGCGCCGGGACCCCCGACGAGGCGGCAGGGCCGGTGTTGTTTCTGGCATCGCCGCTTGCCGATTATGTCAGCGGACACATCCTGCTGGTGACCGGCGGGTCGTATGTTTAACCCTTGTAAGTTATTTTACTAACGCTTGGACTGCTGAAGGTTCCTCTCGGCCTGACGGGTTGCCATCGAGTAGGGGAACCTGGTGTGTAATTGTTCGAGGGTCTCTTCTGCATCCTCCCTCTTACCCAGTTGAATCTGCGCAGTCAGTATTCCGAGAAGCGCCTTGTCGCACTGAGGGCCATTCGGTATATCTTTGACGCATTTCTCAAAGCTCTTCCTGGCGTCGTCAAACTTTCTCATCTTCAAAAAGTTGACTCCAATCGCGAGCATGAGATTCTCGCGGGTTTTCGGATCGCTATCAGCGGATGGCGTCTTGAGCGCCGCGCCTGTAGTAGGAGTTGCTGGTTTCAGGCGCGTTGAGCCTGTTATAGAAGTCCCCGATCTGTACAAGCGCAGCGGTGCTTTTGCCGTCGCGCTCAAGCTCCGCCTGAAGCTCGACGATTCCGGAATAGTCAATCGGTATCGACTCCATGACTCCGGCGAGTTCGCTCGCGCCAACATAACCCTCTCGCCGGTAGAGCACGTTCATCCACGGATCGGCGATTATCACGGTCGGGATGGCTTGTATGTGATATCGCGTTGCTTCCGGTTCGGAATGGTCAACATCGACCGCGATGCAGACAAAGTTGGTTGCCAATCGTTGAATCTTCGAGTCAGGCCAGACTTCCTGGTCCATCACCTTGCATGGCTGGCACCAGGTGGCCCAAAACTCGAGAAGCACCGGTTTGCCGTCGCGCCTGGCCGCTTTGACCCCGGCGTCGTAGCTCGTCTTCCAATCTACATAGGGGCGAAACGAGGCTCCCGTTGTCGTCGAAGTAAATGTGATGAAGAGCACCGAAAATGTGTAGACCAATTTCTTTTTCATAAGCTCCTCCAAAAAAAGTACCTGATTACTGATGTCTGGAAGCCCGATGCTCTCAACATTGTTTTTGGCGCCGGCTGATTGGCCGACGAGACGCAAGCCATTCTATTCTCGCCGCAATATTGAATCAACCCTTTGAATGGAGCGCCGGTGCCGGACCTAGAACATTCCGCAACTGAAGTCGATTCCCGGATTTCTCGCTCGCTTCACACCCAAATCGACGGCGTGCTATATTGCTCGTCCTTCGACGAACTTCAAAGGGGGCGAATTGAGCATCCTTGTAGATAAAACGACGCGTGTGGTGGTTCAGGGAATCACCGGAAAAGAAGGCTCGTTTCATACCGGCCAGATGATCGCCTACGGCACGAATATTGTCGCAGGCGTAACGCCCGGAAAGGGTGGAACAAAACATGACTGGGTGCCGGTCTTCGACACGCTGGCGGACGCCGTGAAAGAAACAGGTGCCAACGCGAGTGTGATATATGTTCCTCCGCCGTTTGCCGCGGACGCGATAATGGAAGCGTCAGACGCAGGAGTGGCGCTCGCCGTCTGCATAACCGAGGGGATACCGGCCGTTGACATGGTTCGAGCCTTTGATTACTTGCGCGACCGCGAGACCCGGCTGATCGGACCCAACTGCCCGGGGATCATCTCGCCCGGCAAGTGTAAGATCGGAATTATGCCTGCACACATCCATGCGCAAGGCCGCGTAGGCGTCGTCTCTCGCAGCGGGACGCTCACTTATGAAGCTGTGCATCAGTTGACAAATCTCGGCCTCGGCCAATCGACCGCCATCGGAATAGGCGGCGATCCGGTGATCGGAACTAACTTCGTCGATGCGCTGGGACTGTTCGAGCTTGATCCTGACACTGAGGCCGTGGTGATGATTGGAGAGATAGGTGGCACGGCCGAGGAACAGGCCGCGCAATTCGTTAAGGAGAAAATGACCAAGCCCGTAATCGGCTTCATTGCGGGACAGACGGCTCCGCCTGGCAGGCGAATGGGTCACGCAGGTGCGATCATTGCCGGAGGGAAGGGAACCGCCGCCGAAAAGATGACCGCCATGGAGCAAGCCGGAATCCTGGTAGTCAAGAGCCCGGCCGATATCGGCGCTCGCGTTGACCGGGCGTTGCGACAGTAGTCCGCTCAAAAAAAATGGGATTGGCTTCTAAGTCCCCGCTTAGGATCAATGCCTGAATCTCGGTACAATTGGCAGGCTTGTTTGACCGGATCTAAACTCCGGGAATCAATTCTCAACGGCGCGTCGGCGTTGCACAGGAGTTGAAGTTGAAAGCAAAAAAGACAGCAAGAATTGTGTGCGCGAATGAAAATGAGTTCTGGACGACGCAGAAGCAATTCTGGCAATGGGTGCGTGAGGGGCTGGTGGACGTGACGGGTCAAAACCCGCTCACCGGACGCTTTGGTGGAAAACGCGAGAAGCTCCTGGTCATGGTGCGTCACGTTATTCTGGACCAAGGAAGTCCGCTGCATAAGCAGGAAGTGTTGGATACCTACAACAGACTAAAGCCGCATGTTAGTAAACGGCGGGGTCAAGAGTAAACCCTTTTTGACCACCGCGCCGCCTGGAGTTTGCTTCGACTCTCAGAGTTAGGATTAGGCAGCTCCGACTTTACATCACACCGCCGTCAATGCTCAACAAATACCTTAAGCTCGCTGAGAACGGCACCACCG
>JBASRM010000127.1:0-11501 GCA_049273835.1 Blastocatellia bacterium | reverse complement strand
TCTCGTTCGCGATCGGTGACCCCGATCCTTATGTGCGCTCGTCGGCGATCGTCGCGCTCGGGTTGATGCAGGACCAGGGAGCGGTTGACGAGATCATCGAGGCGTTGGATGATTCGTCGTTCGACGTCCGCTATGACGCAGTCTGGGCTTTGGGTCAGATCGGGGAGCCTGATGCCGAAGACCACTTGCGCGGCACCCTGGCAACTTTGGACCTGCTTAGAATTGATGATTCTTTGCGGGAAACCTATCGGCAGGCAGTCATGAATTCGCTGGAGAGTTTGAGAACCGAAGCTCACGCACGGGCCGCAGCAGGCGGCCCAACCCGGGCTCGACGGGCCACAGGAATCGTCAGAGATGATCGTTACGCGAATCGCACGCGCGCCCTGATTGTCCTCCAGACCGCGAGGGCTGCTTCGACGGCAACCGCGTTGCAAACAAGGATCAGCGGTCAGGTCAGGCTTCGAGTGCTGGTTGGCGCCGATGGCAGGGTGGTCCGCGCCTACGTCATTCGCCGGTTGGGACATGGGTTGGATCGCCGGGCGGTCCAGGCCATTTTGCAGTATAAGTTCGATCCAGAGATGCGGTCAGGTTTGCCCCAGACAAGCTGGATCGATATGGAAGTCAAGTTCTAGTCGAGTGTTTAGGGCGAAATTGCCGTCGTGTACGGGCGGTCCTCCTTGGCCGCCCCTTCCTTGCCAGGGTATTCATTAAGTTAATGCGGGCCGGTCACGGAGGACCGCCCTTACCGTGCTTGCGAGCAGGGCTTTCAGCGTCGCAGACTTCCGCGTGAAGGCGGCGCTACGAACTTTCAGGGAGTGAGCTATGTCAAGGATAGTTAAATGCGGTTTGATTCAAGCATCCAATGCCTGCTCTACTGACGAGCCGATCGAAAAGATCAAACAGGCGAACATTGAGAAGAACGTTACGTTCATAGACGAAGCTGCAAAGCAGGGCGTTCAAATTCTGTGTATGCAAGAGGTCTTTACCACACCGTATTTCTGCGCGGAGCAAGAGCCTCGGTGGTACGAAGCGGTAGAAAAGATTCCCGATGGGCCGACCGTCAGACGCATGCAGGAGGTCGCCAAACAGCACGGGATGGTTTTGATCGTGCCGATCTATGAAGAAGAGATCACCGGAGTCTATTACAACACGGCGGCGGTGATCGACGCCGACGGAAAATATCTGGGAAAGTATCGTAAGAACCACATCCCGCACACTAAGCCAGGCTTTTGGGAGAAGTACTACTTCAAGCCCGGCAATCTTGGCTATCCCACATTCGAGACCGCGATTGCCCGTATCGGGGTTTACATCTGCTATGACCGCCACTTCCCCGAGGGCGCGCGGGCGCTGGGGTTGAACGGCGCGGAGATAGTGTTCAATCCGTCGGCCACGGTAGCTGGCCTTTCAGAGTACCTTTGGGAGCTAGAGCAACCGGCACATGCGGTGGCGAACGGCTATTTCATCGGCGCAATCAATCGCGTGGGTCACGAACAGCCCTGGGATATCGGCGAGTTCTACGGCAAGAGCTACTTCTGTAATCCACGCGGCAAGATCATCGCCCAGGCGTCGAGAGATTCCGACGAGCTGGTGGTGGCGGACCTCGATCTCGATCAGATACGCGAGGTGCGAAATGTTTGGCAGTTCTACCGGGACCGCAGACCGGAGACGTATGGCCAGTTGACGAGAGAATAGAGTGCTGCGTGCTGAGGTATCTATGCTTGAATTTGCGATAACCTTCAAACCCGATATGCCACACCAGCGCATGATTGCGCTTACCAAACAGGCCGAGGCAGGCGGCTTCAACTACACTTGGATCTTTGATTCCCACGTGCTTTGGCAGGAGGCGTATCCGCTTCTTACCTTGCTGGCTACAAACACCAGCCACATGCGGTTAGGTACCTGTGTGACAAATCCTGCCGTGCGCGACGCAACCGTGACCGCTAGCCTGCTTGCGACGCTCAACAAAATTTCGGGCGGGCGTATGGACCTCGGGATTGGCCGCGGCGATAGCTCGCGACGAGTGATGGGCAAAAAGCCGACAACCCTCGAACGTCTGGAGGAAACCGTCAACGTGATCCGCGATCTGTGCTCGGGCAAGCGGATCGAATATGAGGGCGGTCAGATTCAGATGCCCTGGGCAACAGATGGCGTGCCACCGGCCTGGATAGCCGGCTACGGACCGAAGGCGTTGCGTTGCGCCGGACGAATCGGCGACGGAGTTATTCTGCAATTCGCCGATCCACATTTGATCAAGTGGTGCCTTGGCTTCGTGCGCGAAGGAGCCGAAGAGGCGGGCCGCGACTTCTCGAAGATTCGGGTGATGAGCGCGGCCGCGGTGTGGGTATCGGATGACATGGCCAAGGCTCGGGAACAAGTTAGATGGTTCCCCGCTCTGGTTTCAAATCACGTAGTCGATCTGGTATCGCGGTACAAACCTGAAGAGTTGCCCGAGGAATTAACCTCCTATATCCGCGATCGCAAGGGCTACAACTACCTCCACCACGCTGAAGTGGGAAGCTCAAATGCAGAGTTCGTGACCGACGACACCGTGGACCGATTCTGCATCGTCGGACCCGCCGGCGAGCACGTGCGAAAGCTTAAAGAGCTTCAGGATATCGGCGTCACCCAGTTCAATATTTATCTGATGAGTGGCGACGAGGAACAAACTGTCGAAGCTTACGGCCGGGACGTCGTGTCTCGTTTGAGTTAAGTCGTCGAACTCAAGAGCAGGTCACATTTGGAACCTGAGTCATCGCTCGGGGTTGTGTTGCCTGAACGAGCATCCCAACGATGGGTAAGCTTCGAGTCAGGATCATCTGCGGTTTGCTTATTCTAATCTCTCGCACGATACTGGACGTGCAACTTTCAATATTTTCTCGAACGCGGGTGGGGCGCAATCCCGGCACAGGGGGTACATATGAACCGCGTAAAGAAGACAGCGTGCATCCTGCTTCTTGTTGTCACACCTGCCTTGTGGGCAGCTCCACTTCAGAAGGCCACAAATAAACCGGCTTCAGGTGATCAACAGTCCAGATCAATTGAGCCGAAGGGCCAGCCTCTAGATCCAAAGAAAAGAATTCTCTCCGTGCTTGACCAGCAGCTTGAAGCGCAGAAGATGTTTGCAGACGAGAACGTCCGCATCGCCGTTCAAACAACGATTGCCGATATGGTATGGGGTTTTGATGAGCCGCGTGCGCGTCGTCTGCTTGAAGAGGCTTTCCAGTCAATAGCAAACATAAGAATCGACGAACGAGGCAGGGCCGGCGGCCTCTCCTACAATGTACGCTACCTTGTGGTCAGGACGATCGCGACGCGAGATCCGGCGATGGCACTCAGGCTCCTACAAACCATCGAGATTCCGTTAAACATCGACCCGAAGTTAACGGCAATAGGAATGGGTAACGGCTTGTACGTCGAACGCGCTCGCCTCCAAAACGACCTGGCCATGTACATTCTCATGGGAGAGATGAGAACTGGCGAGTTGCGGCATAGCATTCAGGCGTTAAAGCCATTTGTCGACCGAGGCGACTTGCCGAGACTCATTTCATTTGCCAGGCAGATCAGGGTGAAAGATGCCACGGCGGCTGATGAGATCTTCAGCCAGGCGCTCGCAAAAGCGCGGCTCGGCCAACCGAGCTTTGACGACATCCGGCATCTGAGCTGGTATGTGTTCCCGAACCTCGGAGAGGGAATATTCCGCTATTCTGACAAAAAGGTTGACCCTTTCGAAACGACGCCGATAAGCGCGGAGCTTCTCGAGCAGTTCCTGGACCTCGCATACAACGCCGTGATACGGCGGCTAGACGCGGCTTTGACCAACGCAGAAGAGGGCCGGCTGAATGTTCGCTCATCGCTCGACTACTCGCTTCCGAAAGCGCTTGCGCCTCACTTCGATCGCTTTACGCCCGAGAAGGCGGCGGCCCTTCGCGCGCGCATTGCGGAAGCGGCTCGCCGGGTCCCTCCTGAAGAGCAGCCGTATCTTGCACTCAGCGAGCCGGGAATTGAGGCATTGGTTTCCATTGCCGATAAGTTGACCGATGCTCGCATCAGGGACGCGCTCTATCAAAATGCAGCGACGCGAGCCAAGTACAGCGGCGACCTTGATCGGGCGGCGGCGATCATCGAGAAGATCAGCAACGAGATCTACCGATCTGCTCAGCGAGACGAACTGCGAAGTCAACTAGACAATAATCGCATTCAACAGACCTACAAGGCTTTTGAAGCGAAAGATCTCGACAAGGCCGAGAAACTAATTGGGGAAATCACAGACCAGCGCCAGCGCCTTTACCTGTTCGGCAGTTTGATCGTCGGCGGGTGGATTCAGAAGGATAGGACGCGAGCGGTATCAATGCTCGACGATGCCGAGCGTCGTGCATCCGGAATCGATAACCCCATCGAAAGGGCCTGGCAGCTCAAGATGCTCGCAGGCATTACCGCGCGGATAGATCGCGACCGCGGGTTCGAGAAGATGGGCCTGGCCATTGAGGAGTTCAATCGCGCGGGTTTCGTTCCCGAATGGGAGAAGCATCAGGTCATCGAAACTCCCGCAGGGGTGAGCATTAAGAATGTCTACAGCGGGGTAAGCGGGTTACTCGATGACAGAGACTTCAACTGGCTTGGACAGACCGACCTCGAGCGTGCCTTGTTGCTTGCTGAGCGGGTGCACTTGAAAGAAGCCTCGGCGCTTGCGCAACTCGCGGCGTGCCACGGGAAGCTCTCGCGAATCCAGCCTCAAAAGCAACCGATAACCGAGAAGCAAAAGGAGGCGGAAAAGAAAGCCCTCGCTCAGCTCGACAAGATATTTGAAATGTCGAAGTCGTTTGAGGACGTTGAGGTTCGTATCAGGATTCAAGCGCAGATCGCCGACCTGCTCTGGACCCGCGACGAGACTCGAGCCCGCCGTATGTTTGAAAAGGCGTTTCAGGCAACCGCAGCGGTTCCGCTCCCTGCGCCCGACAGTTCGATGCCGCCTTCGTATGTCGGGTCGGATTCGCATTTTCCTTTGCGCAACGACCTTATCAGGTTGGTATCGCAGCGCGATCCTGGCCTGGCGGCGAAACTGATTGACTCTGTCATCGACCAGGCGCCCAACGTAGACCAGAAGTTTATCAACGGCGGGTACGGCACCTACAGTGAGCAAGATATGCTGCGCTTTCAGTTTGCGCTGTATATAACTCAGTCTGAGCCGCAGCGCGCCGCTGAAATGGCCGCCAGGCTCCTTGAAAGGGGCGACATCGGGAGAACTCTCTCAATTGCCGATGCGTTGAGCCGAAACGAACCGGGCTTGGCGGACGACCTGTTTGCTCAGACCCTTTTGCGAGTGAAGCAGACCAAAACCCCCTCGCAGGAGAGCATCGGGCTTCTCGCCAATTACATTTTTCCCGGTTTCGGAGAGGGAGTGCTACGATCACCAACCGGTCTGCGACGTCGTGGCGCGTCCGAAGGGTCCGCCGTCAGCACGGTTTTGAGGAATCAATTCTTGGACGTCGCCCTCGAAGCTGTGCTGCGTTGGATAGATCTCAGACAGCAGAGTGCTCCCACACCGGCCTCGCCGACAAACGAAACGACTGATCTTAGGATCGCGCGTCTGCTGCTGCCTTATTTCGATGAGCATCTGTCTCAAAAATCAGCCGGCGTTCGCGCCCGGCTTGAAGCTCTCCCCGTAGAATCCGCTCTGGCGCGAATTGGCGCGAGCACACTCGAGGAATTGCTTAGCAAAGCGGAGAAGATAACTAACGCTTCTGAAAGGGATCGTGTCTACTGGGAAGCGGTAATGACAGCGATGCGCGACCGAAAGGTTGAGCAGGCCTCGGCGATCATTCCGAAGGTAAGTGAGGAGCGATTGCGCGCCCAACTTGAATCCGTTCTCCACCGCGCGAAAGACCAGGAAACGCAGGAGAGAGTCCGCGTCGCGCTCGATGCCGCCGATTTTGAGACTGCCAATCGACTGATCAACGAGGTGTCGGATCGCAGTCAACGCGTTTCGATGCTCGGGAATATGGCTGTGGTGCTGTCGTACAAAAAAGACACCACCCGGGCCGCGCAGGTTTTGAGCGTGATGGAACAACTGATCGCCAAGTCCGAAGACCCTACGCAGCGGGCGCAAGAGATGATCAGATTTGTGGACGTCGCTGCGCGCGTCGACGTCGAGCGAGGCTTTGATGCGGCGCGACTCGCGGTTGAGGCGCTCAATCGCTCGACCATTATCCCGCAATGGATGAAGGTGGAAAACGTAACGGACTCCACAGGTAGAACGGTATCGAGGAGACAGGTAGGTTTGCAGTTGTTGGGAAGCTTCCTTTTTGACAACTCATTTTCGGCGCTTGGCAGGTCTGATTTCGATCGCGCGTTGCAGCTGGCGCAAGCACTGGAGATGAAAGAGGCGTCGGCTTTTGCGCAGCTTGGGGTCTGCCGGGGAGTGCTCAAGTGAGCGTGCGATGTTCAAAGTGAGTTCTTGATTTGAAGCGCTATCCCGTCCAACTCTCGTCGCTCTGGTTTGTTTGAATAGCCTGGCGGGAACTTGAAACCGAAGCCGTCTCCTTTGTAACGAGGAAACACGTGAAGATGCACGTGAAAGACTTCAGAATATGCAATTGCTCATCGCTAACGTTCAAACCCGAAGAAACTCCCAGTCTCTGGCGAAGCAGCTTGACGATAAGTTTTACGCCTGGACTAACAAATAGACAATCGAGGCGCAGACTCCGCTAGATCATGCTGCTGATCCAAAGCACAACAAAGAAACCATAGAACAACGCCATCCCGATCAGGGCAGCTCGCCGCCCCAGCGAAGGGCGAAGCTCCTTCGGCAAGAGCGTTGTATTCACATAGAGAATGTGAATTGACGCGATGATGAAGATTATCCCCGCCATGTTGGCGCCCAGTTGGAGCAAGACAATCGGCTGCGCCAGCCGCAAGGCTATGACTCCCCAGACCACCGTTGCGGCAAGCACGCTGTAGTAAACCACTCTGACATCCCCTCCGCGCCACGTTCGCAATCGCTTGTTGCTGGTCCAAAGTATGTCGGTGATGGCGCGGGTCATTCCCTCGAGAATATCAAGCTGGGTCTTCAGGAGTATCCACGCTCCCATAAAAGCCACGGCTCCACCCGCTACAGGCCCAACCTGGCTGGCCATCGCATTCGCAAGCGATGCTCCGATTCCAATCCCACGGATCTCGCTACCGCGCGGGAGGAACGTCACGTAGAGCAACGCGGGAAGAACCATCCCCAGCAACGCACCTACGAAGAACACGGCCCACTGGTCCGCCTTGATGATTCGCCACCAGCCACGCCATCGTCCGAGTGAGTCTGGGTTCGGCAGGAAAGTCGAACCCGTGTGCGCGAGGTTAACCTTCTGCCCTCCGACCAAAGCGGGAATGTAGCCGGTGATCTGACTCATCCCGTAGCCTTTGTCGCGCGCCCAGTTTGTAAGTGTGATGTTGCCGACTCCTCCACAGCCCGAGTATGCCGCCAGCGCGCCCAGCAAAAAATAGTCGGCACCGGCCGGGAGGAAGCTAAATGCCCGGGCGCCGGTATCGTAACCTACAAGACCCGCGCCGGCGGCGATCCAGGTCGAAGCGCTTGCGTACAGCAGCGCCAGCACAAGGAACGCGCCGAGAATAAACACAATCAATATCCAGTTGAGAAGCTCAAGCGTTCGTTCGATGCGCCTTCCAATGAGTAAAACAAGAACACAAAAGACAAATGTTCCGGAAGCGATCGCGTAAACGACGTTGCTATCGGCTGGATCGGGCAGTCTCTGGGTTGAAAGCAGAAAGATAGCGGCTGCGGCATTTCCGGCCCACGCCGGCCAGCCCATTTGCAAAAAGTACAGCACCACGTAGAACCACGCCCAAAAGCTCGAGTTTGGTCTGGTGCGCATGAACCCGGTGAAGGCCGGCTCGCCGGTAGCCAGCGTGTAGCGCATAAGTTCCAGGTTGAAAATGGTCTGGAGGAACACCGCGATCGTTGTGATCCACAAAAGCGCAAATCCGTAATTGACGAATGCCGCCGGTCCGAGCAGGAACTCTCCGCTGCCGATAGACATGCCCAGAACGATTACTCCGGGCCCGACCACGCCGATCCAACCCAGCCCCTTCGGCAAAGGCGGCGCCGGCAATTCTGCACGGTTCCACGGGTCCAGTCCCGATTGCGCTTCTCTGTGCTCGACCGCGATTTGCTCAAGCATTGAGATTCAGATCAACTTTCATTGAAAGGCGCGGGCTGATTGAAGCCGTCACGCTTTTTGCCATTTACCCTGACGAGCCTCTTCATCGGAAACAGTGGTGAAGTACTTTTCTGTTTTGAATGCGACCAGGCCGCGCTTCAGGTAGTTCGGCAATGCGGCCGGGTCATCGAGTGTGCAGGTGTGAAGCCACACCCGATTCGCTCCGTCGCTCCACGCGCGATCGACCGCCTCGCTCAACAAGTGCTTGCCCAGCCCTCGACCCAGGAACTCCTGGATCAATCCGAAATAAGCGATTTCGGTTGAGCCGTCGGCGTATTTTTCGAGCTCGAAGTATCCGGCAGGAGCCCCTTCGCTGTACATCACCCACAATGTTATTTCGGGCCTGAGCAGGTGTTCGCGTATCTGCTCGTCAGTCCAGGGTAATCTGTCGGTCCAATGATAGAAACGGCCAACCTCGCTGTACAGATAGCGATAGAACGATGCGGGACATTCTACGACGCGCTCCACAGACACACGCGCATCGGCCGCGCGCGCGGGATTCAGGTCCCCGGGATGCGTAAGTTGAAGATAAGTTCGCGTGACTTCCACATCCATGGCTGAAGATATTAAACACAAAAGCACAGAGCCACAAAGTCACTGCGTTCAAAAGAGCACTTAGCCGCTTCGCGTCTTGTATGTTTAAATTCTCTCCGCATGCAAGCGCCTTTGTTTCGTTCTCATCAAGGAAGCGGTCCGGGGTGTACTGCCATCAAAGTCTTGTCGCAGAGGTTCAGATGAAGAGATTTTTCCTGCTGTTGTTGATTGTCGCAGCGCTTGTTTGTGAGTCACGTGCGGCGGACAAGTCCGCAAGCAAAATGGTTGACCGGTTCAAAAAGGCCTCCGGCGGCAAAGCCGCGGCGCGGCTGAAAAGCACGTTGATGACCGGAAGCGTGAAGGCCATCGATGGAACCGCCGGCCGATTCAGCTTTCAGACTTCGGCCCCGAACAACCTTCGATTGGACGTGGAAATCGGCGGATCGAAGGTGAGCGAGTGCTACAACGGCAAGTCCGCCTGGCGGTTTGATGGGCGCGGCCTGCGCACCTTGTTGGGTGATGAAGCGAAACGACTACGCCTTGAAGCCCTCCTTTCAAATAGCCGCCTCAACGATCTGCAGCGCAATCGGATAGTTCCACAACTCGCCGGCAAAACGGCGATCGACGGGCGCGAGGCGATCGCGATCGAATTCATCAAGGACAACGTTCGCGTAAAATTCTACTTCGATGCTTCAACTAATCTGCCGGTAAAGCGCGAGCGCGAAACTGCCGACGGTGTCGAAGAGACCTTTTACGCCGACTATCGAGCGGTTGACGGAGTGATGGAACCGTTCACGCTCAAGATCAAGAAAGGCGCCAGCGAATTGTTGGTGGCTATCGATCGGGTGGAACACAACCGCGCGGTCGAATTGACGGCCTTCCGCTATCCGCAGATCGAGGGCTCGCGTCCCTTGCCTGAACTCGAGCCTCTCATGAAGGCGATCACCGAAAATCAAGATAAGATCGACGAAATGCGCGAGCGCTACACGTGCCGTCTTGTTGAAATTGAGCGCAAGCATGACGGCGATGGACGAGTCAAAGAGACCGAGACGCGTACTTACGAAGTCACTCCGATCGGAAAAGAGTTTGTCGAGCGGCTTGTGAGCGTCAACGGCAAGGAACTGACCCCCACCGAGCGCGAAAAGGAAGACAAACGAGTTCAAAAGGAAGTCGAGGAGATCATCAAGCGACGAGAAAAAAAAGAGCAGAAGGAAGAACGCGCTCGCGCCAACGGCGAGAAGGAGAAGAAGGACGATGGCAACGTTCGTATCAAAGACTTCCTGCGGATCAGCGAGATCACTTCGGTTCGGCGCGAAATGTTTCGCGGTCACGAGGTGATAGCGTTCGACTTCGAGCCACGCAAGGGATTCAAGCCGAAAAGCCGCGGTGAAGATATCGCCAACAAGCTGGCCGGCACGATCTGGGTGGACGAAACGGCTCAGCAAGTCACGCGTCTCGAGGCCCGGCTGACGGATTCATACAAGATTGCTGGTGGTATGCTCGCTTCGATTGGGGCGTCGACGGCTTTTAGCTTCGAGCAGGAAAAAATCGGCGATGAGGTCTGGCTGCCTTCTTCGATGGAAGCGAACATCTCGGCGAGGGTCTTGTTGTTGGCGAAGTTTAATCGAAGCGTCGAGCGGCGGTACAGCGAGTACAAAAAGTATCAGATCGATAGCAAGTACGATTTGACTAAGCCGAAGGAAGCCGTCAAGCCATGACTGCGTTGTGTTGAACCCTCCAATCCGCTTGCTGGACAACCGCTCGACCGCATTGCTAGAATCTGCCGCTTCATGACCACCGACAAAGGCGGCCTGTACAGCTTGGCTTCTGACAAATCGCCTGAAAACGATGACCGCTCTCTGGCGTTCACAGCCCCCGAAGCCGTTGAGCGCCGGGTTTTGCGAAACATCGTTGCGGTCGTAGCCATAACCGTCGTTATAGCAGCGATAGTTGCCGATTTGAGGTTCATGCTGGGGCTGGTTTTGGGCGGCGCGCTTGCCTTGTTAAACTACAAATGGTTGCACTCATCGCTGCGGGATGTTGTGACAGCCACTAACAAAAAGGCGCCCCCGGGAACGATGATCATGTTCGTCGTTCGATGGCTGATCGTCGCGGGCGTCGCCTGGGCCGCGAATCAAACCGGTTACTTCGATGCGGTCGGGATCCTCGCCGGGTTGTTCGCGCCTGCGGCGGCGGTAATGATCGAAGCTGCGTTTGTTGCTTACAAGACCTATCGAACAAGGTAGAACGTAAGGGAGAGATTGATGCTGGCAGCGATACTGGCACTACTACAAGAAGGACACGGGGCCGCGGAGGCGAGTGCCGAGCACTCCGAAGCTGCAGGTAAGCACGCCGCGGAGCCCTGGCTGGTGGAGCAGGTGAATCACGTTCTGGGGCCGATGGTGTTGAGTGCGGAGCGAGTGATCATGCCACCAATCTATGGGCTGTTCGGGGCCAACTGGCACGAACCTGCGCCCGGAGAGCTGGTGATTCCCGAGCACGTGGTGTGGTCAATCGCTTTGATGATTATCTGTTTCGCCGGGGTGTTTTGGCTGCGCGGCCGGCTGTCGGTTGATCGCCCGTCGAAGGGACAGCAGTTATTGGAGGTGGCCATCGAAAACATTCGTGGGCTGCTCGATCAAGTGATTGGTCCATATGGCCGGCGATACCTGCCGGTCGTTGGCTCATTCGCGCTGTTCATTTTGATCGGCAACTTGATGGGCCAGATCCCCGGCCTTGGCG
>JBASRM010000121.1:0-6579 GCA_049273835.1 Blastocatellia bacterium | reverse complement strand
GTCCCACTTCAAATCCGGCTCTCGAAGCGCGTTTTGGCCCATTTGAACTGGGTCGTCTATCCCGAGTTGACGCGCCTACGAGGCTCGCTGGCGAATCATAAGATTAGGTGAACCAAAAAGGAGTGAGGCCTTTTCTGAGAAAGAACGGTTCGGATGGACGCAACTGTTTCAACTTGGTTGCTTATGAGAAGTCACGTGCATACGTTTGCTAACACTTTCTCATTCAATGAGCGAAGGGACGAGTCATATTCTCGCCCTCCTTGATAAAGACGTAAAAGCGAACACAGATATTGCAACTCTCGACAGCAACTACATCACGGGAGGGGAATTGTTTTGTGGACGGCGGTTTCGCACCGGGATAAGCCGCTAAAGGGGCGGTCGAACCATCATTTGGGATCAGCGAGGGTGGTTGGTCTCGATTTTGACCCATCGCTCGGCCCACTTGCCCAGAGCCCGGATCACGGGTTCGAGGTCTTTTCCGGCCTCGGTCATTTCGTAGCTCACCCGCACAGGCGGACCCGGAAGAACTCTGCGCAGAACAAGCCCCTCAGCTTCCAGTTCCCGGAGTCGTTCGGTCAGCAGACGATCAGACAGGCCAGGCACTATTGCCAGCAACTCGTTGAAGCACTGCGGGCCAGGAAGCATTGCGTTGAGGATGGCCCCGCTCCATCGCCGTCCGATGAGCTCAACCGCATGGTGAAAGCGTGGACAGAACCGGGACTCCTCCGCTTTTTTCCTGCTTACCGGTCGCGTTTTCTTTTGAGCCGACATATCGCCATACCTACTTTTAATTGCCTACTTGACTTTAGTAGCCCACGATCTTATCATTTGGCATGAGCTTACCATAAGTGGGTTGGCTATAAAAGGAAGGCGCACAGCCTGGGAGGTAAATGCGATGACTTTTGATCCTGGAATTCTGGTGATTCGAGTTATATTCGGGGCTGCCATTGCCGCGCATGGCGCTCAGAACTGAAGAACGGGTTCTTCGCAATGGCCAATGGAATTGAATTGCCGTTCCTCTATGGTGCCGCGGCGATTGGAGTGGCGTTTACCGGAGCCGGGGAGTACTCAAGCAACAGCACAAGTAACAAATGGGCAGGAGGTTGACATGCAGCCGGAATTTGAATTACTCAGCGATGAACGGTTTGAGGCTGAGGACGCAGGTACGACGAAAGACGATTTGGCGCGCTCGGAACCGGCAGAGGACCTGATGGATGCGTATTCGCGCGCAGTCATCACCGCGGCGGAAAAGGTCAGCCCGTCGGTTGTCTATATCGAAGTCCAGCAACCTGTCAGGAGCAGAAGAGGAACCGCTCCGCGAATGCCGCAGGAAGCTCGGGGCAGCGGCTCGGGCTTCATCTTCACTCCGGACGGCTTCATTCTCACCAACAGTCACGTGGTGCACGGGGCTAAGAGAATTGAAGTAACTATCGCAGATGGGCACAAGCACCAGGCGGATTTGATCGGAGACGATCCGGACACTGACTTGGCAGTAATCAGAATCAATGCGCCGAATCTGGTGCCCGCTTATTTGGGTGAGGCGCAAAAGATTCGAGTGGGTCAATTAGTGGTAGCTATCGGCAATCCGTACGGCTTTCAATACAGTGTTACCGCCGGAGTCGTAAGCGCGCTCGGGCGCTCGCTGCGCGCCCAATCCGGCCGTTTGATGGACGATGTGATTCAAACGGATGCCGCACTCAATCCCGGCAATTCGGGTGGACCGCTGGTTAACGCTCGAGGAGAAGTCATTGGCGTTAACACGGCGATGATTCTACCGGCCCAGGGAATCTCCTTTGCTACCTCGATTGATACAGCCAAGTTCGTCGCCAGCCGTCTAATTCGCGACGGTAGAGTCAGTCGCAGTTATATAGGTCTGGCCGGACAGAATGTTCCTCTTCCACGACGTATCGTGCGCTACTATGGCCTCGCCGTCGAGAGCGGAATCCTGATTGTGTCCTTCGAGGGCAACAGCCCAACAAGCAATGCTGGATTACGCGAAGGGGACATCATCATTGGCTTTGACGGTCACCCGACTTCCGGCATCGATGATCTTCATAAGCTGTTGTCAGAGGATCGCATCGGGCATAAGTCATCTCTGCTCGTCATTAGAGGCACCGAGAGGTTGAGCTTCGATGTAATACCCGAGGAGTCTCAGAATGGAGCGAGCAATTAGGATTCTCAGTCACGAAGATGAAAGAGTCCAACAAGCAAGGAGCTAGAAGAAATGAATAAGAGCGTCAAAGAAGTAAGCGACAGTTCTTTCAAGCACGAAGTTCTCGAATCCGAAAAACCAGTGCTGGTTGATTTTTGGGCTGCGTGGTGCGGGCCGTGCCGGATGCTGGCGCCGACGATCGAGGCGATCGCCGAACAGTACTCGGAGAGCGCCGCGGTAGTAAAGCTGAACGTGGATGATAATCCGTCCACAGCAGAAGCGTACTCAATCAAAAGCATCCCTACCTTGATTCTCTTCAGCAGTGGAAAAGAAGTTGAACGCGTGATTGGCGCAGCCAACAAAGAAGCGATTTCACGCATGATTCAGAAGTACATCAGCTTGCCGACGCAGCAGTCCCAGGTTGCGTAATAAGGGTCAGGATTGAGTTTGTTGAAATTTCGATCCAGTCGGTCGCACTCTTCGCGAATCTCAACGAATTCAAGCCTGACCCCTCCTCCTCCCCCTTTCAGTTTGTCGGGCAATTGACGGCCTCCTGGCACGGGGATAGTATTTCTCCGGTTTCACGCGAGAGGTTCCCCGTGAGTAACGCTGAGTCGCAGAATTCCCAGGCGCTCTACAACCAGGTTTGTAGCCAGCACAACGGAATCTCGGACTTTCGCGCGAAACTATTAGCCCTTCTCCCGATCGCGTCAGGCGCCGGTATCTTCTTACTGTTCCCGAAAGATGGGACCCCGCCGAATTCTCCCCATTTAATATTCCTTGGCGCGTTCGGCATCGCCATTACGACCGGACTCCTTTTTTATGAGCTCCGGGGGATCCAAAAGTGTATAGCTCTCATCCGTGCGGGGATAGAGTTGGAGCAAACACTATCAACTGCTCGAGGCGCTTTCAATGCTAAGCCACCCTCTATTTGGGGTGTGAGCGCGGAGAAGGCTGCACTCATAATCTACCCTGCCGTGATAGGAGCGTGGGCCTACATAATCACCTTAGGCCTGCCTGCGGAGTTGTGGGGTGATTGGATCAACCGGCATGTACACACGCTTGCGTCGATCAGGGTAACCATCGCGTTGAGCGTCGCGGGTTTCTGGGCCTTTATGGGGGCGAAGGTGCTCACACTTGGCGCAAAAGAATTGGAACTGCGTGGCGCAAAAGCATTGGAAACGGTTCGAACACTGAACCGGCAATCGTTTCTCGCGGAGGAACTTCAAGACTGCGCGATGTTAGAACCTATTCTCCACGACGAGTTTTGGATCATTCGTTCGGGTGGTCAAAAGCAAAACAAACAAGAGATGCTCAATGCGCTTGGCGGGGGCCGCCGAGAGATCAGGAACGAGCTGGTTCAGCTTTGTGGCACAGACGCAGCCGTCGCATTGACGCTCGTCGGATATTACAAAGACGATTCGTACGTTGGGGATTTCTGGAACATGAAAGTGTTTGTCAGGACTGGAAGCGGCTGGCGATGCAAGATGTGGCAAGTTGTTCGCATCGCCCAATCCCCTTGAGGGGGCCCGCCTCCACGTCAGGTTCCCGCCGCCACCAAGACACTGGCAGAAAGTCACACGAAAAAAGTTTTTGTGAATCTTCGTGAGTTCGTGACTTGGTGGCAAGCACTCGCTATTAGCCTGGTACCTGATTAGTTAGCCACGGTCTTTTCTTTCGCGGATTCCCGATCGATCAGTTTCGAGAAACGACTTTCTTCGCCGCCCTTCGTCTCTTCCTGATAAAGAAAAGCCAGATTGCTCTGGTCAAACGCCCAGAAGAATTCCTCCCAGGTGATCGGCTCCAGCGTTTCTTCTCCTGAATAGCCTGGAAAGTCGATCCGCAGCACTCCAAACCTGCCGTCCTTAGCCGTGCCCTTGACCATTGCGGGACGCCCGCCTCTTTCCTCAACCCATTGCTTTATCTTCTCGTGCTCTGTTGTAGATTTTGCTGTTGATGCCATATCGAGCCTCCATTCTAAGTAATTACATCAACTAAGTGCCGCTGGCGTGATTCGTGCTCGCTACTAGAGCGGCAAACACTATGCCTTTGATGGGCAATCTGGATGGTTATGCGAAGAAAACAAAAACCGAGGAAATTGCCAACAAAATGCTCACGACAACTCCGGGGAGGAACACTGCCTGGCGAAAATTTCCGATCCCCGTCTGAGTTGCAGACGGCTGAGTGTACTCTTCGGTATCGTTCTCCCACGCTGATTGATACAGGACGAGGACTGAATATCTCTCTTTAATAGCAAGGCGAGACGACGGGACCCTCGGCATGAGATCGCCGCCGCGTTCTGTATGACGCCGGCGATTCAGGTGATGGGGAATATGTAGCTCAATAATAGGTAATGGGGTGATAGCCTGTCGCGAGAGAATTGCCACTAAGTCCCAAGGTCGCCAAGATTCACAAAGGCTTTCTTCGTGCGACTTTCTGTCTTAGGGTCCTGGTGGCGGCGCGAGTTGCTGGTTAGAGCAACACACTTCTGCACCACTACCCAATAATGAGACAAGTACTGCCTGGGAATGTTAGCCTGTCCGGGTGAAGGATGATACTGCTGAAGTTCTATCGATCGAGGGACGCGAAGTCCGCATAACCCATCCCGACAAGCCTTATTTTTCCAAGCAGGCGAAGCTCTCGAAACTCGATCTCGTACGCTACTATCTGGCGGTTGCGCCTGGGGCTCTCGCCGGGATCAAAGATCGTCCTCTGGTTCTCAAGCGCTTTGTCGATGGCGCCGAACACCCGGCCTTCTATCAAAAGCGGGCGCCTGCCCAGCGTCCAAGTTGGCTGCGAACGGTTACGCTGTCGTTTCCTTCAGGCCGAAAAGCCGAAGAAGTTGTCGTCGATGACGCCGCGGGCCTCGCCTGGGTCGTAAACCTGGGATGCATCGAGCTTCATCCGCACGCGGTGAGCTCTGGTGATCTTGACCATCCCGATGAGTTGCGCGTCGATCTTGATCCAGGTCCTGGCGTCGGCTGGGACGACGTTCTCCGCGTTGCTCTCGAGGTGAGATCGCTTCTCGAGGAGATGGGGCTTCGAGGCTGGCCCAAGACCAGCGGATCACGAGGAATGCACATTAATGTGCGCATCCAACAGCGCTGGACGTTTGTTGAGGTGCGCCGCGCGGCTCTCGCGTTATCGCGTGCGGTCGAGAGGCGCGCGCCGGCCCTCGCTAGTTCGAAGTGGTGGAAGGAAGAACGTCACGGCGTGTTTCTCGATTACAATCAGAACGCGAAGGACCGCACGACGTGCTCGGCTTATTCTGTCCGTCCACTTCCGGACGCGCGCGTCTCCACGCCTCTCTACTGGCATGAAGTGCCCGACTGCAACGCGGAAGATTTCACCGTGCGAACTGTTCCCGCGCGGTTCACTGAGTTGGGAGATCCGCACGCAGCCATGGATGACGACCCTGGTTCGCTCGAAAAGCTGCTGGAGCTCGCGGACGAAGACGAGGCGGCAGGTCTGGGCGACGCTCCCTGGCCGCCACACTTTCGCAAGATGGAGGGCGAAGCCACGCGCGTCGCTCCCTCGCGTGCCCGTTCGCCGGTGAAGAAGTCAACCGCGAAGAAGCCGCGGACGAAAGCGCCTCTGATAGTAGTCGCGAACTCCCCCGACAAAGAAGCAGCCCTCGCCGGGCTGGAAAGATGGAAAAAGAAGCATCCCAAAGTGGCTAAGCTCTTAGCCGTGGATGACGTTCTGATCGATTCAATGCGAGGCAGGTCATCCACCTGGACGCGCATCCGGGTGAACCTGCGGCACGTGCCTGAAGCGTTGCGGCCACCGCAAGGGACTCCCGATCCTGATGACGATCCAACTCGTGAATGGCGCAACTGGCACGCTTCGAAAGAGGGAACTCGAAAAAAAAAGAGGTGAGGATTCAGCGGCTGCCCGCGAAAATCTCCGCCAGCTCCTGGGGGGCAACAACTTCGAGCTGATCGTAGGTGCAATCGCTCGGTTTCTTGTCGGCGCGCCATCTTCGAAACTGTGCAATGTGACGAAAACGGCTGCCCTGCATGTGATCGTAAGCGACTTCGACTACCAGTTCGGGACGAAGCGGCTCCCAGGATAAGTCCTTGCCCTGGCTCCATCGGCTTTTGGCGCCCGGGACGCGACGCTCGGCTTCACCGCTTGATGATTCATGCTCAGCCCAGTGTTTCCAGGGATGAGCGGCGAGCGCGTTCTTTCGGTATGGCTCCAGGTATTCTACAAGCTCACGTCTCTTTCTCTCCGTAAAGCTGGCGCAGACGCCGACGTGCTGCAGCGCGCCGGAGTGGTCGAAAAGACCGAGAAGGAGTGAGCCAACCGCCGTGCCCTTGGCGTTCTTGTGCCAGCGAAAGCCCGCAACGACACAATCGCAATCGCGCTCGTGCTTCACCTTGAGCATCACGCGTTTGTTAGGTTCGTAGGTGCCAGCAATCGGC
>JBASRM010000115.1:0-18513 GCA_049273835.1 Blastocatellia bacterium | reverse complement strand
CTTACGGGAAGTTGCTTCATGGGATGCCCTTAGAGTGGGATCGAGTACCTATCTACTATGGCCTCATGTTGTATGACATAAACCACAAGGAACTGTTCGCATATTCAAACAAGTGGGTAGGCGGCGGTTGCTTGGGAGGTGGAGAGCTCGATACGGATTTATCCGGTATTGCCAGTGATGCCGTGAAGCGGAATCAGCAAATCAGCCTGGTCCGGCAACACAAGAATAGGACGCTACCCTCCGTTGCGGCACTCTTCTTCACCCGTTACAATCCTGATTCTGAATCGGCGTCGGAGGAGTCTTGTGTCTAACATCAATCGAAGGCAGTCAGTGGCGGTCACAATAGACGGCGTCAGGGTTGGCGGATCGAATCCCATCGTTGTGCAGTCCATGACCAACACCGACACCGTGAACGTCGAGGCCACGTCGCTCCAATGCGAACAATTGGCACGAGCCGGTTCCGAACTTGTGCGGATAACCGTAAATACCCGTCAGGCAGCGGCAGCAGTTCCGCACATAGTAGAACAGCTCCATGAACGCGGAGTATCGGTCCCAATCATCGGCGACTTTCACTACAACGGTCACATCCTGCTTAAAGAGTATCCCGAGTGCGCGAAAGCACTGGCAAAGTACCGCATCAACCCCGGCAACGTCGGGCCCGGGCAGCATCACGACAAGAATTTTCAGTCGATGATTGAAGTGGCAGTCGAGAACGGAAAACCTGTTCGCATCGGCGTCAACTGGGGCTCGCTCGACCAGGGGCTTCTCACCCGATTGATGGATGCGAACGCGGCGCTGCCCGATCCTAAGGACGCGCGTGAGGTGATGCACGAAGCTGTCGTCGTGAGCGCGCTCGAGTCGGCGGAGCTTGCCGAGCGATGCGGACTGGGTCACGACCAGATCATCCTGAGCGCGAAAGTCTCCGAGGTTCAGGATCTCATCCGGATCTATCGGAACCTTGCTGCGAGATGTGACTATCCGCTTCACCTTGGGTTGACCGAGGCTGGAATGGGAAGCAAGGGCATAGTCGCCTCGACCGCGGCTCTTGCAGTGCTTCTGCAAACCGGGATCGGCGACACGATTCGGGTTTCGCTTACACCCCGGCCCGGCGGCGATCGAACCGAAGAAGTTATCGTCGCTCAACAGATTCTTCAAACGATGGGATTGCGGAGTTTCATCCCGCTGGTGACAGCGTGTCCGGGTTGTGGTCGAACGACCAGCACGCTATTCCAGGAAATGGCTGAAGACATCCAGAACTATATCCGTGAACAGATGCCTGTATGGAAAGACAAATACGTCGGGGTCGAAGAGTTGAAGGTCGCGGTGATGGGATGCGTCGTGAATGGCCCCGGCGAATCGAAGCACGCAAACCTGGGAATCTCACTGCCCGGCACTGGAGAAGATCCGCGCGCGCCGGTTTACGTGGACGGTAGCAACTTCGTAACTCTTCAAGGACCCGCGATTGTGCCGGACTTCATTCGGATACTAGATGAGTACATCGATGCTCACTACGCGGCTAGAGAAGAAGAAACGGTGTCACAGTTCCAGGTGTAAACGTTCCGCACATTACTCCTTCTTTTCTTCCTGAGGCTTTGAATCCCTTATCTGTCTGATCGCGCCGGCGATGATTTGCTTTGCAAACGCGGGGATATCTGGTGACTTCGCCATTTCCTCGAGCGAAGGGATTGCCCGCGGATCGCCCAGCTTCCCAAGCGCCTGGACGGCGCCGAACCGAATCTGCAGCGACTTCTCCTTGAGCGCAGATGACAAGGCCTCGAGAGCCTGATCGTTACCCTTGCCGGCTTCGGCGAGCACCTCAAAAGCCGCGATCCTTAAATTAGTCGGATTAGCCGGCGCCGCGTACTTTAACCCCGCTTCCAAGGCTCGTGGGTCCCGCAATGCGGCGAGTCCTCCGAGAACGCCCCCTCGAATAGTTCCTTGCCACGATTCGAGTTTAATCGCTTGTGCGAGCACGTCGTACGCCTGGGGCGAGCCCGTGTGTCCAAGCGCACGAGCCGCCTCTGCGGCGGCGAAGTAGCTGGGGTCGGTATTTATGATTCCTGCGAACAGATCGACCAATTTTGGGTCTTTGGCCGCGGCAAGACCCTTTATCGCTTCTCGTCTGATCCTCGAGTCTTTATCTTTTGCCGCTTCAAGAAAAGCGGGTCGTGCCGCATCGCTCTTCAGGGCCGCGAGAGCTTTCACCGATTCGATGCGGACTCCCCAGAAACTGTCCCGGAGAGCTGCTACCGAGAGAGCCTTCGCCGCCGCGCCGCTGTTACGCGACTTCAACTCGATTGCGGCGAGCACTCGGCCCATAACGTCAGAGTCGTGAAGCAACTGATAAGCGATCTCATCGTCGCTGCGATTGAACGTCACTTGCTTGATGATGTAGTTGCCGCGGTCGAAGTTGACGATCAGCGGCTTTGAGTCCACTTCCAGCGTAAACTCTTTTTCAGGCTTATCGATCCAGACCCGATGAATTTTCTCTCCGCTCGACGTTGTGATTGCTATGTTGACAGGCATCGTGAAGTATTCCGTTGATGGAAACCACGGCCGCTTATCATCCGGTTTTTGGGTCTGTTTCACAATCAGCTTGAGCGATTTTGCGCCGTCGTAACTCGAAGTGATCTCGAACACCGGATGACCCATTCGATAGACCCACTCGTCGAAAAACCAGGCAAGATTCTGACCGGTTGATTCTTCAATCGCAGCGTTGAGGTCGGAGGTCTCGACGTTCCGCCATTCGTTCTTCTTGAGGTAGTGATTGATGGCCTTTGAAAACATTTCCTCGCCAAGCACGAATCGAAGCATGCTCAGTACCGCACCGCCGCGCGGGTAGGCATAGGTATCGAACAACGCATCGGGGTCGTTGTATCGCACGGTGACGATGGGGCGGCGGTTTCCTTGGGCCCACGCCTGAAAGTACGCCTGCTGATTCCCATGCATCTCGTAAAGGAAATCATCCTTCCCTTTATCGTGCTCGTTCCACAATGCCTCGAAGAATACGGCGAAGGACTCGTTGAGCCAGATTTCGCCCCAGTGACGACACGTCACCAGGTCGCCGAACCACTGATGCGCGAGCTCGTGCGCCACGACTTCATCAGACGACACATCGAGCGCGGCTCGTTTATCGTGCAGGGCGTTGTCGGTCATCGTAGTAGCTGTGATGTTCTCCATGGCCCCGCCGAAATCTCGAACCATGGTTTGGGCGTACTTCGCGTAAGGGTAGTCGTATCCGAGCTTCTCGGAAAAGAACGCGACCATCTTTGCGAGCTTTCCGAACGAGACCCGCGCGTCCTCGGCCTGGCCTGGGTAAACATATGAGACAACCGGCTTGCCTTTAAACTGGTCTTTCACCTCTTCGTACTGCCCCACGATCAGGGAGATCAGGTAGCTCGAAAACGGGCGGTCCATCTTCCAATGCCACGTTTTGGTTTTGTTCGCCGCATCACGCTGCGCGGTTATCAACTCGCCATTCGAGATAACGTGATATTTCTCATCCACTGTCGCTATCAACTCTGATGTAGCCTTGTCGTTTGGATAGTCATAACACGGAAACCAATAATGATTTGTTCGCGCCTCGCCTTGCGTCCAGATCTGGTGGGGGCGTTTGGGGTCGTTTTCGGTTGGAGTAATAAAGGTCAATCCCTGTTTCGGCGTTGCGGCGTAACTAACCGCGACCGACACATCCTGGCCGGCTGGGTAGACTCGATCCAACGCGACATACAGCTTCTCATCATCGACGTAACGGTACTTGAGCGGCGCACCGGTTGCGAGCTTCACCGACTTGATCGCCATATCGCCGGCGTCTATTTCGATCTCCTTGACATCGCTGCCTTCGGGTTGAAACGTAATCGTCGTTTCGCCGCTGATCGATTGGCTGGCCCAGTCAAAACTCAAAGCTATGCGGTAATGTTGAACATCGAAGCTGTGGCTTCGGGGCCATTGATAGGGCGGCGCTTCGGGAGCCTGGGCCGGAGGAGCCGGGTTCTGTGCAATCGAGGATAAGGGCGAGACAACGAGGACGAAAACCAGCGCGGCGATGCGCGCCGGCCTGGTCACAAAAGATCGAAAGTGAATCATTATGCTCCTGATTCGCGTGACGCGTTGACGGAGAGGTCGAGTGCCTTCCGAAGGATCACAGGTGGGAAAGCGTGCTTGACCCCGATGTAGCGTAGACTGTCCAGTCTGCGGATGACTGAAACGCAGACTGGACAGTCTACGGTACATCGGGCGTGGTCATTCTCACCTCACGCCTCTAAGCACCATCATCAGACATAGACATCGCCCCCACACTTTCACTGCGATTTCATCTCGTCGAAAACGGTCCCGACATTTCCGGGGAAGCGCTGTTCGTAACCGGTGAACTTCGAGTACTGGTCGAGCTTCACATCTTTGACCGCTTGCTCGCGAGTCATCCCCTGATCGATCGCCTTTTTCACGGCCGCCCGCAGATCGAGCAGATACTGCTTGAACGCCTTCAAGTCCGCGGCATTGGTGACTTCACCGTGTCCCGGTATGAACTGGGAGGCGGGATCGACTCGCGCGATGACCGCATCGATCGTTTCGGTCCACTCGGCGGTTGAAGCCCCGTGAGCGCGGTCAATAACCGGGATAACCTTGTTAAAGAACAGGTCGCCCATGTGAACGACCCTGGTCTGCGGAAAATAGATGATCGAATCGCCGTCCGTATGTCCGCGCTTGAGGTGAAACACTTGAACTTCCCTGCCGCCCAGGTACATTCGCACCTCATTGCTAAAGGTTATGTTCGGGGCTGGGATATCAGAGATCTTCATCGAGCGAGCGTTCTCGAGATTCTTCCGGGCTGTGTCGAGTTGCTGGCGCAGCCCGGGAAGGTCCTTTGACTGGGGATCATCTTTTTCAAGTTTTTCCAACCTCGACTGGAGACCTTCTATCTGACGCGGCGCATTTGCAATTGTCTCCTGCGGTCCTGCAAGCATGTGTTTACGCACGTTGTCGTGAGCGACGATGGTGGCCATTTTGATGAAGAAGCCATTGCCGCCGGTGTGGTCACCGTGATGATGGGTGTTGATAAGGAAGCGCACCTGTTTTGGGGTCACCGACTTGATCTGATCGGCGATCCCAGGAGCGAGATCCGCAAATTGATCGTCAATCACTACGACGCCCTCATCAGTCACCGCGAAGCCTATATTGCCGCCCCGGCCGTAGAGGACATACATGTCATCGGCAAGTTTCTTCAGGGTGAACGGTCCCTTGTCCTGCGGTCCCGCCGGGTCGTGCGCGTACCCGAGGCTGCAAGCACCGGCAGAGACTAGAACAGCTAAAGAGATGAGCTTTTTCATGGTCTCGACCTCGATTCAGACTTTCCGGCCTCGATGAGACAGTAGCGTGCCGGTCTCCACTGATGACTGGTTTCGCTTGAGAAACAGATAAGCAGGGCGCGAACCGTTCGGCCGCGCCCCGAAGCTTAAGTGTGGTCTTGACTGGCGGCTCGCGCTTTTAGGGCTTCTTCGCGGGCTTGGCACCTTCTGCGCCGTGGTCATGCGCACCGAGGTAGGGGACCTTGGTCTCCGCTGACACCTTGGCTTTCCCGTACCTTGCTTCGAGCGCGAATGTGTCGCTGTCATTCTCTGGCCTGAAATCGAAGGTCAGGTAGTTGGTGGCTGGACCATCCGCCGAGAACTGCATTGGAATCGTTATGTCTTTGCCGCCGCTGCCCAAAACCAGCTTGAAGTTATCATTCGCGTCGAAGTTAATACCCATCGTATACGAGCCTTTCGGCACCTGCACGCCGGCGATTACTACTTCGAAGTCGGTGTCGAGTTTGCCGATTACTTTCCAGAGCCGGTTGAAGGCTGTCAGTGCCCTCTCCGTCTTTCTGGCGTTGAAATTGGCGTCATTGTAGTGAAGCGATTTGTAACTAAGAGTGAGCTTACCCGCGCCTTCAAGAGCTAGAGTGTGTGTGAAATCTCTCGACACTGTTCTGGGATCGTGTCCGAGGGCGATAGCTGCTAACAGCATAATCAGCGCGGACGAAAAAAGAACTTTCTTCATGATTAATCTCCTCCTGATCTTTCTACTGTGGTTCGAGGCGTTGACGGAGGGGGGATTATATCCGGTGGTATCGGATGTGACAACGTAGAAGACGAATTGGATGGGCCCAGGATTGCGGATTTTGCGATTGCAGATTCTACATATCCGATCTCGGTGGTCTCGAGGGTGCGCCCAGGGTAGACGCCGCCGCGGGCTAGTCTCAAGATCGATGTGCTATAGTTTACTCCGGGTTTACGCGCGGAGGCCTGACAGTTGACTCTCTTCCAGCGCCTAACCTACTATTGATTTTCTTGAAAGCACCAACGTCGAGGCGAAGCTCAGTCGCCGTCTCCCTGATAGTTGGCCCAAAAAGAGGGATAGAACATGGGAAGCCTGGGAATGCCGGAGATTGTAATGATCCTGGTGATCGCGCTGATCATCTTTGGTCCGCGCAAGTTGCCTGAGCTGGGAAAGACGCTGGGTAAGAGTCTCGCCCAATTCCGCAGGGCGAGCGAGGACTTCAAGCGGCAATGGGAAGATGAGGTGGTGATGGAGCGGCAACGGATCGAGGCTCCGTTGCCTGAACCGGTCGAACGCGCAAGCTACTCTTCGGCTGCCGCGGCCGGCGTCGAAGAAACCACGGCGGCGGCAGCAGAGGAATCGATACCCAATGTAAGCGAGCCGCCAAACACAACCTCTCAACCTCAAGACACAACGGTCGCTCAAGAAACAAAGCGCGATTGGATGTAATGTAGCAAAGGACTCTCAGTCTGCGTCCGGTAACCCAGCAGCAGAATACCCAGACATAGACCATATCTTCGCTACGTCTGAATTATGGCTACCACCTACCCTGAAACCTTTGAGGAACCGCTCAGTGAAGAAGGAACGATGTCGTTCCTTGATCACCTGGATGAACTTCGAAGACGATTGATTCGCAGCGCGCTGTTCATCGGAATTGCTTTTGTGGTGTGTTGGATTTTTTCCAAGGAAATTTACAACTTTATTCAGGTTCCCGTACGCGCGGCGATGCTTGAAGCAAAGCGAGAGTTCGCGCCCGCGCTAGGCGGGACCGCCCTCGCCCTCTCCGACCTGCCCGACGGAACTGACGTTACGTTTCCGCTGCCAATCGACGCAAAGCTCGGCGATGTTTTGATAGCGGCGGGAAACACGGTCCCGGCAAAGGTGAAGCGTTTGCCCGACGGCTCTCTCCAGGTAGTAACCAGCAGCTATTGGATGATCGACGACCGAACCGTTATTGAAAAAGACACGGTCATTCCGCCCGCACTCTACCAATCCTCCAGCGTGTCGATGGGCCGCGACAATCAACTCGTGGTGGGAACAGTTCAAGGAGCATTCAACCTTTACATCAAAGTGGCTTTTTACGCCGCGATCTTTTTCGCGGTGCCCTTTCTGCTCGTACAGGTGTGGGGCTTTGTTTCGCCCGGTCTCTATCCGCACGAGAAGACTTACGCCGCGCCGATTATCATAATGGCCTCGGTGTTCTTCCTTCTGGGCACCGCGTTCGCTTATTACATCGCTTTTCCGCGCGCCGCCAACTTTCTGTTGGGGGTGGCCGCCGGTGGAAATCTCAGACCGCTGGTGACGGCTGACGAGTATTTTGATTTGATAATAGTAATAATGCTGGGGCTCGGCGTAGTGTTTGAGATACCGACCGTCACCTTCTTTACGGCAAGGCTCGGTCTGGTCTCGCCAAAGTTGCTGATGAGCGTTTGGCGTTACGCGCTGATCGCCATATTCATCTTGGCGGCGGTCTTATCGCCGACTACGGACATCCCGAACCTGCTCGTGTTCGCGGCGCCGATGATGATTCTGTATCTGCTGAGCGTCGGCATTGCCTGGGTATTCCACCGGCGGCGGCAAAGCGAGAAGGAATACCTGGCTTCAGAGCGCAAGGGCGAGTGAAACCCGCATTCTAAGTCTGGGCGCGGATGTGCCGCTCCAAAGACGCGCTCCGCCGGATTCAGGCTAACTTGACCGCCTGAAGCCCGCTACGTAGACTTTAGCTTCAGGAAATAAGCGCTCACTCTATGTGCCTTAGTCAGGGATTTGTCCATCAGTGAAAGGAGCAACGGTTATGAAGAGGGATGTCTGTCTCTTCAACAGGGTCGTAGGCGTCGTGGTGATGCTGATACTTTCCACGGGAGTATTACCCGGCGTCGTCGCGCAGGAGAAGGCTCAAGAAAAGGGTCAAACAAAGGATCGCAACGAACGCAAAAAGAAGGAAGAACTCAAAAGCGTTTACAAAAACTGGCTTGACCAGGACGTCTCATACATCATAACCGATGAAGAGCGTAAGGCATTCAAAGCGCTCAAAACCGACGAGGAGCGTGATCAGTTTATCGAGCAATTCTGGCTGCGTCGCGACCCCGATCCCGACACTCCCGAGAACGAATACAAGGAACAGTATTTCGAGCGCATTCAGTACGCCAACGAAAAATTCTCATCCGGTATCCCCGGGTGGAAGACTGACCGGGGCCGCATTTACATAATGTTCGGCAAACCCGACGAGCTCGAGTCTCACCCGTCTGGCGGTGCTTATCAACGGCCCTCGTGGGAAGGCGGCGGGTCGACTTCAACGTATCCATTTGAGACCTGGTGGTATCGCTACATCGAGGGCATTGGTTCGGATATTGAGATAGAGTTTGTGGATCCTTCGGGCTCCGGTGAATACCGAATAGCACGAAGCCCTGATGAGAAAGACGCGCTTCTGCACACCCCCAACGCCGGACTCACGCTGGCTGAAAGCCTCGGTCTGTCAAGCAAGGCCGATCGAGTCACGGGCATGGGTCAATTCGGGAGGCCGAACAACGGTATGTACGGCGGCGGGCGAGCAAAAGACCAACCCTTTGAGAAGCTTCAGTTGTTTGCGGATTTGCAGCGCGCACCCGCGATCAAGTTCCCCGATTTGCAAGTCAAGGCAGACCTGCCCGAGATAGCCTCCGATATTCTGCCGTTCAGCGTACGAACCGACTTCTTCCGCATTGGCAGCGAATCGGTCGCGATTTCTTTTACAATGCAGTTCGACCACGCCGACCTTTCGTTCAAGAATCAGGGCGGGATTTACTCGGCGCAAGTCAATATCTATGCACGGCTGACCGGGCTCTCTGGCCGCCGAGCGGGCAACTTTGAAGACATCGTCCAGACGGGGCGGTATTCCGAAGACCAGTTAGCAGCCGGCCAGGCCCAGCGATCGGTCTACCAAAAGAACGTGACGCTGCCTCCGGGACGTTACAAGATCGATGTGGTAGCTCGAGATACCGTCAGCGGAAAGACCGGCATTCTGCATCACTCATTTGAGGTGCCTCGATATCAAGAGAAGCAGTTCGCGACCAGCACGTTGATCCTCGCTTCTTCAATTGACGGGTTGGACAACCGTACGATCGCCGCGGGACAGTTCATCATCGGACGCTACAAGGTCAAACCGATGGTTAGCGCAATCTACAAACCCGGTCAAAACCTCGCGTTGTTCATGCAGGTCTATGACGCGGATATGGACCAGGCTACTCTACAGCCGGCTCTCAGAGTCGAGTACGTTGTCACGAAGGGTGGCCAGGAAATCGCGCATTTTGTTGAAGATGGAAAGAGCAAGTTCGGGCTGGTCGATATGAAGGGCCAGCAACTTGTGATCGCGCGCGCGATTCCGCTTCAAGACAAGCTGGCGGAACCCGGTACGTACACCGTCACCGCCAGGATCACCGATCTCGTTTCACAAAAAGTTTTGACGCCCCAGGCACTCTACACAGTAGTAAGCAAGTAGCGCGCGTTGCCATTTTGGAGATCAGAGCCGGGCTCGTTTTGAGGCCCGGCTTTTTTGTTAAAGTGGGCGGATGGGTTCGACCAGAATTGTTTATTGCGAGCGCATCGACGAGCATTGACGCAGCCGTCTCCGCAAAGACTCAATTTGTCGGATCGCGGAATAGGCTTCAGTGACACGCTGAATCATCTTTTCGTTTGCAAAATCGATTGCTATCATCTTGTTTCACTCGAAGAGACTCGTGGATTAGTTATGAATTTTTCAATCAACCCGTTTACTGAGGACCTGGCCGTCGACCTCGGCACCGTACACACATTCATCTATGGCCGAGGACGCGGGATGGTGGTCAACGAGCCGTCCCTCGTTGCTATAGATAAGGTTTCAGGAGAAGTCATCGCGGTCGGTAATGAAGCTCTTGAGATGCTGGGGCGTTCACCTGAAGACGTAGAGGTTGCTTATCCAATGCAGGATGGGGTGGTCGCTAACTCCGAGCTTACCCAGACGATGTTGAAGAAGTTCATCCGCAAGGCGCGCGGCGGCCGCGGCCGGTTTTCACGCCGGATCATTCAGAGCGTGCCTGCGGGGATAACTTCAGTTGAGCGGTTTGCCATTCGCGATGTGGTCAAGGGAATCGGCGCGACTAGGGTCTACCTGGTCGAAGAGGGATTGGCTGCTGCGATCGGCGCGAAGCTGCCCGCATCGGAGATGAAGGCCTCGATGGTTGTCGACATCGGCGGAGCGACCACTTCGATCGCAGCCGTCGCAAACGCAGGCATCGTCGAATCGGAGACGCTGCGATTGGGTGGCCTCGATATGGACCGCGCCATAATCGACTACTTGAAACACGAACGGAAAGTACTGATCGGAGAACGCACCGCGGAACGCTTGAAGATGGTTCTCGGATCGGCGATCGATCCGATCGAGGATCACAAAAGTGTCGTTAAGGGACAGAACGTCACGGAAGGCGGACCCGAGATGATCGAGGTCTCTTCTTTTGAGGTGCACCACGCAATAGATCCGATAGTCAAGCAAATCGTCGAGGCCGTTCGCGAGGTCCTCGAACGAATACCACCCGAGGTGGCCGGTGATATTCACGACACAGGACTGGTGCTTACGGGAGGGATCGCTTTACTGGCTGGGATGGACGCGCGAATCAGCCAGGCAACCAAGCTTCACGTTGCGGTTGCTGAAAGCCCTCGGCAGTCGGTAGGCCGCGGGCTGGTGGCGCTCTATGACCAGCCGTTGCTTCTGCGACGCGTAGCACGGAATATTGAGCTCGCGTAAATACCCCCCCTTCCGAGTTCAAGCTTAGGCTAGCGTTCTGAGTCATACGTTCTGAGTTCAAGCAGTTCGTTGCCGGATCAGCTTGTGTAATTTAAGCCACATAAGGAGGTGCGCCATTCCAGATGGCATGAAGTTCGCCTCGATCAAACATCCGCTCACGCTCTTGCCGGGGAATGTCGGCTACGAATTCTGTTGCATGTTTAGCCGCTCTCCGATGTACCGCGACATCAGCAGGCATGTTGAGTCGGGTTCTCCGCCATGCACGAGGTGATTCTCAGAGGTCCATCGTGCCTCAAATGATATTATCGGAGAGGCCTGAATCGGTCTATAACGATCGAATCAGAGGGGCTGGTTCATATATTACCCTCTATTCGTCAGGAATGATTCATTGCAGCACTTAGGCATTGAAACGGCTCGCCGAACTGGCGTGATTAGACGTCGAACGAGGTGATACCTATTGCAGTCGTAGAATGAACGGGGCATTATTCATAAGCAGAACGAGGAGAGAAAAATGTCTAGAGAACGCCGACCGCTCACCGATGTGAGCATAAAACCAAGCAGTGCCCAACCCATGAGCAAAGCGGCCGAACTTGCTTCGCTTCTGGAAGCTCATCGAGGCGAACGTCATGCGATAGTGATGCAGGATTATCCGGACCCCGACGCGATCTCGACCGCCTGGGCGCACCAGATGATCGCCGCGCGGTTTGGCGTTGATTGCGACATCATATATGAAGGCCGCGTAAGCCATCAGGAAAACCTCGCGCTGGTGCAGCTCACCGAGCTGGAAATGGTCAGATATTTCGAGGGTTACAATCTCGAACAATATCAGGGGACCGTCTTCGTCGATAATCAGGGGACGACGGCGACGCTGACGGATCGGTTCACGGCTGTCGGGGTTAAGCCGCTGGTGATTGTCGACCACCACGAAAAGCAGGACCGCATTCAGGCTGAGTTCACCGATATACGGCAGATCGGCGCAACCGCCACGGTCTATACCGAGTATATCCGTGAAGGGTTGATCGATCTCAACAAGAGCGACCCGGAACACGTGAAGCTTGCTACCGCTCTGATGCACGGCATTCGCAGCGAGACTTCCGGGTTGATTCGCGCGCGGGCGGAGGAACTGGAAGCGGCCAGCTTCCTCAGCCGCTTCGCAGACTCTTCGTTACTCGAGGACATCCTCTCGGTGAAGCGCTCGAAGCAGGTGATGGACGTGATCAGGTTGGCGCTCGAGAACCGCGAGATACGCGATAGCTACTCGATATCAGGAGTCGGCTTCCTCAGAAGCGAAGACCGGGACTCGATCCCACAAGCCGCAGACTTTCTTCTGACCGAAGAGAATGTGCACACGGCGATTGTATACGGCATCATCTTGAAGGGTGATCGCGAAATGGTGGTGGGGTCGATGCGCACAAGTAAAGTAACATTGAACCCTGACGAGTTTCTGAAAGAGGCGCTTGGCGCCACCGAGACCGGGCGTTACTACGGCGGAGGCCGGCGAGGCGCCGGCGGTTTCGAAATACCGATCGGGTTTTTGGCGGGGATTGCCGACGACGAACTCGTTCGTATGAAGTGGCGGTTGTACGATGAGCTGATTAAAAAGAAGCTGCTCGCGAAAATAGGCGTACCACCACCGGCGATGAGAACTGAAACGCAGCGCACCGATACTGGTCTAATGCCAGCCAGCACGCTGCGAGCGGAAGAAGTCTAGCTCGTCGAAAGATCGAGATTCCAACCAGGGCGGCGTAGTTTATGCCGCCCTTCTTATTGAGGCGATCCGCGATACGATCCTATCTATTCCGGCGATAGTGCTTTCGGTTGCGATGACGCTGGACCAGGTAGCCTGTACCCGCTCCCGCTCCGGCTCCAATCACCGCCCCCTTCTTACCGCCAATCAAAGCACCCCCCACCGCGCCGGCAACTCCGCCGATCACCGCTCCCTTTGTCTTGCTGTGGTGATGTCGATATGGTCGCCGGTGAGCTGACGCCTCCGTGGCGGCCGTCAAAATCATGAAAACTACTATCAGGAATAGCGCAATAATGTTCCTTTTTCTGACAGTTTGTCTCATTATCATCCCTTCCTTTCAGGAAAATCTTACTTTCGACTGGTAGTGCACGGATCGTTCCAACGTCTGGAAATCCGCTGGAAGCGCCCCGTCTAAATCGGTAGATCCCTGGAGAGTCAACTGTTGCAAAGCTGACTTCACAACTGTAGCATAAGCCCATCTGCGCGTTTGGAGAAGAGAATGTCGAGGCTCATTGATCGCCGTCAGTTTATTGCCCAGATCAGCTTGACCGCGGCTGCTCTGGCGCTGACGCCTCGCGTTGCCAGAGCCGAGCGCCGCGGACCGATCAGGCTCGCGGGACAGCCTAAGAATGTCGTCATCCTCGGCGGCGGACTCGCCGGGCTCGCAGCAGGTTTCGAGTTGAAGCGAGCGGGCCATACTATCACGATTCTTGAAGCAAGAAAATTTCCTGGCGGGCGAGTGCAAACCATTCGAGACTTCGAAGGCGGCCAGTATGCCGAGGCCGGTGCGGTGAGCTTTCCTCAGTCACACGATTTCACATACGGTTACGCCACCGATTTCGGACTGCCGTTGCGCCCGGCGGCGAGGTTCGGTGTCGATACGGTTGCCAACATTCGCGGTAATCGGTTTCGAATCAACTCGTCAGGATCGGCGGACATTCCCATGCAACTTACGTCGAGGGAGCGAGCGGCAGGCGTGTACGGGATCATCTCGCTTTATCTCGAAGACCTGATGGGCGCAGTGGGCAATCCGCGAAAACCGAACTGGCCACCGGAGGAGTTGAGAGCGATTGACTCGGTCTCGCTCAAACAATTGCTGTTCAGTCTGGGGGCGTCGGAGGGAGCGATCGACATCATTGAAGCATCACAGCTTGGGCTGTTGGGATTCGGACTCGATTCGTTCTCCGCGATGGACGGCGTTGTCACGGAAGCCATCGCCTCAGACCAGCTCTTCTACGAAATAATTGATGGCAACGATCAATTGGCATCGGCGCTGAAGCGAAAAGTAAAGAAGCAGTTCAAGAAGTCATCCGTCGTCACACGGCTCGAACAGACTCAGACCGGCGTGAGGGTGACCTACACGAACGGCGACGGCATTCAATCGATCACCGCCGATCGCGTAATCTGCACGCTTCCATTCCCGGTGCTCAAAGACATCGAGGTCTCACCGCCGTTCTCAGCAGAAAAGCAACGCGCGATCAGCGAACTCAAGCTGACGCCAGTCACGCGCACCTATCTCCAGTTCAGAAATCGCGTTTGGGAACAATCCGGTCTGAGCGGGTACGGGCTGAGCGATTTGCCAATTCAAAACACCTACTCGCCGACACTGATGCAAGGAGGAAAACGCGGAATTTTGACTTCATACACCGGCGGACAGCGAGCGCTTGACCTCGGTTCGATGAGTGAGAGTGATCGTCAAAGCTTTGTGCTTCGACAGATGGGAAATCTATTTAACGGGTTGAATCCTCAGTTCGAATCCGGAGTGAGCCAGATCTGGCACGAAGACCCGTGGGCTCGAGGTGCTTTTGCTTATTTCGAGCCCGGACAAATGACGACCCTGCTCCCCATCGCTCAGCTTCCCGAGGGCCGAATACACTTCGCCGGTGAGCACACGTCGGCGTGGCATGGATGGATGAACGGCGCTTTGGAATCCGGCAATCGCGCCGCGGAGGAAGTGAATCGTGCTGAGAGTGCTGCGGAGTTGGCTGTGAGAGCGGTCGCATAGAAACCAGTGCACCTCCGTGGCAACATCGTCTGTAAAGTCGTTTTCACCGGCGGCCAAAAGAGCGGCCGGCGAGTACGCTAGTGCCACAATCCAATCTCTACTGATTTAAGCAACGTTCCTCACAAAGCACCGGCGCGGTTGAACTCCCATCGGTATTCGTAATCACAATCACGCCAGGCAACCCATCGCAGAACTTTCCCTTCACGATCATTCGCGTATAAGCGCCGTCGGAAGGGTCCGGATCACGGAACTTAATCTTTTTAGGGCGTATCCCACCGACCGTCACCTTTGCGCCCTCGCGAATTCCCTTCCCGAATATCGAAAGGGTGAACACGCCCGCCTCGTCGCGTTCCACCCGGCAACCGCTGATGAACGCGGTTGACGGATTTGGAGCCTCGCCGGGTCCTCCGGTTGTACCGATGTTTTTGCATTTGAATGTCACCGGGACGCCTTGCTCATTGCCCAGCGGGCATCCTGCCGGAGCGCCGGCTGGCAACACAGTTAGGTTACGACTGGTTCCGTTTGGACCGCTGGCAAAAATCAGAAAGGTCTTGCCTGCGTTCGAAACTCCGGGTTGGAAAAACGCATCAAGAAGATTCGAGCTCAATATGTGGATCGGGTTTGCCTGAATGACATTGTTGGGATTGCCGGCTTCGACAGCGAAGACAGAGGTCACGTTGGGCTTGCCATCGGAAAGCAAAAAACAGGAACCGGGTATCAGCAAATTTTGCCCCAGCGCACAGTCTCCTTCAACGGGCGTAGCGGAAATCACCACCGGCGCTCTGATCCCGAGATCGATCGAACAGGTGATTGTCTGTGTGAAAGGGCCGAAGACATTGTCATCGCCCGCGCCAACCGTTTTCTTCAGCGTGATCGTGGTCATCCCGCCACAACACGCAAGAGGGAAAGCCGTCCCTGGAGTCGCGGTCAGGGACGGTATCGTAGCCTGCACCAGAAGGCGATTGACCACCGTTATGTTCTTGAGCGGAATAGAAAGGTCTGACACCCCGTCGCCGTTCGTGTCGCAACCGAGGACTATTGAAGTTGGCGTGAACCCACATCCTATGAAATTCAACGTCACGTCGCACAAGGCATTGATGATCCCCACCGATGATTGAGCTTTTACCTCGGGTTGATTTGGCGCCACCGTCACCGGCGGGGCCGGGAAGATAATCGGGCAACCGCTTTGGGAACCTGCGAGGGCCGGAATCAACCCCAAATCTGGGCCCGGCGCAACGTTAGCCTTCGTAGAAGTTGTCCCAGCAAAAGCAAGCGCAACAGTCGCTGTGGTCACGGTTGCCCAACCGATTAATCGCGCAATAGTATTGCTTTGTCTTAACATTCAGTACCTACCTCATCCGGCATGTAAAACTCTTTAAGATTGAATTCCCGTTTTGTTCTGAACCGCGCGCACAGATTATATCCGAACGAGGCTCTGCGTTGCTCATATTTCTTGCGACTCAGAACGCTGGACTCAGAACGCTGGACTCAGAACGCTGGGCTCGGAACGCTGGACTCAGGAACGCTGGCAGTGGCGAGTACTTGTTGGCCGATCAAACGGTGTGCTATAAGCTCTGAATCGCACGCCGCCGGAAATGAACACCTCTAACTTCAAACCAACGCAATTAATCGCACCGGAGTCTGATGCTACGTCTAGCAATTCTTAAATCGATAACAAGGCCATTCACGACTGTGTTCGCGCTGTTTCAAGGCGCTGGAGCCGCTGCGTGGACATTCCCATCAGTGCTTGGTTCCGCGATGCTGATCGCGTGGGCTGCCGAAGCCGCCCAGTTTCTGATTTCGCAAGGGCTCGCGCTCGCCATGCTTGCGTGGCTTCAGACGCTGCCTGAGTTCGCGGTCGAGGCGGTCATTGCCTGGGAAGCCGGACAGACCGCGATTGATCCGGCCACCGCCCCTTCGGTGAAGGCACACGCGACGGCGCTGATGACCGCTAACCTCACCGGGAGTCTGCGCCTGCTGGTTGGACTGGGCTGGCCAATGATCTACGCCACCGCAGCGATCTTTTACCGCAAGCAAAGCAAAAAGAAGTTGCGCGAGATCAGGCTTGAAGACGAGCACTCGGTTGAAATAGTTTTCCTGTTGATTTCAATTGCATACTTCTTCATCGTGTGGCTGAAAGGTACTTTGAGCTGGGTAGATGCGTTGATGCTGTCGATCATCTATTTTGTCTACCTGTTCTTCCTGCAAAAAATTCCACCGCAGGAAGCAGAAAAAGTCGAAGACCTCGATCGGATTCCGCGATTCATCCTTCGCCAGCGGCGTCCGGTCCGCAATGCGCTGATTGGGTCATTGTTCGCCGGCGGAGGTTTGATCCTGTACTTCGCCGCTCACCCGTTTCTTGAAAGCCTTAAGGCGATAGCCATTGGGCTCGGCATTTCAACCTTCGTTTTTGTCCAGTGGGTTGCCCCGTTCTTATCCGAGTTTCCCGAAAAGGTGTCAGCATTTAACTGGGCCCGGCGAGTGACCAGCGCGCCGATGGCGTTGATGAATATGGTCAGTTCGAACATCAACCAGTGGACAATGCTCGCGGCTATGCTCCCGATCGTGTATGCAATTGCGATCGGGCAGTTGACGACCATTGTCTTCGACTCGCATCAGGAACTCGAAATACTGATGACCATCGGTCAGTCATTGCTGGGGGCGTTGTTGCTGGCAAACATGCGATTCACCTGGTGGGAAGCCGCGCTTCTTTTCGGTCTATGGGGTGTTCAGTTCGTGCTTTCCGGTTTTGAAAAGCCGATCGACCCGGCGATGCCTCAAAACAGCCTCGCGGTCCAGCTTGCCGGATGGATTTCAGTCGGGGCCGATCGCATTGAGTCGACCGCGCACGTCGGCAAGGAAGTGATTACAGGTCTCTATTTCGTCTGGGTCGCCGCATTGGTTGCGGGAGCATTTAAGCGTCGCGCCATGTTCGAAGCCTTCGTCGCCTTTCCTAGGCTCATGCGCGAGCATTGGTAGAGTGATGGGTGAACGTGATGCGTTAGACGCTGGGAGTCACAGGCCATGACTATCAAAACCATACTTGTTCCAACCGATTTCAGCGAGCACGCCCAGCGCGCTTTTGAAATAGCATGCGATCTGGCCAGGCAGCTGGGGGCCAGTCTCTACATACTGCATGTGAAAACGGGAAGCGCTCTGAGGATCGCGGTTCAGGAAGGATTGCTTGACGATGCTTCCACTGATGAAAAACTTGAAGAGGCGGTCGAGCAGTTGATCCAGCAGCGCTTCTCTCAGACGCTATCCAGCATCGACCGTTCACAAATCTCCGTCGAAACCATTTCGCGGCGAGGCGACCCGGCCGCAACGATCAATGCTTATGCCAGGGAGATCGGCGTCGACCTTGTAGTTCTCGGCCGGCGCGGAGTTGGTTTGTTGGAAGACGTACGAGCGGCGGTCATCGGCTCGGTTACAGCCAGCGTGATCAGAAAATCTCCCTGTCCTGTGATGGTGGTGCGTCGAGAACACTAGCAGGCCGGCGGCAAAGGCTACTCCCCAACTTCAGGGGGATGTCTTAGGTTCAGCCTCACCTAAACATCTCCCAACTGAAGTTGAGGTATTTGCCAAGCTTTTGTAACAGTCTCTGAGTTTTGACGCCGCTTTCAACTAACCTCTGATCTTTAATTTGTAAATCGACCAGAAGTGCTGAAGGTCATGGTTTGCGGT
>JBASRM010000103.1:0-16553 GCA_049273835.1 Blastocatellia bacterium | reverse complement strand
GGGAAAATCTTCGGAGCGGTTTACCTGGGAATGGGCCAGGAAGCCACGTCGGTCGGGAGCGTGAGCTTGCTCGAACAAAGCGATCTGTTCTCGACAGTCGCGCGAAACCTGTCCGCGTGGTTCTATCGAGGGGTAAAACCCGAGCACGTAATGGCTCGGTGGTTTGGCAAAGACCAGCCGCCTTCAAACGGCCGCGAGCTCGGATTGTTTCTCGCCGATTTGAAGGAATACGGTATCTTTCCTTACCACAACGGGTCGATGGCATCGTGGATCCCGGCGGGCGCAGGCTATGCGCTGGCCTTCAAGCTCCGGCGCCAACAGAACGTTTGCCTATGTTTTACCGGAGACGGCGCAACCAGTCCCGGAGACTTTTATGAGGGCGTTAACTTCGCTTCGATTCACAAGCTCCCGCTGGTGATTATCTGTGAAGTCAATCAGTTCGCCTATTCTACTTCCTGCGACAAGCAGATGCCTGTGAAGAATGTCGCCGACCGCGCCGCCGCATTCAACATTTACTCAGAGACTGCTTTTGGCAACGATCTGTTTACAGTTATGGCAGCGGCGCGACGCGGGATTGAACACGCGAGGAGCGGGAAGGGCCCGGCGCTGATCGAGTTCAAAACGTTTCGCAGACGAGGACACGGCGAGCACGACGATATGGCTTACGTGACCCGCGAGCTTCGAGAGTTCTGGGAAGAGCGAGATCCGATTGCCATGTATCGCCGATGGCTGATCGAGCGCGGAGGATTCACCGAAGTGGATCTCGAACAGATCGAGGACGAGTGCCGCCAAAGAGTAGAATCGGCAGTCGAATACGCGAACGCATTGCCGTTTCCTAACCCCGAAACGGTTGCTGATCGCTTGTTCGCACCTTCGCCGCACGATCCCACACTTGAAGATCGCAGAAATCTCTTCGAGCCGATCGAGACTCCGGCGATCCCATCGCTGACCGCTTCTCGGGAGAGCTCAGGTGGCGGTCATTTCTAACGAGTAAATGCCACAGACAACCTATCTCCAGGCAATCAGCAACGCGCTGCGCGACGAGATGCGGCGCGACCCGAGCGTCTTCGTTCTAGGTGAGGACATCGGCGTTTTTGGCGGCGCGTTCAAGATCACTCAAGGCTTTCTCGAGGAGTTTGGTCCCGACCGCGTCATCGACACTCCTATATCCGAATCAGGTTTCGTCGGCGCGGCGTGCGCGGCCGCCACTGTGGGCTTTCGGCCGGTGGTCGAGTTTCAATTTATCGACTTCATAGCGTGCGCGGTTGATCAGATCGTCAACTACGCCGCGAAGTGTTACTACCGATGGGGCATCTCAATGCCGGTCGTCTTTCGCGGACCGACGGGCGGCGGCATTCACGCCGGGCCTTATCACTCTCAGAACCCGGAGGCCTGGTTCGCGCACACGCCTGGTTTGAAGGTCGTGTTGCCCTCCACCGCCAGGGATGCGAAGGGTCTGTTGATCGCCGCGATCCGCGATAACAACCCGGTCGTTTATCTCGAAAACAAGTTTCTTTACCGACACTATCGAGAAGAGGTTCCTGAAGATGATTACGTCGTGCCGATTGGCATCGCCGCATTGCGGACTATCGGTACGGATCTTTCGATCATCAGCTACGGCGCGGCGGTTCACCTTTGCGTCGAGGTAGCAAGAACGTTGGGTCTTGAAGGCGCTTCCGTCGAGGTCGTTGATCTGCGTTCGTTGGCGCCGCTTGATCGAGAAACAGTGCTCGGGAGCGTTAAGAAGACGAACAAAGCACTGGTGGTTCACGAAGCCAACATAACGGCGGGGTTCGGTGCTGAGATCGCGGCCCTGATCGCGGAGGAAGCGTTCGAGCATCTCGACGCTCCGGTGATGCGGGTCGCGTCACTCGACGTGCCTGTGCCGTTCAGTCCCGCGCTCGAGATGGCGATGCTTCCCTCGGTTGATAAGATTGCGGCAGCGGCCAGGCAATTGTTGACCTACTGAGAGTTAGCTCTTCGCATAAGCAATTGGCAAGCGCGAAAGGTGGGATAGCTTGCGGCAAGCAGCACGAGCGCATAGAGGCTATTGCGAGTGTCGCTGGCGACTGCGCCGGCGAGAAATGCAATCGAGCCAAACAACGTAAGGCCTGTTGTCCACGGGTAACCCCACGCGCGATACGGCCGCTCGCGATCGGGCTCGCGCCGGCGCAGCAGGAACACCACCGCTAACGAGATTGTGTAGTTCACCACGAAGAAAAAGGCCACCACCGCGAGCACTTGATCCACGGTGCCGGTAATGATAAACAGCGCGGCCACCAGAGTGCTGAAGAACAGCGCAACCGTCGGTGTGCCGCCTTTATTGGCATTTGCCGCCTTCGACGAAAACAGTCCATCGCGGCTCATCGCGAAGAGGACCCGTGACGCCATCAGTTGGCACGCGTTCACCGCGCTGAGCATTGCCAGAATCATCAGCGATCTGAAGATTCGATCCCCGTTCGCGCCGAAGATAGTTTGAGCAGCTTTTCCCAACGCAAGATCGCTTCCGGCGATTTCGGAGATCGGCAAGACGTACAACACGGCAAGATTCACCAGCAGGTAGATCGCAATTACCGACAATACGCCGCCCAACATCGAGCGCGGAATATCGCGCGCTGGGTCCCTGACTTCTTCGGAAAAATAGATCACGCCGCTCCAGCCGTCATAGGTGTAAATAACGCCTTGCAGCGCCAGGATCACCGCTATAAAGAGCTTTGCACCACCGGGTACTTGTACTGCCGCGGAGCCTTCGCCAGAACTGCCGCCACCCATCGCGAAGCAAGCCGCCACAAGCAGCAAATACGCGAGCGCCTTCAAAAGACTGGTCGCATTTTGAACGGTGCTGCCCCAGCGGATCCCACGCCACTGGATGATTCCAAACGCCAGAACAACCGCGAGAGCCATAATCGTGACTCGTCCGGCGAGCCCGGGCGACAACACACCGGCGTATTGCGCGATGATTAGCGAGATGAATGCCGTGCTGCCACAGGTCGAAATCCAATCGCTCCAACCGACGATGAAGCCGGCATAGTCTCCGAGCGCATGCCGCGCGAACACGTACTGACCGCCTGAGCGAGGAAGCATGGTTCCAAGTTCCGCAAGCGACACTGCTCCAAGCAACGCATAGAGGCCACCGGCGAGCCAGACCGCGATGAACAGCCAGCCGTTTGGCAACTGCGCGGCGATCTTACCGGGCGTGCTTAGAATTCCTGCACCGATCGTGTTTCCGATTATGACGGCAAGACCGAACCCCAACCCGACGACACGCAGCAACCGTCCGCGACTTGCGGGCGCGTGCGCATTGGCTTCAAGCGATGTCTGCACAGACACTCCTGCCTGCCGGAATTAATTGTCGAAGTTAATACTGAACAAAGACGCTAAATCGGGCCTTTATCAGGAAGGAGAACTAGAATCCGAGTAACCAATGTTGTCTGGATCGCCGGTAAGGACGTCCTCTCCGAGCGCGCCTCGTGGCAATCCAGAATCTTCTACAGCATATCTCTAGGGCGTGGGGCCCGGACCGGCGCTCTCGGAGTTCAATCGCTTAAATCCCGAAAACCTGCATGAAGACTTTGCGTTCGTTGGGGCCGTCGAACTCAGTGAGTATGACACTCTGCCAGCGACCTAGTACCAATTCTCCTCGATCTATAGGTACGGACAAGCTGTGGCCGAGCACGACGATTCTCAGATGCGAGTCGGCGTTGTGGCGATCGCAGTCCGAGAACTCGGGGTCGTTGTGCTTGTAGTAAGTGTCGCGAGGGACCATTCTCTCAATCGACGTTTTGATGTCCGACAGCAGCGCGTCTTGCCATTCGTTGACGATCAAACCCGCGGTAGTATGCAGCGACGAAACTTGAACGTAGCCGTCCTTAACCCCGGTGGACTCAACAAATTCCCGTATGTCGTCGCTAAGGTTGACCAGATCAGTCCGCTCGACGGTCTTAACCAAAATAGTCTTCGAGAAAGACCTGACTGTACCCTCGTTCGAGTGACAGTCAAGGGTGCCAGCGCCACTGTCGCGGGCTTTTAGAACTTCCATCCGTTATCTCCTCCTCGGTAATCGTTTCTTTTGTTTGTTGCATTTCTCCCATTGGGTGAACGCGGATTATACTACAGCAAATGGCTGCGGTGTCTAGCAAAACGCGGTCGCTGAAGTCTTCACCCGGTTCTTCCCACGCCTAGCCAATCTCCGGAACCAGGCGTCGCACGAACTCAGCCATTCTCTCCGCGCAAACTCTGGAACGCGTTTGGAGCTCCAAAAGCGCCTTTATCGCCCGTGGCTTGAGCAAAGCGGCCTTCATAACCTGCTTCGAATCCACACGGCCACTTGCGTCGCGATACTGATTGAAGTCAAGTGGAAGATCTTCGTCCAGCAAATCGGTGATCGAGCGGGCAATGAGAAACGGCAACCCCTGCCGGTCACATACTCTGGCTATCGCAGCCGATTCCATATCGACAAACCCAATTTCTTTCGGGGGAAGGGAGTTGGCAAATGCGCGCTTGGACTCAGCTTGCCAGAGAATCTGGTGAGAGGTCAGCGCCAGGCCGAAACGCAAGGAGGGCCCGTCCATTTTTACCCGTTTGGCCGCGCTTAGCAGCTTCGCATCGGGCTTTGCTGTCGAATCATATACATCGGTGGCGATCACGAGCTCGGTTGCCTTGAGCGAGGATGACAGCGCGCCCGCGAAACCGATGCTCAGCACGGCCCGGGCGCTGTATTCCTTGAGCCAGGTCTCGAGTTGCCGTTCCGCGTTATCGGTGCCCTCGCCGGTTTCGAGCAGCACCAGATCGGGATCGGCGCGATCGAGGGCGGTCAGTTCGCGGCCCAGGGCGGCAACTACCAGGAGTGGCGCTTGATCGTTGCTAGACGTAGCCATGTTCTCGAAACCAGGTCACCGCGCGTTCAAGAGCGGGCTCGATCGGGTTCTGAGGCAGACCAAGCTCGCGAACCGCCTTTGAAGGGTCGAAGTACATCTTGTATCGCGCCAGCTTGACGCTTTCAATCGGGACGTCGGGCTCGCGCCGAGCTACGTCGATGGACCAGAAGTTTTCAAGACGCGCGTACGTTTCCGCAACCCAGTGAGGCACTTTCATCTTCGGCGAAGCGATGTCAGTGACGCTCGCAAGCATGTCGAACAACTCCTTAAGAGTTAAGTTGCGGCCGCCAAGAATGTAACGCTCGCCGGCCCGGCCTTTCTCCGCCGCGAGCACATGCCCTTCAGCGCAGTCGCGAACATCGATCAGATTCATGCCTGTATCGACATAGCCGAACATCTTGCCGCGAAGAAAATCGACGATGATCTTCCCGGTTGGTGTAGGCTTGATGTCCAGCTCGCCGACCGGCGTGCTCGGATTGACAATCACCACCGGCAAGCCTCGCGATGCCCATTCACGGACTCTTTCCTCGGCCTGAAACTTACTGCGTTTGTAGTGGCCGATCATCTCCTGAATCGTCACCGGAGTCTGTTCATTGGCCGGCTGGCCATTGTCGGTCATTCCGAGACATCCGACCGTGCTGGTATAGACTACGCGGTCGACGCCTTCATCGAAGGCAGCTTGCATCAGGTTGTTCGAGCCTTCGACGTTGCTCTGATACATTTCGGCGGGATCTTTTGACCAGAGGCGATAGTCGGCCGCGCAGTGATAGACGACCCGGCAGCCCTTGGCGGCTTGTTTGAGTGAGTCAGAATCGCGCAGGTCTCCGGTAACGAACTGGACCGGCAAGTCTTTCAGGTTGTCGAGGCGGCTGGTGGGCCGGACGAGACAGCGAACTTGTTCACCGCGTTCGAGGATGACTCGAACGAGGTGAGATCCGACGAATCCGGTTCCGCCTGTGACGAGAGTGTTCAGTGCGACCTGCCACGATGTCGGCTCGTCCTCGGCGGATGGCCGCCATAATTCGCAACTCTTCGGTGATTTCTTCGAGCGATGCGCTCTCGGGCAGCCTGCAGAGCATCGAGTACTGCTTCCTTGTCGGTCATAGGCTAATGCTGTCGTCTCGCAACTTGAAGGACAAGACACTCAGGCATCGCGACAACTTCCTTCACGAGTGCTAGTCCAAATCAGGACGAAAGGTCACCCCGTCAAATTCCACACCGCCATCCGCATCATATCTTTCGGGCTCTTTCGAAGCTCGAACATCGCCGATGCCTCAAACCCGCTGTGCATCATGCAGTTCCTGCAAAGCCGGTCCTCGCGTGATTCCCAGTAAGCCCAGTCCACCCCTTCCCAAAACTCTTCCCAGGTCTCGTAATATTTCTGACCGATCAGGTAGCACGGGCCCTTCCACCCTTTCGGCGTGCGAGTCACCGTGCTCCACGGCGAGCAGTTGTAATCGCGCATCCCAGCGGTGAACTCCAAATACATCGGAGTTGACATCAGCCGATATTGCCTGGAGAGCTCGAGGACTCGTCTGAACTTGTTTTGAATCTCCTGCCGAGACAGAAAAATGTCGAGTTCCACCGATTCGTAGTGGTAACCCGGCGAGATCATCATCCCATCGACTCCAAGGTCTGAGACCAGCTTGCACAACTCCTCGATCTCGCTCATCTCGGTCTCTTTGAAGACCGTCGTGTTGGTTGTTACGTGATAACCAAGACGTTTGGCTTCCTTGATCATTTCGATAGCTTTATCGAAGACGCCGCCGCGATCGCAGACCAGATCGTGAGTCTTCTGCATCCCGTCGAGATGGACGTTGATCGTCAATCGTTTGTGAGGGGGGACTTTTCCGAACAGCTTGGTGTCCAGCAACAGCGCGTTGGTGCAAAGGTAGATGTGTCTTTTGCGCTCGATGATTCCTTCGAGCAGTTCTTTCAGCTCCGGATAAATCGTCGGCTCGCCTCCGCATATCGACACGATAGGGGCCTCGGACTCTTCGACGGCACTCAAGCAGTCCTCGAGCGTCATCCGATCTTCGAGCTTGCCCGTGTGTCGTTCGAGCGCGCAGCCCAGACACGCCAGGTTGCATGTGTAAAGCGGTTCGAGCATAAGCACCATCGGATAGCGCTTGTTGCCTTTGAAGCCGTTTCTCACCTGATGGGTGATCGCATCCGTGGTTATGTGAAATGGAAATCGCATTATTTATCCTGTTTGTAGTGCCGCGTTAGTGCCGCCTTCAGTCAGGCGGAAGTCTGTACTGTCGACCACTTCTCGTACCAACCTCCGCCTGAAGCGGTACTACGAACTCAATCCTTCCCGATCTGCTTTTCAATCATCCCAAGCGCCAGTAACGGAAAGTAAGTCGCGTAAAGATGGTAACGCAAATAAAAGACCCCCGGAAACCCCGTGCCGGTCCAGTAATCGTCTTTCCAGGACCCGTCCGCCCGTTGTGTTGCGATAAGGTATTCAACGCCGCGTTTCAACCCGTCGCTTTGATCTTCGGTGGCCATCAGACCCATCAGTGCCCAGGCTGTTTGCGAAGGCGTGCTCGGCCCCTGCCCCTTCAAACCAGGATCATCGTAGCTTCTCGGCGATTCGCCCCATCCGCCGTCCTCATTCTGGATAGCCCGCAGCCAGCAGCCGGCCGCTTGATAGCGAGGCTCCAGCATGTCCTCGCCGATGCGATTGAGCCCATGCAGCGACAGCCACGTTCCATAAATATAGTTGCATCCCCAACGCCCAAACCACGAGCCGTCGCGCTCCTGCTCTTTAGCGAGGAAGGCCAGCGCGCGTTGCACGACTGGATGATCCCGCGTGAAGCCGAGTGCCGAGAATGTCTCAGCGCCGCGGCCGGTGATGTCGCTTGTTGAGGGATCGATCATCGCGTTGTGATCTGCGAAGGGCACCTGAGTAAGGAACTGCTCGTCGCAATCGCGGTCGAACGAAGCCCATCCGCCGTCTTTGTTCTGCATTGTCAGGGCCCAAGCAAGCCCCCGGTCCATCGCCTCGCGCTTGAGCTTTTCGCGCCGCTCGTCTCCAAATCGCACCTTGCTCAATGACGTAAGCACCTGGAACGTATCGTCGACATCGGGATAAAACTCGTTCGCGTATTCAAAGTACCATCCGCCGGGTTGGCCCTCCGGGTTCTTGACTTTCCAATCACCAACCTCTCTGACCTCTTTCTCGAGAATCCATTCGGCGGCTTTTTGCAGCGCAGGGTGATCGCCGGGCAAGCCCGACTCGATCAGCGCGTTCATCGCAAGCGCGGTGTCCCACACCGGTGAGAAGCACGGCGCGACTCGCAGAGTATCGTCCTCCTGGATCTCGAGTTTCTCGAGTTCTCGAATCTGCGACGAGGTCAACGGATGATCGTTATCGTAGCCCAGACATCGTAGCGCAATGATTGAGTTAATTATCGGCGGAAATATTGCTCCGACGCCGTCGCTCTTCTCGAAGTGATCGATCAACCACTGCTCGCACGTCTTAAACGCTTTTTCGCGCGAGGGCGACCACCGTTTTCTCTCAAGCAGCTTGAGTGTGTAGTCTGTCGTGTTGAAGACCGTCCGCCAAAACCCGCGCCGCGCGGACATATTCACTGATTTGTCCAGCACCAGCTCTTCGATGTTGGCATGCTCGGGAACCGGGCAGTAAGGCTTGCTCGCCCACATCACCGCAAGCGGAACAACTATGCCGCGAGTCCATGCCGACATCTCGTACAGATTGATCGGCGCCCAGGTCGGCAGAAGGATGATTTCGGGCGGGACGGCCGGGCAACGCTCCCAGGGGTATTGACCGAAGATCGCCAGATAGATACGAGTGAAGCTGTTCGCCGCGTCCAGACCGCCAAGATCGCAGATCAACTGGCGAGCTTTCCTCATATGAGGCGCGGTCGGGGAATCGCCGAGCAGCTTCAGCACGAAATACGCTTTGGCCGACGCGCTGACCTCCGGGGGGCCGCCTTCGTAGATCGCCCACCCGCCCTCGGGGAGCATCTTCTGTCGAATGTAATTGGCGGCTTTTCGGCAACGGTCTTCATCCGACCGGCCGATAAAGTGCATAGTCAGCACGTATTCGGATTCCAGGATCGTGTCGCCTTCCAGCTCACCGGACCAGTGGCCGTCGGAGTGTTGAATCTTCAGCAGATAGGTCTGAGCCGCCTGGACCGCGCGCAATACCCCGGTGCGCAGCCCTTCGTCCACTTTCGCGAGCTTCGCTTGATTTGGATTCAACATCGGGCTTGCAACTTAATCCTTTTTACCAATTCTATGAGCGTGGCGCTCGGGTCCGGGGTCAGGGAAAAAATGATACTCACAACCCGAGCCGCCTTTCAAGACCGTAGCGGCCGGCGAGCCACTCTCCGGATGGCGCCTTCCTCGGCGCCCATCCACGAGTCAAATGGTAAAACCGTTCAAGCCATCAGTTTTTCAGGATGTAATAATTCTTGTGGTAACGCGAAGTGAACGTTCTCATCCTCGCCCGGCTGCTCTTCGAATTCAGTCGCGCCCAGCCCTCGCAGATGATCAAGCACCCGGATGACAAGTTCCTCGGGCGCTGATGCGCCGGCCGTTACACCGACGATGGTTGCGCCTTCGAGCCATTCGGGTCTTATGTCGTTTTCATCATTCACCAGATAAGCCGGCGTGCCTGCAACGGAAGAGACTTCACGCAGCCGTTGAGAGTTCGAGCTATTCTGAGAGCCGACCACCAGGAGGACGTCGACCCGCTCGGACATCTCCTTGACCGCGTTCTGGCGGTTCTGGGTGGCGTAACAGATGTCGTCCTTTGCTGGCGACTTCATGCTCGGAAATCTCTGCTTGAGGGCCTCGATGATTTCGGCTACGTCGTCAAGGGAGAGAGTCGTCTGGGTCAGATACATCACTCGATTGGGGTCCGGAACCTCGAGTCGCGCGACGTCCTCAACCGAGCTTACCAGTTGCATCGGCGCTTCGCCCATCGTGCCCTCGACTTCTTCGTGTCCCGGATGCCCGATCAGCAGCAGCGAGTAGCCGTCACTGGAGAACCGAACTGCCTCGAGATGGACTTTGGTGACAAGAGGACAAGTGGCGTCAATTACCCGCAGTCGTTTGGTCTCGGCCAGCTGGACAACTTGGGGCGACACGCCGTGCGCGCTGAAGACGCATACCGAGCCGTCGGGTATTTCTTCAATGCTGTCGACAAAGACTACATTGCGTTTGCTGAGGTTTTCCACGACGTAACGGTTGTGGACGATTTCGTGAAAGACATAGATCGGCGGTGGATAGATATCCAGCGCGCGCTCGACAATGTCAATGGCTCGCACGACACCGGCGCAGAACCCGCGAGGCTTTGCAAGCACGACTCTCTTGATGGGCATCCTAATCCTTCCGGCCGTTTGACTATGAACTCATAAGTGAACTTGAGCGAACTGGCAATAAGAGGAGATTATAACAACCTGGCTTCCTCGCTCAAAATGGCGCGGGAAGCTTTTATCGCCTATAACATCGGTTCGAGATGCCTGAGAAACCTGGGCGCATCATTTATCGAAGGAGATTCCATGTGAATTACAACGCCCTTCTGCTGTTGCTTGGCATTGCCTTCAGTTCCGGCGCCCAGGCGCCCAACTACTGGTAGGCATGCACAACCATATGTTCTTTGGAACCATGCTTGACCTCGCTCATTGCAATTTGCTAAAACGCGCGCGTGATGCGTCCCAACATCACTTTTGATCTCAGCCAAATCAAATATGAGTTTGAGCGTTTCCTGCTCGGCGGTGAGTTCGAACTTTTCGAAGACCAGCTGCCGGTGGCGAAGATCGTCGCCGACGCAGCAATAGCAGAATTTTCTTACGGCAAGCTGATCATTTCGTGCTGGGGCGAAACCTGGTCTCGGTCGTGGCGAGTCCTCTCTTGCGATTATTCACCCGAACGCCTGACGCTCGAGTGTTCCAAGCAGATGGGATTGAAGCGATGCGTGCTTACGCTAAGCCGGGGCGGCGGTGTCAGAGAGGCCGCGCGCGCGCGAAAGGACTTCTCTCGAAAGCTCTCTGCGATGATTGAATCCAGTTTGCCCGGGCTTCGAGTCGAACGAGCCGTTACCGCCCGCAACGATCGTCGTCATCTTTCGGGCGTCTACGCCAGGCTGGTTATTCGAGATCGAGGTAAACGGTTTGCGGGAATCGGAGTAAGCGAAACCGAGCTGCAGCCAGGCGCGGACGCTGTTCTGGCTGCCGGGCTTATATGGCTCGACGAGCTTCGACGCAGAAGCGGTTCCGTGGAAGGCTTGCTGATTTTTGCCCCACGGCCCGACACAATCGCGATTCGATTGACCGCGGTGTCAATCGGTAAGGAAATCTCGTTATATCGCATCGACGAAACAAAGGGCACGATCGAATCGGTCTCGCCCTTCGATCAAGGAGACCTGAATGACAGCTTTCGCAAGGCGGCGCGCCGGGCTCATTGGCCGCGGCCCGGAATGCTTCCACCAGACTCGGCGATGCTTGTTGAGTCAGTGCGAAGACTCGCGCCGGATCACATCGAAACGCATCACCGAGGCGCGTGGGTGTCGCTTTCGATTCGAGGTCTCGAGATCGCGAGGGTATCCGTCAATCGGCGCCGGGTCGAGTTCGGATTCGGGGAAGCGCGAGCGAAGCTTGATCAAAAGAACGAGCACGAGCTCGAGCGGTTAGTTCGTGAGACGATCTCGCGCCGGCGCCCGGAAACCGAATTTCGCAACGAAATGATCTTTCGCTTTCAGCCCGAACGCTGGCTCGAGTCGATTATAAGCGGTGATGTGACTGCGCTGGACGCGACGCTGGATCCGCGGTTTGTCTACTCTCAAGTGCCGGCCTATCGGGGCGAGCAGCGCACTTTCATAGACCTGCTGGCAGTCACACGCGAGGGCCGGCTAGTGGTGATGGAGTTGAAGGTCACTGAAGAAATGGAGTTCTCGTATCAGGCGCTGGATTACTGGCTGAGAGTCGAGTGGCATAGGGCGCGCGGCGACTTTCATCGCCGTGGCTACTTCGAAGGATTGAGTTTGATTGATGCGTCACCCCTCCTGTATCTGGTGGCTCCGCTATTCCGGTTTCACGAGACCACTAAACTGATTGCAAGTTCGATCCACCCGCGAGTCCCGGTCTACCGCGTCGGCATCAACGAAGACTGGCGGAAGGGTGTGCGTGTGCTTCTGAGAGAAAGACTGAACGAATAAAAAGCGGGAGCTGAGCAGAAGGGAACGCTTTGAGGTCGACCCTTCTGCTTTGTGCTTTCTTTGCTTCTGATCCTCAGCGCCGTCTTGATTTTGCCATCAGCGCATCTATGCTCAATATGCCCGAGCCTCGAGACGCGATGTACAGAAACAAAAAGCAAAACAGGACCGCCAGCTCTCCGCGATTCTGGATTGGCCAGAACCCGCCAGGCGCGTGTTGTTTGAAATACGCAACCGCCATTTCACCGCTCGCAATGAATGCTACATACCTGGTAAAGAGCCCGACGGCTATCAGGATACCCCCAACCAGCTCGATCACTGCCGCGGCGATCATCAGCGTGGCCTCTTGTTTTTGTCCCCCCAGGTAACCGAATTTCTGCGCACCGTGGCAGGCAAACAGCAGCCCGGCGATGATTCGCAGCAGCGCGTAGAAGAACTCCGAGTACTTCCCGAGCCATTTCTCCATTTGTCGTTCCTTTCAATCAAAAATGCGCCGTCGCCGGGCGGTGCTTGCGGGCCCGGCTTTCGAGTGAGAGAAGCATAACACTGAGACTGGTCTTGAGCGATAGGCGGGCGCCTGGTAAGCGCTTGGTCCGTTTGGCTAGGATCACCGGGTGAACGTCCCGCGGGGCGTGTGTTCTCATTGGCGGGCCGATTGGACGGTCTCCACGGGCCGATTTTCTGATTCACCGCGTATATCCGAATGAGCGGTTTCCACCGCCCAATAGACCGACAAGGTGGTAATCGTAGCCATTGCGATTATGAAAAGAGCGATGGGCCACGAAGCGCCATAGCGCTTGAAGAGACCGGTGGCAATGAGCGGCGACAGCCCTCCGGCGATCACCGATGAAAGCTGATACCCTAATGACGCGCCGCTGTATCTAACCCGGGTTCCGAAAAGCTCCGAGAAGAAGCTCGCCTGCGGTCCGTACATCGCAGAGTGTCCGAGGACCACCGCAAGCACTATCGCAAACACCATCAAAACCGTGCTCGACGTTTCGATCATCCAGAAGAAAGGGAACGCGAACAGCCCGGTAAAGACGGCCCCAAACAGATAGACCGGTCGACGCCCAAAACGGTCTGACAACGCGCCAAAGGCAGGCATGCTGAACAACTCGATGGCTGCTGCGATCGATATGGCCGTGAGAACCCACGAGCGAGAAAACCCGATTGACGGCTGTGTCGCGTATGTAAGAATAAACACGGTATACAAGTAGAATGCCCCGTTCTCGGCAAGCCGCGCGCCCATCGCGAGCAGCACGTTCTTAGGGTGCTCGCGCACCGCATCCAGAATCGGCAATCTCGATTCGCCACGGCACTGCTTTATCTCGGCAAATATCGGCGGTTCCTCAATGGCCAGTCTTACAAACAGACCCACGCCAACCAGAACGATGCTCAACAGAAACGCAATGCGCCAGCCCCACGTGAGCAAGGCTTCTTCGGGCAGCTTCGATAACTGTCCGAAGACTATGGTCGACAACAACAGTCCCGCAGGCACGCCGATCTGAGGCCAACTTCCGTAGAAGCCTCGCCGGCCTCTGGGGGAATGCTCGACCGCCATCAAGACCGCGCCGCCCCACTCTCCCCCAACGCCAAATCCCTGAGCGACCCGAAGAGTAACCAGAAGAATCGGCGCCCAGATCCCAATCTGGTTGTATGTTGGGAGACATCCGATCAAGAAAGTCGCGACGCCCATGATGAGCAGCGTCAGTATCAGCATTGACTTGCGGCCGACTTTGTCGCCGAAGTGGCCGCATACAAGTCCTCCGATGGGCCGGGCCGCAAACCCGACCGCATATGTGCCGAATGATGCGAGCGTCCCAGTCAGAGGGTCGTAGTTTGGAAAGAAAAGCTTGTTGAAGATTAGCGCGCTGGCGGTTCCGTATAGGAAGAAGTCATACCACTCGATAGACGTGCCGATAAAGCTGGCAACGGCTACCTTGCGAATCGAGGCGCTGATTGACGGTGGGGTGCTCACAGTAAGGAATCGCCGAGGTCTTCGGCTAAGTGTTCAACGGTCAAGTGCCTGTCCAGTTCGTGACTCGCATCTCACGGGTTGATGGTTGCCTGATACACGACTTGCGAAATGTCCGCTATCAGCTTGTGCGCCCGCGTCTCATCCTCGAGGCCGCGCGTAAGCACGACGAGCACATAAGGCCTTCGACTCTTCGGAAAAACTATGGCGGCGTCGTGATTGATTCGGGTTATCGAGCCTGTTTTATGCGAGACTCTCGCGTCCGGCGGTAGACCTGCTGGAATGCCTTCATTGAATTTCTGCGCGAGCATGATTTTAAGCATTTCGTCCGAAGCTTTTGCCGAGACCGCGCGCCGCTCGGCTATCAGGCGCATGAGGATTGTCAGGTCGCGAGCAGTGGTTGTGTTGTTCAAGCCGTTTTGAAACGCCTTGCCGTCCTCAACGCCGCGAAGCACGCGGATGTTTCTGGCACCGGTCTCACGCATCAAATCCATCACGCGCTCCGGTTTGACGCGCTCGATCAACAGGTTGGTTGCAAGGTTGCTGCTGACGGTTATCATCAATCGAATAAGCTCACGGACGGTCTCCGTTTGGCCGATCCTGTTGTACAGCGACTGTTCCGAATCGCTATCCGCTGTCAGGGAATAATGACTGCCGTCGACTATGCTCGCGAAGTCATTCTTAATCGGGATGCGACGGTCGAGTGAAAGCTTTCCCACAGCCGCCTGGCGGAAGATCTCCATCATGACCGGCACTTTCATTGTGCTCGCCGCATGAAAGCTTTCGTCGGCATTGATCATCAGATCGATCCCGGTTGCCAGGTCATGATAACCGACCGCAACCGTTTCAGCTCCGCTCGCGCGAATCAATTCTTGAATCTTCTTATCCAGGTCATTGGGCTTCCAGGCATCGACTGCCTGAGCGAGTGGTATGAGAAAAATAAACAGGATTACAATCAAAACCGGATGAAGCAATGAGTGACGGGGGAGGATCGGAGGTTGCCAGGGTGCTTGATGATTTAGCATCGTTTCACGAGCTCTTAAAAGCTCGGGCCATCATTCCCAGCCCGGCGGCGAACATCGTTAGCATCAGGATGACGTTGAATAGAGTGGTTTGACGGAAATAGATTTCCAGGTGGGCGAGAATTCCTACAAAGATAATCACAGCCCCGCCGCCGGCGAGCACCCAGCCGGCTATCAATCTTCCATTGAAAAAAAGAAGCCCGATACCTATTACCAGAGGGATCAGGGTCAGCCCAAATGTGTTGGGTCCCCACCAGAGCCAATAGCCGCTGGTCACCTGAACCTGGTTCATTATCAGGTAGCCGCCCGCGATCGCCAACGCCAACCCGAAGACGAACAAGCCGACCCCGCCGGGGGTTCCTCCGGGACCCTGAAACTTTCGCGACACATTGGTATCATCAACTTGCTGGGGATTTCCTGCCGCCACGGCTCGAAGGTTATCATCGAGCCTCATGCTCGTCAACGATTGCGACTGCGATAAGGCTTTGAGTAATGCGCAGAAGAACCTGCAGGCATTGCAACAAGGTATGGAGAGGTACCGTAGACTGTCCAGTCTGCGGAAGACTCAAGCGCAGTAAGGACACGATTGCGACGACTGCGATAAGGCTTTTAGTGGCATAGCCGCTACTAATCGCCCCAGGTCCTTCGAATCCGAGATCTCCAGTGATACGGCCCGAGGGCTGACTGGCCGCCGCGGTAGAATGGCCGCCGCAGATTGAAACCTTTTCAGGCCTCTCGACACTCACTCGGCGTAACGGACAACAAACTTTTGGAGGAGTTCTACCAAGATGAATAGCAAATTATTTCGATTGGCGATTGCCATAGCGCTGTTTGGGGCAGCACTGGCTGCCACGGCCGAGGCTCAGGACTTTCAAAAGAGCTATCGAATTGGCGCGGGCGCCCAGATTCGAATCGGCAACATTTCCGGTGACGTCATCGTGACCGGCTATGACGGGGACGCGGTCGTGGTGAAGGGGACCAAGAAAGGCCGGGACCGCGAGCTGATTGAGATTGAAGATCGCAGCGGCACCGGGAACGTCGACGTTGGAGTCCGCTATCCGAAGCACTGCAATTGCGACGCGAGCATTCGCTTCGACGTACAGGTGCCGCGTTCGGTCAGCTATGACTTCGACCAAATCGCGTCCGTCAGCGGAGATGTGCAGGTAACCGGCGTGACCGGCCGACTGCGAGCCTCCGCGGTAAGCGGTGACGTTCATATCAAAGAGGTATCCGGGTCCGTCAGCGCCTCCGCGGTTAGCGGGGATGTCAGCGTTGAGATCAATCGGATCGACGGCTCGGACGACATGAAATTCTCAACCGTGAGCGGCGATGTAAACGTAATGCTGCCCGGCAACCTTGACGCAGATGTGGATTTATCCAGCTTTAGTGGTTCGATCAAGACCGACTTTGCAGTGGAAGTCCGTTCCGAACGCTTCGGCTCACGAAACTGGGCTCGCGGGAAGCTCGGCGAAGGTTCACGGCGTCTTAAGATG
>JBASRM010000095.1:0-9330 GCA_049273835.1 Blastocatellia bacterium | reverse complement strand
CACTGCGGGCTTCGGCTGTGCGAGACGCTGCAGGGTTTTAAGCTTGCCGATGAGCGCCGGGACTTCCTTGCCGCTAATCGAAGCGTGAGGGGAATCGGGTATAAGGAAGCGAGTCATTTTCTGCGTAACATCGGCTATCGAGGATATGCGATACTGGACAAGCATGTGCTACTGCGGCTTTCTGAGTTTGAAGTAATCGAGACTCCTAAGCCACCCTCGACGAGGACCAGATACCTGGCGATCGAAGAAAAGGTAAAGGTCTTCGCGAGCTCCATCGGAATCGACTTTGACGAGCTGGACTTGCTGTTGTGGTACACGAAGACCGGAGAGATTTTAAAATGAAGGTCTACAGTGAAACGGGCCTTTTGATAACTGGCCGAGCTCTCAGGCTCGCCGGCTGCCTCCTGCTAATCGTCGCGGTCATGTCGTCTGCGTTCACGCGGCAAGCGGCGGCGGTCGTTCCTGCTCCACAAACAAATAAAGAAGCCAACGACAAACTGGTACGCTCGGCCAAGAAGGCCATGCGAACCGGCAGATATGAGGATGCTCTAAAAATCTATCAGGAGATGGTCAGCGCGGACCCGGGTGATGTTCGGGCACGGCTGGGTGTGAGCTTCGCGTACCTGAAGATGCAGGTATATCTTCGCTGCTTCGAGCAGGCGATGGAAGTCAACAAGACCGACCCGAACCAGGCGCGGGCTCACGCGCTTGCGGGAATCTCATTACTGCGGTCGGGGTTTGTTCGAGGCGCGGTGGGAGAGCTGCAGAAGTCCATCGATCTCGATCCGAAAGAAGCACTCGCTTACGGAGGCGCTGCCGAAATAGATTACTACGAAGGCCGGCCAAAAGAATCGCGCACCAAGGCCTACTACGCTCACCAGCTCGATCCCGAGGAGCCTGATTACCTTGTGACCTATGCTCGGGCGTCTTCCAGAGTCGAGGACTTCAAAGAAGCCGCGGACGCCTATCAGCTCTTCCTCGAAATCGCTCCTCTACGTGATTCGGAGCGCCGCGACCGAATTCGGGGACTTATACAGTTTTACCGCCAGCTATCAGGGATCCAGGTCCATCAGGTCAGCGGCTCACCCACTACAGAAGTACCGTTTCAACTGGGAAGTGACCGGCGGCCGTATGTCCGGTTAAAGATCAACGGAAAAGAATCATTGTTTGTTGTGGACACGGGATCCGGGTTCACTGTGATCTCCAAAGAGGCGGCCAAACGGCTGGGTGTTTCGGAGATCGCGAGCGGCGGCAAGTCCCAGGGTGTCGGCGGCACGGGCAAGTTTCAAATTGTTTACGGACTCATAAAAGCCGTTCAGATCGGCGAGGCCAGGGTGAAGATGGTCCCGTGCTTTATTCGTCCTTTTCATGGGATGAAGGATCGCCCACCCGACGAAAGGGCCGATGGCTTTCTGGGACTGTCGATCCTCTCGCACTTTTTGACAGAGCTGGATTACAAAGAACTGCACATGCGTCTGGATCGAGGCGACAATCGCGAGCAACTGGTGGCGGCGCCCGGTGTGACTCTGGTCCCGTTTCGAACCACGCAAAACGGACTTATCAGCGTTGAGACCGACTTTGACAGCCATCAGAACCTGAATGCCATACTTGATTCAGGGGCGAGCTCTTCCGTGATTTCGGTGGCTGCGGTTGATCGACTCAATCTGCGCGACCAGATAATCAAGGGCCAGACCACCAACGTGATCGGCGCAGCAGGCGTCACCGAAAACGTTCAGATGCTCTTCATTCGCAACTGCCGAGTGGCTGATCAGCTTCAAAACAATCTTCGAGCGCTGGTGTTGGATTTTGGAGCGATCAACGAGACTTCAGGGTTTGAGCAGAGCGGGATTCTGGGCGGTGATTTTCTGCGTCATTTCAGACTCACCATCGACTTCAATCGCGCGCTGGTCGCGCTCCAACCACACTCGCCTCCGGTGACTAAGCCGTAAGGCGTCGATCAGGTTCGGCCTTAGGATCGTTTCATCCGCGCAAGAATAAAGTCTACGCTACTCCCCTGTGGTAGAATTACAGCGCGACAATGAAAAAGAGTATATATTTGGAGACATCGATCATCGGCGCGTATCTGGACAACGACGAACCATTTCGTCGCGACCTGACGATCAGATGGTGGGAGCACGAACTCGCGGATTATACACCTTACATATCGCCGCTGGTGGTGCGTGAGCTCGAACGAACTGAAGAGCCTCGCCGGTCAGCGTATCTGAATTTGATACGGGACGTGCCGATGTATGACATCAGCGAGGAAGCCACGATCCTGGCCGATGGATACGTCTCACGCGGGATTTTTCATCGCAAGTATATGGCTGATGCGCTGCACGTAGGGATTGCGTCGGTGAATAAAGCTGATTTGCTGGTCACCTGGGATTTTGGCTACATCGCAAATGTGCATCGGCAATCGCGTGTGCAATTATTCAACACTATTGCGGGCTTCTTTGTTCCGATGATCGTGACACCGGAGTTTCTGATCAACGCCGAGTTTTGAAGAGCGATGCGTGAGGCGCTACAGAAATAGAACTGTCGCGCGTCACGCATCACCCATCAGTGGTTATGTATAGAAAGCCAAGATTCCTGGAAGAGTTGCATGCCATCCGCGAGGAGATGTCTCGTGAGTGTGATTATGATGTCGACTTGTTTGCGGAGATGGTGCGCTCCGGCCAGCGTCCCAGTTATGGACCGTCCCGAAACATTCGAGGCGTGCGGTCGCGCGCCCCTGTTGGCGGTGAGCGCGACGAAAAGCGCCGCTCAGGTCAAGGTAATGATTAAACAAATTCACAAGACATCGCCCTCAATCGCAGCGGTGTTTCTGCTCTCATTCGCGGCCGTGGGACAACCAGCCGGGTCTCAGGCACCGGCTCGCGCACAAGCCCCGGCACCGCCGCCTCAAGTGAAGACTGTGTTGCTCGACGTGCCCTCGATCGCCGAGCGCGTAAACGAGGTGGTTGTCAACGTTCGCTCACTGTCGGAAAGCGGCGAAAACCTGGGAAGCGGCTTTATCATCGACCAGCGCGGGTTTATCGCCACCAATTTTCATCTCATCTCGAATGCCGAGCCGCGGCGGGGTTCGGGCCAACGTGGTCCTGAACCCAAGGGCCCGCCAAAGCTGGTCAATAGTGTCACCGTAACCTTGCACGATGGACGCCAGTTCCCAGCATCAATCAAAGGGTACGATGAGCCAACCGATATCGCTTTGCTCGAGATTGTACCGGGCAGCGCCCAGCTACCGGTCGCTGATCTGGGCGACAGCGATTCGCTGCGCGTCGGCGAGTGGGTTATTGCGATTGGCAATCCGCTGGGGCTGGATCACACGGTCACCCTCGGAATCGTAAGCGCAAAGGGACGCACGGGATTCGGTGGTCAGTTCGATGACTTTTTGCAGACTGACGCGGCCATTAATCCAGGCAATTCAGGCGGTCCGCTGCTGAATGTTCAGGGTAAGATCGTGGGCATCAACACGCTTGTGTTGGAGCGCACACAGGGTTTGAGCTTTTCGATACCGATCAACACACTAAAATCAATCCTTGCCCAACTGATCGAGCGCGGGCGCGTAACCCGCGGGTTTCTCGGCGTCGAAACCCAGGACATTGACGCCGATATTCGCGGGCTGTTAAAGCTCCCGCCTGATTCTCGAGGTGTGCGGGTGGTTAGAGCCGAGCGCGCTACTCCCGCGGCAAGAGCCGGACTGCGGAAGGACGATCTGATAACCACTGTGGACGGCCAGCCGATTACATCCTACGTACAATTCAATCGCATCATCGCGAGTAAGCCTCCTGGGGCCAAGATCGCCATTCGAATCCTTCGGGACGGACGCGAGTACACATTGAATGCCGAAATCGGCGAAGAGACCAAGAAATGAACCGTGATGCGCGCGATAGGTGATGAGTGGAATCACTGTCGCAGGTATCACGAATCAAGCTTCCCGCCATGAGCAAGCCAATCCCTCAAGAACCTCTCGAACAAGAGCCTTCAGACGGCGCGGTGATGGCCGAGCTCTTTGAAGCTATCGGGTTTGAAGTAGCGGACGAGCACTCTTATAACTTGCTCGTGGAATACGTCGAGACAAACGGTCATCGAACTCGTGCCGAGCGCGGAGTGGCGGCGCTTCACGGAAGGTGCTGGAAGCTGGGGGAGGGGCTGGAGGTTTGGTCGATTTTGTATGAGCACGGCGAGGACCTCTACTATGCCGATTGCCGTCCCGCCTTTCGCAGCCGCTACGTTCGTACCATCTTGCCCTGGGAGCTCGTCGAATATGACGAAGACGGCGAAGCGATCGTGCGCGGCTCGGTGCCTGGAGCGCCCGATGTGGTGTTCGAGCTTCAAAATCTGACTGAGCTCGATGACTCGGTCTTCCGCCAGTCTCACTTGCACGTAGCTCTAGCTGGAATCGCCTATGCCGCCAGGGTTCGGCCGACCACCCAGTCAAAACGATTGAGCGATCCGCCCGTTTTTCGTTTTGAGCTGGCCGAGGGGTTGGAGGGTTTTGCCGACAAGGCTTGCGAAAATGATTACGTAATCAGCGGCCGGGTGCTCGCCTGGCGCGACGTCCGGAACTCGGTGACCGCCGCCGACCTGGTGTGGATTTACGTGGACGCAGCGGCAATCCGCCTGGAGATCCTTGCCAACCGGCGAGCACTACGGGGTCAACTCAAGATCGGCGCTGAGATTACTGCGAATATCTGGCTACAGGGTCACGTGCTTGAGGCGAGCGACATATCGGCTCGCTACGAGGGAGTCGATCGAGAATACGAACAGGCAGACTTTTGGGCTGGCCTTAGACGCGAGAACTGAGGATCGGTCTGACTACAGTATATGCTTCAGCTAAAAACACGATGCGCAAGAGACTCCTCACACTACTAGCTTTGCTGCTCGTCTCTGCCGCCGGGCTATTTGTAGGGCGGCACTACTGGACCCACAGATACGACAAGCTCATCAAGGTTGCAGCGCGCCAGCACTCTCTCGATCCAGCGCTGGTAAAGGCAATCGTGTATGAGGAGTCATTTTTCAGCCCGGGGGCGCACAGCTCGCAAAACGCCGTCGGGTTGATGCAAATAACACCAGTTGTAGCTCAGGAGTGGGTAGAAGCGAAGCGCGCGCATTCTCTGTCTGAAGCGGTCGCGCCGATCTCGAGCAAACCACCGGCGAGGTCCGAGGAGGATTTCGAAACGACGTTTCGCGATCCAGCGGTCAGCCTCCACGTAGGTTGTTGGTATCTTCAGAGCCTTTTTAATCGCTACCGGGACGAACCTGATCCTCTCGCGTTCGCGCTTGCCGCTTACAACGCAGGACCCTCGAACGTCGAGCGTTGGGCCCCGGGTACGGACCGGCTCAAAGTGTCCCGCGACGAGTTCATTTCGCGCATAGATTTCCCGGTCACTCGAAGCTACGTTCAAAAAATCATTCAGCGATACGACGACTACAAACGCAGCAGCGAACTGGCGGACTAGCACGATTACATAAGGACTCATCCATTCCTTTTCGGTCCACGCGTTTGCTACTCGCAGACTTCGCGATGCGTCTTTCAACGCTCATCCCGGTCATTGTGAACGAACAACGTTTTCACTCGCTGCCAGTTTGACCGTAGCTCCTCCGCCCGCGATGGAAGCGAGGTCCACCAACGGATTGTAATTCCCAAATCCTGTAGTTCTTTAAACAGAGTTGCCGCTAAAAGATAGTCACGGCACGGGCATTGAATATCTCAATCACGCCAGCGAGGCGAGCTGCCTTGTCAGGTTGTTGCAACCCCCGCAACATCCCCACAATTGAAAATGATCCATCGCACGGAACAGAGACAACCCGGCGGTTCGACTCAGGACTGCTCGGAGAGGATCAGTCTTAACGACGGTTTTTGGCGGTGAGGTAATCGTGAGGCAAGCAAGTGAGTTGAAACCAAAGGTGTTTACGCTAGGTGTATCCCTGGCGGGGACATTCGCGCTTTGCTTATCGATCTATCGCCTGCATCAGGAGCCAGTGCGGCTGGATTGGATGATGGTGCTGGCTTTCACGATGTTGGTGAGCTGGAGGGCCGAAGTCTGGATTCCGGGCGTACGAAGCAAGATTACTCTGACCGACACCTTCATCTGCATGGCGATACTGATGCTTGGGCCGTGGGCTGCATCGGTGCTCGCATCTATCGACGGGCTCGCGAAATCGCCACGCCGAAGCAAGAAAAACCTGGGCGCGACAGCCCTCATCAATATGAGCGCGATGAACATCGCGGTTCTGACCGGTTCGCTGTTGGCAACAAGACTCTTCGGTCCTCTCGATCGCCTGCTCTATGGCCCAGATCAGCTGGACGACCTTGCGCTGGCGATAGGCGTCATCACCCTGACTAATTATCTGATCAACAGCAGTATCACGGCGGCGGCAGCCGCGTTGTTCAGCGGTAACAGCGTCGTCCGAACCTGGACCAATGACTATCTATGGACCTCGCCGGCCTTCTTTATCGGTGCGCTGGCGGCCGGCGTAATATGCAAGGCGATCACAATCCTCGGCTTTTACTCGTTTGTGATCTCGCTGCCAATTCTGCTTCTCACCTACGTGGCTTACAAAAGCTACCTTGGAAGAGTGGAGACTTCCAATAGGCATATCGAAGGGCTGACCAAGTTGCATCTTGCTACCGTCGAGTCGCTTACAATGGCGATAGACGCCAAGGACGATCTGTCGCGCGGCCACATACAGCGCGTGCGTGTGCTCGCCGAAGGGCTTGCGCGCGCAGTGAATTATCCGAACGACCAGATGGAAGGTTTGAAAGCCGCGGCATTGCTTCACGATATAGGCAAGCTCGCGGTGCCCGAATACATTTTGAGCAAGCCCGGCAAGCTCAGCGCCGCCGAATATTCGAAGGTTATGATACATCCGGTAGTGGGCGCCGACATTCTCAGTAACGTCGAATTCCCGTACGAAGTCGTTCCGATAGTCAAACACCATCACGAAAAGTACGACGGAACTGGTTACCCGAGCGGACTCAAGGGCGAGGAGATTCCGTTTGGCGCCCGGATACTTACGATTGTCGATTGCTACGAGGCGCTCACCACAAATCGCCCGCATCGTCCGCGATTCACTCGCGAGAGGGCTTTAGAGCTCATGAGGAGCGAGGACGGTCGGACGTTCGACCCGTCACTGCTCAGCGTATTTCTGGAAATCATCGATTCACTCGAAGACAATTTGCCCGCGATCAGCGACCGTCCGGTATCGCTTCTGGGAGTTGAACCCATTACAACAGACAGGGTCTTTGAACCCAGCTTTATCCAGGCGCCAAGAACACCTACCGAAAAGGCGTTGCGTGACATTGCGGCTGCCCAGCAAGAGGTGCTTTCTTTATATGAAATTTCTCAGACGCTTGGATCGACTCTGAAGCTTTCCGAAGTCTTACCCATTGTTGCTGCAAAGCTTGAAAACATCGCCAACTTTACCACGCTGGTGATATACCTGGCCGAAGGAAACCGTCTGCGTGCCGCCTATGTTATCGGCAAGAACGCGGACGTATTGAAGGGACTCGAGATGTCGGTGGGCGAGGGAGGCGCCGGATGGGTCGCCGAGCACCGCCAGGTGTTGATTGGGGGAAGCCCGCTGGCTGACCTTCAACGGCCGCTTGCGCTGGCTGCCGCGGCGTATCGTTCGACTGCGATATTTCCGCTCCAGCATGGCGATTCTCTTGTTGGGACGCTCGCGCTGTACTGCGAAGAAGATCGCGGATACTCGGCCGATGAAGTCAGGCTTCTTGAGACAATCTCACACCACACGGCCACGGCAGTGCGGAACGCGCTGGCGTTCGAGCGTACTCAGGAATCGGCCCTCACGGACAACCTGACCGGGCTGCCGAACTCGCGATATATGTACAGCTTTTTCGATCAGGAGCGAAGCAGGTCCGAGCGGCACGGTTATCCGCTGGTCCTGATGATGATGGACCTGGACGGGTTCAAGAAGATCAACGACACCTATGGCCATCATGTTGGCGACGAGATATTGCGACGCGTCGCGCAAGTCTCGCGAGGCCAGGTCCGCACCGGCGACACGCTGATTCGGTATGCCGGCGACGAATTCGTTGCAGTGCTGCACCGGGTGACCCCGGATATGGTGATGGAGATGAAGGACCGTCTTCAGGCGGCAGTCGAGAGTTTTGCTTACGAAGTAAGGCCCGGTCGTGTGGCGCGGGTGGGTATATCGATCGGTTACGCAACCTACGGTCAGGACGGCACAGCCATTGACGAGTTGATGGAGGTCGCTGACCAACGCATGTATGAAGACAAGATTGCTCGACGTCGCGATGTCTCCGCGCTGCGGACAGCAGCATTCCCGGCGCGATCGGTGGCAATCTAAAGGAGAGGAATATGACGGTTCTGATGGAAACCACGCCCGGCCCCGGTCTTACGTCGACTCGAGTAACAATGAGAATTCTCGATCAGATGGCCGAGGCCCTCGAGGACGAAGCTTCCGGCCTTTATCGACGCGCCGCCGCGTTCGAGGAGGAGGAGTTCCTGCTTAACCGGGAAATAGGCGAGCGCCAGACTGAGATCAACCGGTTGGTGCTCAAGCTGGAGGCAATGCAGGCCGAGCGCGAGAGACTCATGGAGACGATTGAATCAATCTCCCAGGAAGCTGCGAGATGAGGTCTTCAACAGCGAGGAGCAAGCCGCGCATGCGAACCGGAGGCGCTCCCCAAATACCAATGGCGATCGGCGCGCATGTGATCGCGCAATCTTCTTTCACCGAACCGTCGTGGCCGAACAACCGGTTAGTTTTTAATGTCGCGACGGTTCAAGGATCTCGCGTGATTATTTTGACCGATCGCTGAAAAAACGAGCCGAATCACTCTTTCACTACGTGAAGGCCGTATGGTTGTCCGGGTGACTGGCGCGTAACGAGGCTAGGAATGTCTTCTTGGAACCGCGTCGAAAGACGCAATAACAAAGAACGCCGCAAAATGGAACGCAGGCGGTCCATTCGCTACACCGCAGATACGTTGGTGGTTATTGGTGGCGTTACGTGGATCGATAACGAGGGGACCGACCGCCGCCGACAGGTTCGCCGCAAGGACGACCGCGAAAGAATAGCAAAGAAGATCCTGGATGACGTTTTCCTGGAGAACTGACTTACCTTCCGTTCGCAAATTCGCGTCAGCCAATCCAACACTCTTGTTCCTCCAAACAATTCCGATTCCAATCGAATCGCCCGGGCTGTTGCCTTCAAAATTGAATGACCGATTCTTGTCTTGTTTGGAAGATCCGATCTCACCACGTGCATTTGAAATCGATTACTCGCAGGCATCTCTTCGAGGACGGAAGATGGATTCCTGATTGACAACCTACCATC
>JBASRM010000078.1:0-3127 GCA_049273835.1 Blastocatellia bacterium | reverse complement strand
CCTTCCTTCATCATGCCAACAACTTTATCGGGATTGTCACGGAAGCGGCGGCTTCGCTCGCCAATCGCTCCATAGCGCTCGATTATCGAGTCGGCCAGCGACCGCTTGCGGTCTACACACCCGATGCGTGCGGCGCGGCAGTCGTCATCCAGACTATCGGCGGCATCGGTTGTCAGAAAGAAGCGGTGCATATGACACACGTCGCAGTTTTCAGGATGACCGGGATCGGTCCGCTTGATTCGTGTGCGATCGGTGATCATCATCCGGGCTTTTTCGCGCACGACCTCGGGAGGATCGATCAGATAGATCGCGTTGCCGTAGCTCTTGGACATCTTGCGGCCATCGGTCCCGGGCAACACCGGCACCTCGGTGTGAAGCTCCTTCGGTTCGGGAAACACGTCGCCATAAAAGTTGTTGAAGCGCCGCACGATCTCTCGCGTCAGCTCGACGTGAGAAGCCTGGTCTTTGCCGACCGGCACGTAATCGGCCTTATACATGATGATGTCGGCCGCTTGCAGCACTGGGTAGCCTAGAAAGGCGTAATTCCCGATGTCCTTGTCGCTGATGTTTTCGCGCTGTTCTTTGTAAGTAGGAACACGCTCGAGCCAGCCTAGCGGAGTGATCGCGGAAAGAATCACGTGAAGCTCCGAGTGCTCCGGTAACATCGATTGAACGAAGATCGTCGAGCGCTGAGGGTCGAGTCCCGCGGCCAGCCAGTCGCTGACCATGTCGATAGTATTCTGCTTGAGTGCGTTGGTATCTGCGTAATCGCTGGTTAGCGCGTGCAGATCGGCGATGAAGTAAAAGCACTCATATTCCCCGGAGTCTTGAAGCCGGATCCAGTTCTTGAGCGCGCCCTCATAGTTGCCGAGATGCAGGTTCCCGGTCGGGCGCATGCCGCTTACGATTCGTTTCTTTCCAGTCCTATCACTCAATTAAGTTGTCCTACTGGCTACAGTCACACTTGAAGGAGCACGATAACGAATTGGTAGATCGGTACGAAGATCGCCCCAAACACTCCAAGGAACATCAAGCCGTACAGAAGCATGAAGCCGTAAGGCTTGATTTGTTCGTATGCCTGCGCCATCGACGCGGGAAGCAGCTCTTCGAGCACGTGGCTGCCGTCAAGCGGCGGCACCGGTATCAGGTTGAAGACCCCCAGGCCAATGTTCAGCAGCAGCATCACGCTTAGGAGAACCGACAGCGGCGCCATAAAACCGCTCTCGTTAAGCGGCATCACCAGCGTATAGTAACCGCCGCGCAAAAAAACTAGGTTCGCCACTATGAGCGACTTTATTATGATGAAGGCAACGGTTGCCAGTATGAAGTTGCTGATCGGGCCAGCGGCCGAAACCGCAATGTTCGCCTTCGTCTTATCGCGCCACATCAACGGATTGGTCTGAACCGGTTTCGCCCAACCGAGCAACGGAATCCCCGATAACGCGCTGAAGATTGGGAAAAGAATCGTCCCGAAAACATCGATATGTGCCATCGGATTCAACGTGATTCGCCCCTGTAGACGACCCGTATCGTCGCCGAACTTTTCCGAAGTCCAGGCGTGAGCAGCTTCGTGAAATGAGAGTGAAAACAACAGAACTATAAACCAGATGATAAGGTTGCCAACGTCAATGTTTCCCAAGGGCGATTACTCCAAACGTACGACTTAGAGGCCTGATTGAATCAAACTGAAAACTAACACGCGGTTTGGGTCATGTCAAAGAATGGGTTCTGGCAGCGATAACTGGAGTGGTTTGTTGAGGTGGGATGGAAGCTTCCTTTCGCGAGAGCTGTCAAAGCACGGGCCGAACTCCGGAGAGACAAGTCAGAACGGCCAATAACCCTCGATCCCAAGGTGCACGCGGAAGAGTTCCCGGTTGGTGGCAACGATCATGTTTCCCTGGTCGTCAAAGCACAGCCCCACGATTCCTATGCCGGCGACCGCCATCTCGGCTTCAGCGTCGGGCGTGATCTTTACGATGCCGCGATGACCACGCCGGCTCGCAGCCAAATATGCATTGCCCTCGCGGTCAAAGGCCAACCCCTGCGGCCGTCCCAATCCCGAAAAGAATCTCACAACTTCTCCTTCGGGACTTATCTTTACCACCGAATCGAAACTCGAGAGCGTCGGGCCGCTCACGTATAAGTAGCCATCAGGGCCAAACGCGAGATGGTAGGCCGCCATACTCGGCTCCAGCGTCGCAAAGCTGGTTCCCTCGCCAATATCGTTTACAAGGTAGATCGTGCCGCTGCGATCGCCCACGAACATCCGTCCCTCGGAATCAAATGCGATGCCGGTTGCGATACCCAGATTGCGCGCGAACTCCTCGGCCTCTTTGAACGGCGTGACACGATACACTGTTCCGTCATAACGGCTGGTAATGAACATCTCTCCGCCCGGGCTAAATGCAAGACCTGTCGGATTGATCATGTCGGTCAGGAAGGGCTCGCTTTCGCCGTCGGGGGTGATCTTGTAAACCGAAACCGGGACTTTCTGTCCGCGCGATCCCGAAAGTGTAGTGTAAATAGCTCCGTTGTCGCGGTCGTAGGCGGGATTAGCCACTGGGTGAAGGTTCTCCGCCAGCTTGGCGCCGGCGATGAACGGCGTAGGTTCGCTTACGGCGCCGTTTGTTTCCAGAGTAACGAAAACTTCTCCGCCGTCGACAAACAAGTTGGAAGGCACTGGCGCAATTACGCGTGTTGAAGACGCGCTTACGGGTCGGGTCTCCGCGCCGCTGAATCGCACATGAGCCTCGTCGTAAGTGGAGAAGTCGAAATCGTTGCAGGTGATGACCACCTCACCGCCCTCTACTCCCGCACCCGGCACAATGCTTTCGATCACGGGGTGTCCCATCCTCGCAGCTCCTCGGCCCTTCGATTATTACTCAAGCCGCGACTATATTACTTTGCCGGTCATTTATTGTCCACAAAGCGTAAAGTGGGAATCAACATACGTTTGAGCTCAAGCTTTAGCTACGTTCTGAGTTCAAGCTTTAGCTTGCGGCTTTAGCTTGCGGCTTTAGCTTGCCGCGCGTCGAAGTCAGCATACGTTCTGAGTTCAAGCTTTAGCTTGCGGCTTTAGCTTGCGGCGCGTCGAAATCAGCATACGTTCTGAGTTCAAGCTTTAGCT
>JBASRM010000075.1:0-3377 GCA_049273835.1 Blastocatellia bacterium | reverse complement strand
AGCCAATATGCAGCAGAACAAATCAGAGTCGAACAGGAGCGTGACCGCTCTCGGTTCGAAGCCGCGCTGAAGGAGATCAAAGCTCAGAGAAAAGTGCAGCGCAAGTCTAAGGCCCCGAGATCACGATCCTAGAAACAAGCGTACAGGCGCCTAGAAGGGACATCCCCTGTTCTCAGAAACCCGACTTCAACCTCCAGAATGCATGCTTGATAGATGTATAGACAAAAACTGTGCGTCTGCTATAATCAGCTTCTCCTGGCGCACGCTCTGTCGCATCTCATTGGGCTCCAGCAGTGGACCGGCAACGCTCGGGTGCTTCAGAAGCCATACTTTGGAGCAATATGCATGTTCGACCACGAGTATCCCGCAAACGAACGAATATAGACTGTCGGTCGCGACTACGAGTAAAATCACCCTGAACCGGCTGGCTATGAATCGAGAAAGCAAGGATCTCGATGCCGGTCTATACACGAAACCAGAAATGGTATTACCGTTTCTCAATTCGCGGCGTGCGATACGGTCGGGCGATTCCAGAAGCTCGTACCAAGTGGCAAGCCGAACAAGCAGAAGCCAAGACCAAGGAGTCAATCTTCAGCGGGCGCTACGGTGGTGAACCAAGCAACATCACTCTGAAGGATTTCGTTCAGCGGGTTTACCTGCCGTGGGCTAGGTCAGAGAAGCGATCGTGGAAGAATGATCGATCCAGGTCGAAACCAATTCTCGCGTACTTCAAGAATAAGAAGATGCGAGAGATCAACAGGTTCAACGTGGACTGAGATCCTGTCTTTGCATAAGAGCCAGATCGATGCGGTTAGAGATTCCATCGAACTGACTTCGGCTACTAAGTCAGGGAAGCCTCGCAGTGTCCCGATTCACCCCGATTTGAAACCGCTGCTCCATAGGCTCTGCGAATATGCTAAGGAATCCGGCTACCTCTTTGGGAACCCTCGAACCGGTAGTCCGATCAAAGATGTTAAGACGGCTTGGCGCAACGCGCTGCGCGATGACGAAATAACTGACCTGCGGTTTCATGACTTGCGCCACACCTTTGGCACTCGGGCCGTCGCCGGTGGTGCGCCGGTGAGCGCGGTTAAAGAGGTAATGGGTCACGTGGACATAGGGGCAGCCATGCGTTATGTTCATGCGACTGATGACGGCAAACGCAGGGCGGTAGATGCGGCTGTGAGGCGTGGCAAAGAAAAACCTGCCACAAAGGCTTGAAAAGACAGCGTGAGGCAAGCGCGTAAGTAATAGATCGGAAAGGATATGGCGGCGTAGCTCAGGTGGTTAGAGCGTGGGATTCATAACCCCAAGGTCAGTGGTTCAAGTCCACTCGCCGCTACCAAACTCAAAAACCATCTTTCCAACGTTTAGCATTTACCCCGCAGCGGTCAGTAGTGGCCGCTGATCTGTTTTGTGGGCCATTTGTGGCCCACTGCCAAAACTCGCCTGTTCTAACGCAGCTACGGCGGCGCGTCTGGCGCTCGTCGTCGCATGCGTGTAGCTGGCTGTCATCTTGATATCAGTATGACCCATAATCGCCGCGATGGTGAATGGATCAACACCACTCTCGGCCATTCTCGTCGCGGCAGTGTGACGAATATCGTGAAACCAGAAATCTCGAATGCCGGCCTGCTCACACGCGCTGTCAAACCCGTGCTTAAATTCGGTTATCGGCATCCTTGTCTTCTGATTCGCAAACAGAAAGTCCGAACCAAGAGTTTCGCAGTGCCTCTTCAGCTCACGCTCGAGCGTAGGCGTCATCGGCACTTCTCGATCGTTGTCGGTCTTCGTTTTCGTCACATGAATCTCGCCGCGGTAAAAATCTATATCCTGCTTTCTCAATCTAAGAATCTCACCGCGACGCATTCCCGTTTGAAGCGCTATCACTACAATCAATCGCAAGTATGCGCGCCTTCCGACGAGCGCTTGCATCAACCGCGTTTCCTCATCCGGCAACAGATACCGCTTCCTGCGAGCCTCGCCCTTGAACTTCCTGACTTCGAAGCAGGGGTTGCTCCGCATATCGCGCCTACTGACTGCCATCGAAAGAATTCGTGAGAGTAGTTGCAGCTCACGATTGACCGTTGTTGGAGAGCGCTTCCCACCGCGAACTGTTACAGTCTTGCTCCTTTTGATTTTGTATTCCTCGATCATAAACGAACTGATGTCCGCCAGCTTCTTTGAACCGAAGAACGCCAGCACCGGCTTTATACGCGAAAAATCGTTTCGCCAGGAGCGCTTGTTCTATCTTGCCCACGGCAAGAAATCCTTCTCAACCAAATCTCGGAAAGTCCTGTTGCTCTGAAACGTCTCATACTTCCCATCAAAGATTCGGTTGCGAAGCCTTGTTTCAGCTTGTAGCGCTTGGCACTTAGTTCGCGCTTCGGGGATCGTCGCCCTGTAGCGCGTACCTTTGATCTTGATGTCGTAGCACCAGCGCGAACCGCGTTTGTAAATACTCACAGCCTGCTCCTTTCGCAGGCTGCAGCCAACTTAGCGGCAGCGATTCTACTGCCTTGCGACTTAGTCAGTCTATGCCGAGCGTGCTTGTCGTTTGCTGGCAGCGTCCACATCAAAAGTTCGGCTAATAAGAAGATGACTTTGCCATGTGCCTTGCGATAAGGAATCACATCCTCGCTCACCCACGAGCGAATCGTCTTGGGTTTGACACCCAGCAATCCCGCCGCCTGGTTCACATCAAGAAAGACAATCTCAAGCAGCCGCGTGATATCTGAAGGGTCGAGCCGAGCCTTTAGTATTAGAGCAACCTCGCTTGCGAGTTCGTGGAACTCTTGTTCGCTTAAGTTCAGTCTATCCACGAGCGTAGTCTCCCGTTCGAACACGTCTCGCATCGTTCTAGTTGGAAGGCTTACTTCCCCCCATCTTGAAGCTTGACTGAGTGCGCTAAGCGCTACTCGGAGGCGAGGGGCAGGAATCGAATTGCGATGCCAACGTCGTTGAAGCTGGACAAAGCAAGACTACCACGACTTCTCACCCACAGAACGGGACAACAAGCAGGTTTTTTGTCCCGTTCCGCTTAGTGCTACTTTGCAGCGGTTTGTAACGCTTGAACCGGATTGGAAGGAGTTCGGGGAACCTGACGCCTAGTAGACTTCAGGCAGCGGTATCTGATTAACGCTTGGGCGGGAAGATGGGTCGTTCGAAACCTCGATGCCTTAGATAGGCTTTGAGGAGCCATCGCCCGATCAACGCTTTGGCGGGATCGTTGGTAGGTCGAAACCGGCGTTCATTTCGGAGAGCTGATACCAATTCGTCTTAGGAGTCAGAGAACTCCGGCGAACCTCCATACCAATCGCCTGCGATTTCGCTCTCTTAAGGTAACGCCGTTGCGTATTCGGCACGAGGGTAGGAAA
>JBASRM010000074.1:0-10147 GCA_049273835.1 Blastocatellia bacterium | reverse complement strand
CGACATCCCCGGCGCCACCGGCATGCGCAAGCAGGAACTGATCTTTAAGATCCTTCAGGCGCAGACCGAAAAGTCCGGTCTAATCTTCTCGGAAGGCGTCCTTGAAACGCTGCCCGATGGATTTGGGTTTCTGCGCGCCCCTGACTACAACTACCTGCCCGGGCCCGATGACATCTACGTGAGCCCTTCGCAAATCCGCAAATTCGATCTGCGCACCGGAGATACGATTTCGGGTCAGATCCGGCCACCCAAGGAAGGTGAGCGCTATTTCGCGTTGATCAAGGTTGAGGCGATAAACTTCGAGCCGCCCGAGATGGCGCGCGACCGCGTGTTCTTCGACAACCTGACACCGCTGTACCCGGATGAGAAACTCAAGCTCGAAACCGATCCCGAGAACCTGTCGGCGCGAGTGCTTGACCTCATGACGCCGATCGGGAAAGGCCAGCGCGCGCTGATTGTCGCCCCGCCACGCACCGGTAAGACAATGTTGCTGCAAAACATTGCCAACTCGATAACACGCAATCACCCTGAGGTAACCCTGATCGTGCTGCTGATCGATGAGCGTCCCGAAGAAGTAACCGACATGCAGCGGTCCGTTCACGGCGAGGTGATAAGCTCGACCTTCGATGAGCCGCCTACACGCCACGTACAGGTCGCCGATATGGTGATCGAAAAGGCGAAGCGGCTGGTAGAGTATCGCCGCGACGTGGTCATCCTGCTCGACTCAGTTACCAGACTCGCACGAGCTCATAACTCCGTCGTCCCGCCGTCAGGCAAGATTCTTTCCGGCGGTATTGATTCCAACGCGCTTCAAAAACCGAAGCGGTTTTTTGGATCTGCCCGGAACATCGAAGAAGGCGGCTCGCTGACTATCATCGCAACCGCGCTGATCGACACCGGATCGCGTATGGACGACGTCATCTTTGAAGAGTTCAAGGGCACCGGCAACCTGGAAATCAATCTCGATCGCAAGCTGACCGAAAAGCGCATCTTCCCGTCGATAGACATCAACAAGTCCGGCACGCGCAAGGACGAGCTGTTGCTTCCGCCCGCGGATTTCAATCGCATCATTGTCTTGCGCCGCGTCTTGTCGCAGCTCTCGCCGGTTGAAGCGATGGAACTGCTCCTCGATAAGCTGAGTAAAACCAAGTCGAATTCCGAGTTCCTCGACTCAATGCAGTCATAATAATCGCGGTTCCGCTCTGTGGCGTCCGGAGCCTGTTTGCTGAAACAGACCAGGTTGAGTGATTCACGGTAGTGCTCGACCCGGCCGTATTCGGTCTGTCTCAACCTGCCATCGATATGCACTTGCATCCAGACCCTTACCGACGCGCCGCTGTCTGCATCTCTTCCATCGCGATCCTTTTGACGAGTGGCCCTTCAGCTTTAACCCGGACGCCACAAAGGGAACAGAGCTTCCCTACCGAAAACAATCCGAGGATCGTGGTATCGAACGCCTCTTCGGTTTCGATTACGTCCTGGGACAAGCGAGAGGTGGCTATCACAACCGAAGTATCCGGAACACCGGTGCAGCCTGAAGAAGTTAGGATCAAGTCCGATAACAACAAGCTGGAAATATCCTGCCATCCATCGAAGCCGGAGAGGAACATCTCTCTGAGCCTCCGTGTGCCCACAAAGGCCGTCCTGGAGCTGAAAGCTCACGGCAACAAAGTCGAGATCAAAGAGCCGGCGGGGTTGATCACCGTGAGAGCGTCCAAGGAATTCATGGAGCTAAACCTTCCGGAAACCGCTGGTGTTGATCTGGAGGAAGCGCCCAGGGCGTTTCAGCGAAGGCAAATGCGGGGGGGAGGCGTCGCGCAAATTAGTATGGGGGGACAGCGCATGCGGGCTGGTCCGCCTTATGTCAAGGTTTCAGCTGCAAACGCCCAGGTAGCGGTTGTGCTTGGAGTCATCGAGGCCTTCACCCGACCGCCGACATTGGCGGCGACAACAATTGCCCGCCGAAACAGCTCAATGAGCGAGGCGCTGCGCCGGTCTGCTCCCCATCTGATTCGCCCAACCGCTCGGCTCGATCAAACGCCTCCTGCCAGGCCCGACAACAAGGACGAAAGCGCCTTGAAGCTCGAGACCTACCTCGTCAACCTGAATGTAAGTGCTACGGACAGGGCAGGCAGGGCGATTCCAGATCTCAAGCAGGAGGACTTCAGCGTTTACGAAGATGGGGTGCTCCAACAGATCTCATTCTTTTCGCCTCAGGAGTCCCCCTTCAATCTCGTTATCCTGCTTGATCTGAGCGGCAGCGTTGCGGACAAAATTGATCTGATAAGGGAGACGGCTATACATTTTCTCGATGTAATCAGAACGCAGGATAATGTCGCGGTCATTACATTTACTACAGATGTGACCGTCGTCTCACACCTCACTAAGGATCGCGACGATTTGCGCGAAAGCATCACATATATGTTGACGCCGCCGGCCGGGACTGCGTTCTACGATGCGGTCGGTTATGTGCTGGTGGAGGAATTGAGGAAAGTAAAGGGTCAGCGCAATGCCGTGATCGCGATCACAGACGGGGAAGACAACGCTCTGCAGTCACAACCATCCAAGTCGTCTCGATCAAAAGCGATGGGCATGTCAACTCCCGTCACTCGCGGATCGTTCCTGACTTATGATGAATTGCTTAACGGTGTGACTGAAGACGACGCGCTTATCTATCCGATACATCTCGACCCGACTCCGCCCCCAGGTCTCAACTCCGGCCCCATACCTCAATCGACGTTGTTATCGCTTATTAATCAGTATGAAATGACAGAGGTCGCCTGGAAGCAGTTGCAATCCCTGGCCGATGCTTCAGGCGGCAGGTTGTACCACGCTGACCGCATTGAGGATTTGAGAGGCGTTTTCGAGCATGTGGCAGCCGAACTGCGCACCGTGTACAGCATGGCCTACACTCCGACCAACCTCAATTTCGACGGGCGCTTCAGGCGCATCCGGGTGCAGGTAAATAGACCCGATGTTGCAATCCGCACTCGACCTGGTTACAACGCGAGATGAGTCATAGCCGTTCTGGACCGGGATTAATTAAGAGAGGGACTTCCTGGCGCTCGATCGCGTGACGAATATTGTCTGTCGATGAGTTTCTCGTTCTGTCCCCGAAGGACCGGTGAGAATAGCCCGCCAATTTAAAGCTGCTGGGCTATCTATCGGATGTCTCCGGGACTCGGCCGAACGATCCAAGTCCCACTCTTAATCACACCCGACTGGACCCCGTTTCTGTTTGATAGTTCTTGGGTTTTCCGTTGTTGTGCTATCATCCTAGACCGGACGATCCAGCGAACAACCTCCCGGCGGTTTTCCGATGCATACAATTCTCAGCCTGGTTATCGCTCTGGCGTCCGCGCTGGCCAACCCTCTTTTCATTTCATCACAGGAGCAAACAATTCCCAGTGATCAGTCGCTCAGGTTGCGAGCAGATCTTGTGCTGGTCGATGTGCTGCCCGTTCAAAAGAGGACAGGGCGGGTCATCGGCGACCTCAAGCGAGAAGACTTCGCCGTCTCCGAAGATGGCGTCCAGCAAACCATATCGCATTTCAGCAAAGACAAACTCCCGCTCTCGGTGGTCTTGCTGGTGGACCGAGCCGGCTGTGTCAACGCGTTCTCGGAACAGATTCGTTCTGCCACCATCCGAGCTATCGGCCATCTCAAACCGGAAGACGAAGTGGCGATAATGACTTTCTCAAATAAGGTCGCGCTTGTTCAGCCGTTCACCCGCGATCGCCGCGTGATCGCAGACAAAATAATGGCTATCGAGTCTCAGCACCACAGCGAGCAGCACTATTTTAACGCGGGAATCTACGAAGCTTCGGAGTATATGAAGAAGGCGGCAAATCCCGCTGGGCGGCGCGCCATCATCGTGCTGACAAGCCTCGAAGCCAGCATCGATTTTTCAAAGATCTCAGAAAAGGAAGCGCTGCTCTCGGTGCTCGAGTCCGGTGCCGTAGTCTCGGGTATCCTGGTTCAGAGTTTGGGCGGGCGAATCGAACAAGGAATTCGCGGCAAGCCGACAAGTCTTCTTCGTAAGTTGGGGTTGCGATCGGGGAGCTTGAAGATGTTTGTCGAGGAAACCGGAGGCGAACTGGCCGGCGCCCCACCCGCCGAGATAGACGCGGCGCTCAACCGTCTGGTCGAAAACATTTCGGCTGGTTACTCGCTTGCCTACACGTCCACAAATACGGCGCAGGATGGAAAGCGCCGGCGCATTCGAGTGCAGTTATCGCCCGAGGTCGAGAAACGTGATGGAAAAGTTGCGCTCTCGGCAAGGAGGAGTTACTACGCCCCGCGAAGCGATAAGCAACCAGGATCGCGATAACGCGTCTGAGCTTGTGACATCACCACCTGTACGTGCGGGCCTCCGTGCCCGCCGCTTCTCGCGAAGCAGAATCGTTTGGGTCGAAACGGGCCCGCCACCGCCGCCCGCCTGCGCGGGACGAGGATTATTTAGCAATCCTACGTTGCATCATAACCGGCAAATTCCCTCAATGACGTATTGCCCTTGTATTCCATCTCGGGGTGAATGCCGATCTTCGATGAGTAGTAGGCCCGCGCGGTTCGTGACTTCAGCTCTTTGAAGAAGATCTCTTCCGGTTTCACCGGCTTCATTTCGTTCTGCGATATGCGAGTCAGCAAGGCAATGCGATCGTCGACAGCCGATTCGAGAAAAGACTTGCCGTTCATTTCTCGAGAAATCTGCTCGATCAGCCTGAGCCCCTCACGCCACAACGTTTTTGGCTGCTCTTCAAACGACTCCGACAACCTGAAGTCGATATAGTTGGCAACCTGCGCCGCTCGCGCGCCTGGCGAATGGTCGTCGGCGGGGATGATCAAATCGGTCAGTTCATCAACAAGTGCGAATTCTTCCTTCGTGAAAAAAAGCGGCGCCCGTTGTGGGGCAGATTGAGCGAGTGCGCTTCCGTCGAGGCCAACCACGGTCACCGCGATCGCTGCACCCGCGCCGAGCTTGATCATCTCTCGCCTGGTCAGGTCCGTGCTTCCATCGACGTCGATCGAGGCAATTTCACTTTTCTCATCAGCCATCATAGATTGCCTTTCCGGAACTGCTCCGCAAGATAGTCGCAAGACCTCCACGCCAAAGCCATGATCGTCCATGTCGGGTTTTGACACGACGCACTAACATGGCTGCTGCCATCCACTACAAACAGGTTTTTCACATCATGCGATTGCTGAAACTGATTCAGCACTGAAGTCTTCGGGTCGCTTCCCATCCGCGCGGTTCCCAATTCGTGAATTGACCACCCTTCGGTCAGGATCCGCCGGCTCACATCGACGATCTCGAAGCCCCCTTCGGTGAACATTTCCTGAGCTGTGTCCGCCATATCCTCGGCCATCTTCTTCTCGTTGTCGCCGAATTTATAGTGAAACCGCAGCACCGGAACGCCCCACTTATCGTTCATCGAAGGGTCGATGTCGACGTAGTTCTCGAATCGCGCTAGTACTTCTCCGAACGCGCCCATCGAGATGAACGCGCCAGAGTAGTCGCGCACTTTCTTTTTGTAGCCGGCTCCAAATCCGGGCGTCGAGGTCGCGTTGCCGGGGTACATCGAGCTTCCCGAGGAGCCTTCGAATCCGTAGCCGCGAATGAAGTTCGGCTGGCGATCCGTCAGGTTGCGAAACCGCGCGAGGTAAAACGAGCCAGGCTTACCGTCGTCGAGCGTATGGGGCTTGCCGACCAAATCTTTCACGAGCCCGGTTATGTGAGGTCCCATCAGGTGTTCGCAAAAGTTATGACCAACATGGCCGCTCGAATTTCCTATTCCGTTCGGATGCGCGCTGGACCTGGACAACAGCATCAGTCGCGCCGACTCGAGAGTCGATGCCGCGATCAGCACAACCTTCGCTTTCGCCTCGTAGTTCTTGCCGGTTTGGGCGTCGATGAACGCAACGCCGCTCGCCTTACCAGTCTTTCTGTCGACCGTCACTTCTCGTGCGATTGAATTGGTCCTCAGCGTCAGGTTTCCAGTGTCCATCGCCGGCAAGATCAATCCCGTCGGCGAGTCGAAGGCAGCGTGAATGTCGCAGCCGCCGGCTCGGCGATTGCACGCTCCGCGGCCAAAACAACGGCTGCGATATCTGTTGTGCTTGAGCCCGTCGGTCGTCACTCCGGCGCGGTAAGGCGTCAGGACCCGATTCATCTTTCTCAAGCTTTGACGCAGCTTAAGCTCGGCGTAGGCGAGCTTGATCGGTCTTTGGAAAATGCTATCGGGAAGATGAAGCAGGTTCTCCTTTACCCCGGATATTCCAAGGTACAGATCGACCTTATCGTAGTACGGCGCGATGTCTTTGTATGAGATCGGCCAATCCTCCCCGTATCCGTCGTGAGACCTGGCTTTGAAGTCGAGGTCCGAGAGCCTCAACGCGAGCCGTCCCCAGATATTCGTCTTGCCACCCAAACAACGCGCACGGACCCAGGCGTAGTTAGTCCCGGTGTATGGATGATCACGCTCGTCAACTACTATATTCTTGCTGTAGTCCGAGCCTCCCCATCCCTGCACATACGAGTAGACGTGTTTCGATTTTGTGTCCGAGGCGTAGGGCGGCTGGCGGATGTTGTATTCGTTCAGTGATAAGGCGTGAGACCCGGGAGGCATGTCACCACGTCGCTGGTGCTGATAAGGCCACTCGGTCGATTTGAGTTCCTTGTCGATGTCGAGTTGTTTGCCTGCTTCAAGCAACAGCACTTTCATTCCCTGGGAGGTCAACGCGTGAGCAGCCATCCCACCGGCGGCGCCAGAACCGACTACGATGGCGTCATAGGTCCTTTTCAGGTCGATTTCGGCCGTCGATGCTTCCCTGATCAAGCGGATGAGGTTCATGGTACGTCCTTTCCAGTCCGGTCTGCGCAATAACTACCCCCAATGATCAATCGAGTCAATGCGCCGCTTCACGTTTTGCCGGCCGCAGGCATAGAATGAGGGCCCTGGGAGCGCCCGCGCTCCCAGGCCACCGGTACGAGTTTTGAAAGGTCCGATGAAGAGATACGTTCTACCATCACTCGCTTTGGGCCTCCTGCTGGTATGCTTCCACCGGGAAAGTCCAGGCCATCAAAATTCCACGAAGCGCGCTCAGCCCCTCAGCGTCACCGGCACCTACAAGTATGTGATCAACAGTTTGGAAGTTCTTGAACTGCCCGATCACAAGGTCAGGATCAGCTTCGCCGGGTATTGGCCGAACACGAGGAGACGCGCCGAGACGCGCAATGTGGGTACTTTCGACGAAACGGTCTCGCTCACCGGAAGGACTGCGGTCGTGAAAATCAAGTATGGAGAGGATCCTTGCGTGATAAGGTTCGAGTTCCGATCGAATAAAGTGGTTGTCACACAAGAGGGATCAATCCTCGGTTGCGGGTTTGGGTTCAATGTTGAGGCCGACGGAACATACTTGAAAACGAGCAGCAAGCCTCCTCGACTTGCACCTCGCTAGATTCTTGCTGCGATTCAAAGTCACAGTCGCTATCTGAGTAAGCCTGGCGACTAAAGTCATTACCACCTATGCGTTCACGGCAATCCACACCAACGTATTTCCTGGATCAACCGCGTAGTGGTTGCACGTCGATAGTCACAAATCAGACTGTTTCATTTTGGGAACTTCGGATCAGCTTTCACCTCGAGCAGCTGTTTTGTGTGACGCTCGCAGTGCGCTCCGATGAACAGTATCCGCTGGTACACATCAACCTTTCCAAACACTCCGGATTCACTGGCGTGCGCTCGCAAGTCGGGCGTGTTCTTGAGCAATTGGACTGTCTTTGCGCGGCTCTCTAGGAAATGCTTAAGCGACCCTTCAGGTGAACCGAACTGGTTAGTAGGGCGCAACTGCTCGGGCGCCTGAAACTTCCTCGAGCGGTCTGGTACCATCGACAGCACCGCGTCGTCGGTTTTCTTCAAGTCACGATCAGGCGCGGGAGGCGCTTGCTTCACCTGGTTTTCTGCGATCTCCCGCAGCAGGTCTTCGCTGATTGCAATGTGCTCCATGACCTGCGCGACCGACCACCGAAACGGCGACGGCTTGAAATTCCACTGCTCGGCCGACAGTCCGCTGGTAGCATCCACGATGTTCTTCCGCGTAGTCTCCAGATACTGCAGCCCGCGATCGAGATCAGCCTGCGAGAGCGTTTGAGCATCAACGCCGCTAATCATGACGGCCAGTGCTAAAGAGATGGTTGCAAGTAGTTTCCTCTTCATAAGCCCACTCCTCCGTCTTCGTCGTGAGCACACATTCACGGCGAGGACGCAGTGGATTTCTCCGCTGCGCGCCGCGCCTACGGTTACTTCCAATCCCCGAACCTTAAATTCCTACTTCTCATCGAGCTTTCGTCCGGCATTCAAGCTGTCAAAGTTCAGGATCGCATTGAACACCAAGAAGTAGCTTCCGGAAGTCTCGCCTCTCCACACCGGATTGTTTGAGAACAACACGACGTGACCATTGCCGAGCGGCACATCGATCACCATCGCGTGCTGAGCTATCTCAGAGCCGCCATCCAGCAACCCCGACACGAGCAGGTCCTTCGCGTCGCCGTAGCGGAGGACGACGCGCGGTCTGAGTTGCGGTGGGATGACGTAGATTCCGTTGCGTCGTTGCTCATCGTTCAGCGGTACGGCCTGCCACGTCTCAGCCTTCGGCTCTTCAGGAGGCTCCACTCCGGGCCGGTTCTGAGGCGTATCCGGATCGTCCGGCGTTCCTCGGCCAGTGGGCCGGTCGCGGTCTTCCGGTGACCTGCGCCGGCCGCGGCCTCCGCCGACGGTGTTGCTTAAGTTAAAAATCGGACCTTGATCGCAGTAAATCGAAAGCGCTTCGCCGTAGCCGTACGCGATGGGGCTCGCGGAATCGACAACCTTGCTCCGCAGGATCGATCCAGTCACCTTGAGGCGCTGCGACGACGCGATCGACACGCCCGGCGCGAAGCCAAACTGAACGGCCAGATTGGCGGTGTCCATTACACTTATCAATAACCCGCCGCGCTTGACGAAGCCCTGAAGATTGTCGAGTCCCATAAAACCAAGCCCCGGTCTCATGTCATCGGTCGAATCAAGCTTGCCTATGTTGGGCGTAACCTCGCTCGTCTTCCACGGCAGCGCGTTACCGGTCATCGGCATTCCATCCACAATTCGCTGCGGACCCGCACCAACCGGTGCAAACAAGATCACATCGTATTTTGAATTCAGATTGTTATCTTTTGCCACGTCCTGCGTGCTGATGTAGCTGTAGGGGATCTTTAACTGATCGAGAGCGATTCGCCACCAACCTTCGTCCTGAGTGCTTAGCCAAGTGTGAAGCAGTGCGATGCGGGCGGCCTTCACCGCGTGAGACTTAACCGAAGGCGCGGCCTCTACCGCGTGGACGTTTACCCCGAGCTCACCGGCCGCTCGTCCAACTTCGGCCGAGTTGACGCCCCGTATGATAAACGAGCCTCGATTGAACTTCTGACCTCCCGCTTCGAACGGTTCTTCCGCGGCTTCGAACTGCGCCGATTTGAAGCGGTAGCGCAGAGTCATCAACGCGTTGTCGGTGTTGTGATTAACCAGGAACACCTGCCCGCTTCCCTTCAACCCTCCCGCGGCGCGAACGTCGCCGGTGACCCGCTCCATCGCAGCGTCAAGCACCTTCACATCGGTTATGCGCACGACCTGAACATTGCCCAGCTCCCCAAAAGTCCAGCCGGTGTCGTCGTAGACCTGCTTCTGTGGGTCGTTCGGGCTCCAGTATTGATAGTCCAGCAACGCATCGGCAATGCGCGAGTAAGGCTGATCCATTCGAACGACATAACTCCCGGCAGCGAACTCGCGCGTCTCTGTCTCCACCTTTTTCGGGTCAGGCTTTGGGTCCGCGGGCTTCTGATCGGGCGATGCCGCGGCGTTGTCTTTCTTCTCCGGTTGCTTCTTCTTTTTCACGGTCACCGAGAACGGCGATTTTGCGCGAGAGATTTCGCAGCCCTGCATCTGGAGTATTCTAAGCAACTCGGCCTGCGCTCCCGGTCTTGGATCATCGGCGGGAAAAACATAAGCCGCCGGACCGGCTGCCTTCGGTTTTTCGATCGATCGCTTTGCTTTTAGATAGAAGTTCTTCAGAAAGAGCTTGCTGTTGGAGTTGAAGTAGGACAGCGTGGTCAGCCAAC
>JBASRM010000066.1:0-26886 GCA_049273835.1 Blastocatellia bacterium | reverse complement strand
GTTCAGTCCGGTCGGTATCGATGATTACACCTTTCCGCAAGGCAGGGTCAACAACACTTTCCAATTTGCCGAGGCCATCTCGTGGAGGGTGATGGGACACGCTTTGCGGTTAGGAGCTGACATTCGCCGCTTTCAGCTCAATAGTTTTCAGGACCGGCTCCACAGGCCGCTGGTCGTTTTTGGAAATGGAGCGCTGGCATTGGGGAGCTTCCTGGTCAGCGGACCAAACGATCCTCCTCCGGGCCGTTTCAATCAGGAAGCGACGACATCATTGTTGCCCGGCGTTGTCCTTGCGAGCCTGGGATTGCCGTCGTCCGTGTTTCAGACTATCAACTTCAGCGCGCTCGATTCGACAATCGGGCTTCGGTTCACTGAGTTCAATGTGTTTGCAAACGACAATTGGCGGGTGAGGCCCAACATCACCTTTGACTACGGAGTTCGGTATGAATACAACACGGTGCCGCGCGAGGTAAACGGACGCATCGAGAGCGCGCTGAGGCTTGATGGTGTTCCCAGCTCTGCCCAGTCGCGGTTGAACAGCAGGGAGCGTACGGACGCGTTCAATGCTGCGCTGGGAGCTTACAAACGAGTTCTGGGAAACCGATCGGCCATCTACGACCCGGATCCAAACAATGCAGCTTTTCACTTTGGTTTCGCCTGGGATCCGTCATCAAAAGGTAAGGAGTCGATTCGCGCGGGTTACGGAATCTATTACGACACGATCCTGGGCGCGGTCGTAAGCCAGTCTCGAAGCGTCTTCCCAAACGAGATACCTGCCAACATCGTGCTCCCGTTCGACGTTTTGGATCTGGACAATCCGGAATTCTTGCAGGTGGAGCGGCCGCCGGTGTTCTTGATCAAGCCCGGGTCTGACAATCAGTTCGGCGGCGCGCCCCAGGATTTTATTCCTCTTATCGGGCAACTTCTATTGCAGAACCTGAATGGAGGAGGGCTGGCCTTTGTGCTGCCGGCAAAGGAGCTTCCCACTCCTTACGTCCAGCAGTGGCATCTGACGCTGGAGCGTGAAATGCGCGGACAATACCTTGTCTCGGCCGGGTATGTCGGAACTAAGGGAACCAAACTCACTCGACTGACAACCCCGAACCTGGGTCCGAACGTGACCAGGCTTGTGCCGGTCGGGCTTGCGATCAAGGCTGGTTCGGTGACGATTCCTTTTGGCCCTGCAGTTGATCCCGATGCTTCCACAAACCTGCAGCGCACGCGGCCTCTTCCGGCACTTGGGGCCATTGAGGTATTCGAGAACTCGGCGAACTCAACCTATCATGCGCTTCAGTTCGAAGCGCGCAAGCAACACAGCAGCGGTTATCAATTCACATTGGCGTACACCTGGTCTCACGCAATTGATGACGTGTCGGATGTGTTTCCGGTCGCCGGGGCTCCGGTCCTCGCCCAGGACTCGTTTAACTTGGGATTGGAGCGCGGCAACGCGAGCTTCGACGTTCGTCATCGGTTTGCGGGCTCGTTGATCTGGGACCTGCCGCTCTGGCGACACGCGACGTCGGGAGTAGGCCGGTGGACAGGCGGCTGGCAGATAGCGTCGATCTTTCAGGCTCACTCCGGACAGCCGTTCACGTTGAATCTTCCAAATGATGCGAACCTCGACGGTAATTTGACTGACCGGCCCTCAACCACCGCCGGACTGCTGTTTTTCAAAGGGCACGGCCGCCGGAAGGTTGCGATTGCATCCGGCCGAAACGTCGAGGACTTTTTCACGCCCGGTCGAGATGGATTTGTTGGAAGAAACACAGTTCGAGCCGACAGCTTCGTGAATCTGGATCTCGCTCTCAACAAAAGGTTCGCGTTCGGTGAGCGGCAACGTCTTGATTTCAGAGCCGAGGTTTTCAACGCGTTGAACCGGGCAAACTTCGCCACACCCGTTCACACCCTGGGAAGTCCAGGATTTGGATTGGCGGTGGAAACGGTTAATCCCGCCAGGATCATTCAGTTCGCGCTGAAGTATGGCTTCTAAAGTCAGCTAACCAACTCCAGCCTTCTGCTTGACCGAGCGTTTCCGGAGAAATATTATGCACAACGTCAACCGGGTAGTTTTTTGGGCGTCGAAGAAGCACGAAGAGTAAAATCCTTCCCTTCGACTACACGAGTATTCACATTCAGGTGAATCGATAGACGGAACGGCATGGAACGCAATGGTCATTCGTGCCGCTGAGGAGTTGTCAAATGAAACTATCAAGAGCGAGCTTGGGCAAAGGAAAAGCAGCGAAAGAGTTTAGTGCGAACCCCGTGTGGCGGCTGGTCTGTCTTTCTGCCGTCGTGGGCATAATTGTGATTTCATCGACCGCAGTCTTTAGTGGGCGTACCTCGTCGAGCGTCGTTGGCACTGCCAGTGCGGCGCGAGCCAGGCTCGGTTCTGCCGTGGGTATTCAGGCCGCGGGCAGAGGCAACCCGTGGATGAACATGACTGATGGACACGAGGTTCTCGCGGCTTATGAAGGATCCGGATCGGCAGTGGGTCTGATGTCGCGAGACCAGGGGCGCCCATTGTCGCTGGCCTCGGCCGATTTCGATGAGGACGGGATGCCTGACCTGATCGCCGGCTATGCCGGAGGGACGGGAGGGATCATCACGCTGCACCGCGGAAACGTCGATTCTGTCTATCCAAACACGGAAGCCGCGAGGCGCCGCAAAGCTGAGGGCACCTTCACCGATGTGCCGTTCATCTCGCCGGCGCAGGTCTTCGACGCAGCTGTGCCGCCGGACTTTATAGAAGCCGGGGACTTCAATGCCGATGGTCACCAGGATCTGGTGATAGCCTCCCGCGAACACACCTCGATCTACTTCCTGCCGGGAGACGGCAGCGATAGATTTAAATCATCAGAGGCAATAGTGCTGCCGAGCAGGGTGACCGCACTCGCCAGCGGAGACGTCAACCGTGCCGACGGCATGCCGGACCTCGTGGTTGCGGTGGAAGGAACGGGAACGCCGAAGCTGCTCGTCTTCGAGGGCCCGCAAGGGGCGGCCAGGAGCGAGCCTGAAGAGTTTGAACTGCCTTCAGCGGCTAGCGCGATAAAGATTGGGTATTTGAGCGATGCGCCGGAAGCCGACATCGCCGTAGCCGCGGGAGACGAACTGCTAATCGTGCGCGGCCGTGATCGAAAGCTGTTTCTCGAAGAGCGCGAGCGAGCGGGAGTTCCAGCAGCCCAGATCACGCGTCGGGCGTTTCCCTCGAAGCTGGTCTCTCTGGCAATCGGAGATTTCGTGGGCGATCTGAATCTCGATCTGGGCGTCGCGTCTGAAGACGGAACCGTGCTGGTATTGAGCGAGAGAGGAACGCAGGCTGCTTCAACCAAGCCAAACAGCCAGGACGATTTTGAGATAGAAACTCTTGCTTCAAACCTCGGTCCAAGCAAAGGGATGCTGGTCGCTGCCCGTCTGTCTTCGCTGCTGCATGAAACCCTGGTGCTCTCCAACGAGAAGGCTAACAAACTGCAGGTTTGGATTGATGTTGAGGACCGACGCAATCGCAACGATCTGACACTGAGCGCGGCAGCCGGCGAGCGAGAGCCGGCCGTAGCGCTGGATGTTGATCAAGAGCCCGTCGCCGTTTTACCTATGCGGTTGAACGGAGACGCCATCAGCGATCTGGTGGTCCTAAGAAAGGGCCACGCGGCACCCCTGATACTGCAGTCAATAGCCGGAGTAAAAACTGTGTCCAACACCAGCGACTGCGGCAGCGTTGGCTGTGGTTCACTGCGAGCTGCGATCATGGAAGCTAATTCCTCGCCTGGCGCAGACACAATTCAGTTTGGCCTCGACGGCGTTCCCACCATCACCATAGGCACCCCGTTTCCCGCGATCACCGAGGCTTTGACGGCCGATGGCACTCAGCAGTCGAACGGCGGCCCGGGTCTCAATGTTTTGCAGGCGGTGCAGATAACGTCCACGACCAACGTCGGCACCGCGTTCAACGTGGGCGGCAGCGGATGCGTTGTCAGCAAATTTGTCATCAACAAGGTCGGGGATGCCATTCGCATCTCCAACGGCACTCAGAGCATTGTCGAAGGAAACTTGATAGGCACTACCTCGAACGGAAACGCCATCAGCCAAAACTCCAACCGGGGAGTGTTCATTGACAACACGGCGAGGAACACCATCGGCGGCAACCCGCAAGCGGGCCGAATCAATGTCATTTCAGGCAACGCGCTCGGAATTGACATAAACGGTTCAAACGCCAATGAGAACGTAGTCCGCTTTAACCTCATCGGCGAGAATGCTTCAGGTGGTGTTGCGCTTGGCAATCGCGGAAACGGCGTAAGGATTACCAACGGCGGTTCGCGAAACAGAATAGGTGTAAGCAGTCCTACGTCGGTGGACAACCACATCTATGGAAGCCAGGCTAGCGGGGTCGCAATAGTCTCGGGCACCGGAAACCTCGTCCAGGCAAACCTGTTTCAGGTGAATCTTGCGGATGGTGTGAACGTCGGCTCCTCCGGTAATACCGTCGGGGGCACAGGCCGTGCTCTCGCAAACTTCATCTGGTCGAGCAGCGACAATGGAGTTGAGATCACCGGCGTCGCCACCAACAACCTTGTGCAGGGGAACCGCATCGGTCTGGACTTTGATAATGGCGGGAATCCGCTGAACAGGCTAAACAGCGGCCACGGCGTGGCCACCAGCAACAATGCTTCGGGGAATTTCATCGGAGGAGCCGTCGACCTCAACCAGGTGAACTTTATCGCCTTCAACTCCGGCGACGGCGTCTCGATACTCTCCGGCACCGGCAACAGAATCCTTATCAATTCCATTTTTTCCAACGCGGGGATGGGTATCGACCTCGCCAATGATGGCCGGGATGTGAATGACGACAAGGACGGGGACTCGGGACCCAACAACAAACAAAACTTTCCGGTGCTGGTTTCAGTTGTAAACTCGGCGGCGGCGCCATCTGGTCCCTCGATCCAGAGTCCGGCTGCCGTGGTAACGATCAGCGTGACGCTCAACAGCACGCCGAATCAGAATTTCGATATTGACTTCTACAGTTGCTCGAACTCGTGTGCCGGCACCGGTGATCAATTCGTCGGGTGCATACCCCAGCCCCTCGGAACCAGGAGCGTTACGACCGGTGCCGACGGCAATTTTTCGGGCAGCTTTCAGTTCGATCTGGGAGTAAACGTCAGCACCGGTTTCGTCAACGCAAAGGCAATGAACACATCCAACGGCGACACCTCGGAGTTCTCGAGTTGTGCGGCGATAGGCTCTTGTACTTTTAGCGCCAACCCGACAACAGCTTCGGTAGGGTCTGCTGCCGGCAACGGCAGCTTCACGATCGCCGCCGCGGCTGGGTGTGCGTGGACCGCAACCAGCAACGCAGCCTTCCTGACCACCAGCAGCTCAGGGAACGGTAACGGCACGGTCAACTACTCCTTCCAACAAAACACAACGGGCGCCCAGCGAACGGGTGTCATAACGGTCGGTAACGCGACCCATACGGTGACGCAGGATTTCCAGGTCACGCCCGACTTCTCGCTGAGCTTTGAACAGTCGCCAGTTACTGGATTGAATGGGACAAAGGCCCGGATAACCGTGATCATCAATCGCACGGGCGGGTTTACCGGTCAGGTGACGCTGACTCCTCCTCCGAAACAGAACGGCGTCAAGCCGAAACCGCCTGACCCGATCACCACGCTAGATTCTTCCGCCACTTTCAAGATGAAGATCGCCTTTGGACTTGAGCCGAGCTCACGTCAGCTTACGTTCACGGGAACCGACCAGACGGGTAGGACTCGGACGGCGACTGCAACATTGATTATTCAGTAACGGAGCATCGAGCACCTCAGCGCTCGAAGCCTCGGGCGCTGAGGTCACGCCGGTTACAGTGGCTTTTCGAGTAGATGATGCCGCACAAAGCAAAGTTACCGCCTTACACGCGGACACCGTCGAGCGTAAACCGACCCAAAGTGGTGGTTTTGATTGCCGTCATAGCGCTCGCGGTGGTCCTGAACGGTCCCCTGCCCAGCGCGGGCGCGGCTTCATCGAGGACTGCCGGGGCAAGCGACGCGGAGATCCCGCGCGCCAGGATGACCGATGAGATCAGCATTCTCGCCGAAGGTCGAGGTAATCCCTGGATCAAACTCAGCGACGGCCGAGAAGTAATCACTCCTTACAGCGGACCAGCCGAACTCTCAGAGCTTTTTGAATTGAATCAGGCTCGGCCTCTATCGCTTTGCTCGGCTGATTTCGATGAAGACGGAGTGCCAGACTTGATCGGCGGCTACGCCGGTCCGAACGGCGGGATCATCACGCTGCTTCGAGGCAACGTCGATTCCATCTACCCCCACGCACCCGAAGCAAAGCAACGGAAAGCAAAAGGAACTTTTACGGATGCGCCGTTTCTGTCTCCGTCTTTCGTGTTCAGCGTGCCTGAAGCAGCAGACTTCGTCGGAGCAGGAGACTTCGACGGCGACGGCCATTGGGATGTGGTGGCAGCGCGTCGAGGAGGAAGCAAGCTCTACCTGATGAGCGGAGATGGACGTGGAGGGCTGAAGCTGGCCAGCCAGCTGGAGCTACATGGAAGGGCGACAGTTCTTTGTGTGGGAGAGATAAATCGCAAGGATGGGCTTGACGATGTGGTTGTGGGAATTAACGCGGACAGTGGGGCAAGAGTGTTGGTGTATGAAGGCCCTGAGGGAGCGTTGAGAAGTAAGCCAGAGATATTTGATGTGTCTGCTGAGGTGACAGCGTTGGCCATGGGACAGTTGGACGACGGCTATGAAATGGATTTGGCCATAGCGGCCGGCCGCGAGTTGATGATTTTGCACGGGCGAGATAGAAGATTGTCGCTTGATGAAGAAAGACAGGCTGAGGTTGCGCCCACTCGCCTCAGCACGCGGGCCTTTCCTTTCACTATCAAGTCGATGGCTGTTGGAGACTTCACTCAATTATCTCAGGCTAGCATCACCGTGTTGGGCGAGGATGGTAACTTAGCAGTCGTACGTAATGAAAATAAGACCCCATCCAAAAACCCTGAATTAGAGCAATGGAAGAGCGATCTAATAACGAGCAATAGTTGGTCAGAGAGTTCGCGGCTGATATGTGCGCGGGTCTCCAGCACGCCGGGCGACAATCTAATTGTCGTAGATTCTGCTAATCATCGAATACAAATCATAACGACCGAGATGATGGCGGAGATGATGGCGCAAGATGGTCAAAGAACGGCGGGCGTCGATCTCGCGGTTGGGATACCACCAGTCTCGATCGAAGGCGAACCGTTGCTGGTGCTTCCAATGCGCCTAGATGGAGATGCTCTGGATGATTTGGTTTTGTTCACCAGGGAACGAAGCGCCCTAACAACAATGGTGTCCGTGGCGGCTACTCTTACGGTAACCAATACTAATGACAGCGGACCTGGCTCCTTAAGACAGGCGATTCTAACTGCTAACAGCCTTTCGGGCGCGGACAATATCAACTTCAGCATCCCGGGCGCCGGCGTCCCAACAATCAGACCATCAAGTCAATTGCCGGACATTACTGAAGCGGTAACCATAGATGGAACCACCGAGCCGGCTGGACGAGTGGAGATCGATGGGAGCATCGCCGGCGCCAGCGCTGTCGGGCTGAATATCACCGGCGGTAATAGCAGGGTGCGAGGATTGGTGGTCAATCGCTTTGGTAGTAGCGGAGTCGTGCTGGGAACCAACGGAAATAATGTCGTCGAAGGCAACCTGATTGGCACGGATCCGACCGGCACGTTTGATCTTGGCAACTCTGGTAATGGCGTGTACATCAACAGCGCCTCCGGCAATCTGATAGGCGGCCGGGCCGACCAGGCCGGCAATGTGATTTCTGGAAATGATTTTCCAGGTATCTTTATCGGCGGCGCGGGTGCTGCTCAGAACCTGGTGCAGGGCAATTTCATCGGGACCGATGTCAATGGAAGAGCAGTGCTTGCCAACACGGGCGGCGGAGCGCTTCTTGGCGGTGTTGCCAACGGCGTGGATGTCACTGCTGTCAACAATACGATTGGAGGGACGACAAGCAGATCAGCCAATCTCATCTCCGGTAATTTCGGTTCAGGGGTAATGATCAACAAAAATGGCTCTGTTGGAAACCAGGTGCAGGGTAACTTCGTCGGAACTGACATAAGTGGAACGCTTGACTTAGGAAACACAGGCAACGGTGTCCAAGTTGATAGCGCATCGAGTAATCTGATTGGCGGGGTTGGAGGAGGAAACCTCCTCTCAGGCAACGACTTTCCAGGGGTGTTCATTGGCGGCGCCAGCATCAATACGATTCCTGCCAATAATCTAGTGCAAAACAATTTGATCGGGACCGATTTGAACGGCACAGCCGCCGTCCCCAATACCGGCGGAGGAGTGTACGTGGGTGGCGCTGTAGGGTCTACAAATATGATAGCTTCCAACAACACTGTGGGAGGTGCAACAGGCCAATCAGGAAATCTCATCTCCGGCAATACGGGCGCCGGCGTGGGGATCAGTACGGTAGGATCGACAGGCAACCAGATTCAAGGCAATTCCATTGGAATGAATCTAAGCGGCTCGTTGCCCTTAGGGAACTCAAGGAACGGCATATTCATCTTCGACGCGAGCAATAGTATTGTAGGCGGTTTGACGCTTCAGGCTGCCAACCTCGTCTCCGGTAATGGTACCAGCGGTGTACTCATCCAGAATGCGGGGTCTACCGGCAACAAGATACAAGGCAATTTCATCGGCACTGATTCCACCGGCACAAAAGCAGTCGGAAATCTTGGCAATGGGGTACAAATACTGGGAGCGTCCGACAACATCATCGGAGGAACAGCACCCGGGTCCGGCAACCTTATCTCGGGCAACGAGTCCCCTGGTATTGCTCTCGGCAGCTTCATTACCCCGTCCTCAGACGATAGCAAAACTCCAGTTCCAACAAGAGGAAATCTAATTCAGGGCAACTTCGTTGGAACAAATGCCAGAGGCAATGCTGCGATAGGCAATCAGGTTGGGATGATTGTAGGCGGCTTTATCGGCAATAGTCCGACGATCGCGATTGAAAACACAATCGGAGGCACAACGCAGGGAGCCGGCAATGTTATTTCAGGTAATGACAGTAACGGGTTGATGATCATCAACACCGGCTCGATGCACAATCTAGTGCAAGGCAACTTCATTGGCACGGATCTCACCGGCACCGTTGCGCTTGGCAACATCGGCAATGGTGTGTTTGTGACAAGGGCGCTCGACAACACAATCGGAGGGCTGACACCCGGATCGGGCAACGTTCTCTCAGGAAATACAGAGCACGGAATCGCCATCGGCATACCCAGAGAAGAGGATGGCAAGCTCCTGACCGGAGGCACGGGCAATCGGGTGCAAGGCAATTTCATCGGCACTGATTTCACAGGCAAGCTCAACCTGGGTAATGGGAAGAACGGCGTTTTTGTAGATGCCGACTCAGTCGTTAACAGAATCGAGGCGAACCTGATTGCATTCAACAAGGGTAACGGCATTTGCCTACCCGATAATCCTTCTAATCCCAACGTCCCCAAGAATCCTGCCGTGCAGATCACGATGGTTGATAATGCTATTCATTCAAACGCCTTACTGGGTATTGATCTTGGCTCTCCCGGGGTTACCCCAAATCCCGGAAATCGGCTCACTGGAGCCAATCTTCTACAGAACTTTCCTGATATCGCGTCAGCCAGCTTCTCCAACAGCGCCGCAGCGGCAGTAGAACGGCTCGCCGCCAACGCGGTCGTACAAGTCACCGGCAGCCTGAGCGCGTCGGCAAACACCAGCTACACCATTCAATTCTTCTTTGGCAGTGAGTGTAGCTCCGCCCAGGGGCATCAGTTCACGGGCGCAATACCGCTGCTGATTGGTAATACGCAAGTGACCACAGACGGCGGCGGCATTGCGTCGTACAATCTTCAGCTCACCTTCAGCCTACCAGTTGGAACGACCGGTGGGTTTGTCAACTCAACGGCTACAGACCCCGTGGGAAATACTTCGGAGCTGTCTGATTGCAGGCAGGTGACCGGCACGGCCCCCCCCACCGGACCGGCAATCACAAGCGCCTGCAAGGGTGTCGGCAAGCAGCTAATCATACACGGGGCCGGCTTCGTCGACGGAGCGAAAGTCTTCTTGAATGGAGGCTCCGAGAAAACGCAGTTTGTATCCTCTACACAAGTGATCGCCTTTAAAGCAGGGAAGCGCGCGCAGACCGGGGACACTTTGAAAGTGCGCAACACTGATGGTTTGGAAACGCCTCAGATTACTTATGCGCGGGTGAATTGTTCTCCATAATTTGGAGAGCAGCGACTTGTCGCCGCTTTTGATTGCGCAGTCGATCACATGAACTCGGGGGAGCCTTTCAAATGAACACGACTGATATCGGGACGTTCATCAGTTGCTTAACACAATCGAAAATGAGACGGGCTCAGACCTTAGCATTGATCGGCGCAATCGCTCTGGCTCCGGTCGCCCTGAGGAAGGCATCCGCTGAATCGGGGGCTAAGAGCTCAAAGCAATCCCAGATTCAGCGAGCAATGATGAGCGACGAGATCAGCGTCCACGCGGCAGGGCGAGGAAATCCTTGGATCAACCTTAGCGACGGACGAGAGGTCACAACGTCTTACAGCGGAGAAGCGGAACTAAAACAGTCGCTGGAACGGAATGAGGCCCGGCCGTTGTCGCTGTGCTCTGCTGATTTCGATGAAGATGGCGTGCCTGATTTAATCAGCGGGTATGCTGGAACTGATGGTGGAATCGTTACGCTGCTCCGAGGCAACGTCGATTCCATCAACCCGAACGCGCCTGAAGCAACGCAGCGCAAGGCAGACGGCAATTTTACCGAAACCCCATTTCTTTCTCCGGCTTTTGTGTTCAGCGTGCCTGAAGCAGCGGACTTCATCGGAGCGGGAGACTTCGACGGCGATGGGCACTGGGACGTAGTTGTCGCTGGTCGCGGAAGGAGTAAGCTCTGCTTGATGTCAGGCGACGGCAGGGGAGGGTTGCGTGAAACGAAGCGCATCGAACTACCCGGTGGAGTGACCGCGATGGTGGTCGGCGAGATCAACCGCCGAGACGGACTGGATGACATAGTGGTGGGAATCTCTGGAGGGCAATGCCCGAAGGTGCTGGTGTTCGAAGGTCCAGAAGGAGCTCTGAGGGCCAGTCCTGAGACATTCGATCTCTCTGCTGCGCCTACTTCTCTAGCGCTCGGGGAACTCGATGACACCTTTGAAATGGATTTAGCCGTTGGTGCGGGACGAGAATTGATTATGTTGCACGGACGTGACCGCAAATTGTCCCTGGATAAAGCTAAGCAAGCACAGGTTACACCGGGACGCATCGAGCTCAGAAAGTTTCCCTATTCTATCAAATCGATTGCGTTGGGAACATTCATTCGGAATCACACGACGGACATTGCTCTGCTTTTCGATGATGGAAATCTGACAGTGCTCTCACGAGACGACGCACGAGTGGCGAAGAAGGAAGGACTAGCGCAAGCAGTTGAGGGAATTGAGGACTGGAGCAGCAGGTTGCTGGCAACTGGCGACTGGTCGAAGAGTGCCGGACTGGTGACTGCGAGAGTGTCAAGTACCCTGGTCGATAACCTGGTTGTTGTGGATTCAGCCAGCCCGAACATAGTGGTGATGGCGGGCACGGCAAAAGGGGTGGTTACGAACGAAGCAGTACAACGGCAAGACGGCGCGGAGGAAGTTCTTCGGGCGGATCTTGAGACGGAGAGCGGTTTAGAAGCAGTGCTGCCGATGAGGTTGAACTCGGATGCCTTGAGTGACCTGGTGGTGATGCGGAGAGGAAACACCCCACCTGTAGTTGTCTCTACGGCAGCGGTCATGAACTTTGTCGTTACGAATACAAATGACAGCGGAGCTGGAACCCTAAGAAAGGCTATCACGGACGCGAATACTAACGTGGGCGCGGACACTATCACCTTCAGCATCTTATCAGGATTGCAGACTATTAAACCCCAGTCGGCGTTGCCTACTATTACTGATCCCGTCACGATAGACGGCACAACTCAACCCGGTTTCTCAGGTAAGCCTCTGATCCAAATGAGCGGATCAGCGGCGGGTTTTACCACGGGCCTTCGAATAGGCGCAGGAAGAAGTGTAGTGAGGGGATTGACAATAAACGGATTTGCGGGAGCCGTTTTTATCGACGCGAGCTCGAATAATATTGTCGAGGGTAACTTCATCGGTCCCGATGTAACAGGTGTAATCGCGGCTGGAAATGTCTCAGGAATATCCGTGTTCAATGGTTCCAAGAACCTGGTCGGTGGCACGACCCTGCAAGCCCGCAATATCATTTCTGCAAACACTCGGGCTGTTACAATCCAGGATGGCAACTTTGTCTCGACCTCGTCTGACAATCAAGTCCTAGGTAACTTCATCGGTACGGATGTTACCGGCACGCGCGGTTTAGCTAATAGCGAGTCTTGCATTACTGTCCTGGGTGCGATTGATACGAAGATTGGAGGAACGACTTCTGGATCGCGGAACGTTATCTCTGCTAATGATACTTCTCTTCCTCCGCCGCCAGATGGATTCATTACTAGTCTCGCTGCCATCCAGCTGATGGACGCACCTGGCTCTTTGGTGCAGAACAACGTAATTGGGACCGACCTCACAGGCGCAAACAGACTTGGTAACAACACCAATGGCGTGATCGTTCTAGGCTCATTGAATTGTCTGATCGGAGGAACCGTTTTCACCGCCGCCAATGTCATTTCGGCCAACCGGGAAGCCGGTATTATCGTTGTTGATGGATTCGATCACCACAACTTGAACGCGCTCATTCAGGGTAATCTGATCGGCACTGATATCACCGGAAGACGAGGTCTAGGCAATAATGGATGCGGTGTCGTGATCAGCACATCGTTCGACAATACAATTGGCGGCGCTGTCGATTCGGCGCGCAATGTCATTTCTGGCAATGCACAGCAAGGCGTTCTTATTGGAACCGGACAAGTTCGCGCTACCGCCGATAACACAGTTCAGGCTAACTATATTGGAACTGGTAGTGATGGTACTAGTGATATTGGCAATGGTCTCGATGGGGTCCGCGTGAGTGCTGAGGCTATCAGCAATCCGATTCTAGGCAACAGAATAGCGTTTAATAAGGGAAGTGGAGTTCGCATTCCCAACGTAACCAGCGGTAATCCCGGCTTGCGAATAGCAATTCTCGGCAATTCGATTTTCTCTAACGCGGCACTAGGAATCGATCTTGGTCCGGCTGGTGTCACAGCGAATGACGATAAGGACACGGATTTTGGAGCGAACGAGCTGCAAAACTTCCCGGTGATTAATTCATCTGACGCATTCATCGTTGAAAACAGACCAAAAGACGCACTAGTGCTTGTGTCAACAGTGACTGTGACTGGAATGTTTAGAAGCACCCCTAATCAGACATTCACGCTGGAGTTCTTCTTCGGAGGCACGTGCGACGGTTCGGGCCATCAGTTCATCGGAAGTATTCCGTTGCGGCTGGAGCCAACAATCCAGGTAACAACCGACAGTAACGGAAACGCACCCTTTATTTTTACTTTTAACTTCCCGCCAGCGTCCACCAGCGGCTTTATCAACTCGATGGGAACGAATTCGTCGGGCAACACTTCCGAGACTTCCGAGTGTGTCGCCGTCACAAATCCAAACCCATTCACGATCAGCACGGCGTGCAAGGGGGAAGGCAAACAGCTAATCATTAACGGATCGGGCTTTGTCGAAGGTGCGAAAGTGTTCCTGAATGGAGGCCAGGAAAAGACCTTGTTTGTTTCGTCAACGCAGGTGATAGCTAAGAAAGCAGGCAAGCGTGCGCAGACTGGAGACACATTGATGGTCCGCAACTCCGACGGCACCGAGACGCCACAAGTTAGCTACACGCGGATAAATTGCTCTCCATGAAGTTAGAGGGCAGCATTCTAGTGATTCGGGACTCGAATCACTAGCCGGATAGATTCCGAGAATCAAAACCGTTTCGCCGAGCCCTTGGCGCCATAAGTCATCATCCTTCGGTTCGTTTATCAAGGAGGCTCCTCAATGTCACGAAGTCCTTCGCCGCACCTCGTGCGAATCAGTGCAGTCGCGACCATAGTGCTTCTGCTCTCTCCTCTGTTCACGCCACGACAAGCGAACGCGCAGTCGACCTCCGGCACACTCATCGGCCAGGTGTTCGACGACTCTAATAAGCCAATGGTTGATGTGAGGGTCAGTGTAGTAAATGAAAACAACGGCAATGCTCGCGCGACGCTGACTGATGCGACCGGAACCTACACCGTTCCGTTTTTAGTGCCGGGGTTCTACGTCATATCGGGTTCGAAGACGGGGTTTGAGGGAAACTCGGTTAGAATGGGGATTCCCCTTAACGCAACCACGCCTTTACGGCCGCCCGACATCACCCTTCGCCCGACACCGGCCAGCACCGTACCCGCGCAACCGGCTCCAACCACCAGCTCGACTGCTCAACAGGATGACCTCGCACCGTTGATCAACACCGCCGATGCAGCCCGGCGCGGCAACTTCACCGCGCAGCAAATCGAATCGCTTCCGCTTGGCGGGAGCACCGATATGCGTACCTTCGACGAATACGCACTGCTCCTGCCGGGAGTCTCCCCGCCGCCGTACACACCCGGCATCCGAGGTCCCGGGGTCGGCTACGGCATAGGAACGTCGGGCGAGTTCGCGGTCAACGGGCTGCGCGCGCGCTCGAACAATTTCACCGTCGATGGTTCGGATAACAACGACCCCGATGTCGGAGTTCGCCGGCAAGGCTTCGTGGCACTCGTCCCTCAGTCGATTGAATCGATTCGCGAGTTTCAGGTGTCGACGCTGTTGTGGAGCACCGAAACCGGGCGGGATTTTGGCTCGCAGGTGAACGCGGTGTCCAAGGAGGGTAGCAACAAGTTTCACGGCCAGGCTTACGGGTTTTTCACCGATTCAAGCTTGAACGCGCAAAACTTTTTCGATCATGTGGGAGGCGCGGCTGACGGTCAGGACCCGTTTACTCGAACACAGGCAGGCTTTGTCCTAACCGGTCCGATCACGAAGGATCGCACTCAGTTCTTCGGCAGCTTTGAACATCTCAAGGTCAACGCTTCAACCGAGCAGCACTTCGCAACGCCGACGCTCGCAGATAGAAGGTTCCTCGGGTTGCCGGTGTTTGGCGTATTGAAGTTCTCGAGGAACGCATTAATAAACGAGTTTTTCGGCGAGAGGCTGGGCGGCACGCCTGTGGGCAGAAATATCCTGTCATTGTACCCGGCGCCGAATGATCCATCCGGACCCTATGGTGTGAACACCTACACCACGGTCTTGCCCGCCGACGGTAAAGGATCAATATTTTCTTCGAAGGTTACCCACCGCTTCAACGACCGCAGCACGCTGTATGGGCGCTACAATTTCACGGATGACAACCGCGTGCTGCCTAGCGTTAATCGCGCGATCCGTTCGACCATAATCGCAGATACTCGCACGCAAGACCTTTCACTGATCTTCGACCACGAGCTTGGGAGACAACTCTTCAGTCAGGCCCGGTTCTCGTATGGCCGGACACGGCTCGAATTCTCGCCGCACCCTGACGCCCCGTTCACGTTTTCGAGGCAATCGATAGAGAGCGTCAACAGCAGCGCGGGCGCAAAGCTGATTCCGTCAATAACCGGTTTGATCGGAGAGTTGGTGATTGAGCCATACAGTCCGGTTGGGGTGAGCGCTTACTCGTTTCCTCAGCAGCGAGCTAACAACACCTTCCAGTTTGCCGATGCGATTTCGTGGACGCTTGCGCGGCACTCGCTCAAGTTCGGCGCCGACATTCGTCGAGTTCAACTCAATAGCCTTCTGGACCGCAATTATCGCCCCCAGGTTGTGTTCGGGGGCGCGGTCCTGACAACCGGCGCGTTGAGGCTCAACACGGACCCGAATAATCCCTTCAGCTTCCTTCCTCAGGACAAGAGTTTTCTGTCGGGCTTACAGTTGGCAACGCTGGGGCTGCCGTCCTCGATCTTTCAAACGATAACCGCGGGAGTTTCGGACTCGACTATTGCGCTTCGCTTCAACGAGTACAACTTTTTCTTCAACGACAATTGGCGCGTGCGGTCCAACTTCACGCTGGACTACGGGCTGAGATATGAATACAACAGCGTTCCCAAAGAGGCTAACAATCGAATCGAAGATGCGTTGGCGTTAAACAATCTTCCGGCGCCGGGAGGTTCCCGGGCCGATACGCCTGAGCGGACTGCCGCGTTCACCACATCGGTTGCCGCTTATCGAAATGTGCTCGACGGTAGAACTGGTATCTACGATCCCGATCGAAACAACCTTGCGCCTCATCTCGGCTTTGCGTGGGACCCGTGGTCAGACGGCAAAACATCGGTGCGTGGCGGATATGGCTTGTATTACGACGCGATATTGGGCGCGGTCGTCAGCCAATCGCGAAGCGTATTCCCAACTGAGATCCCGGTGAACATCGAGCCGGCGTTTATCCAATTCGACGTGCTGACTCTGAACAACGCGAGCACGCTGGTGATCAGGGACGGGCGGAACGGCGCGATTCCGGATATTCCGCTGATAGCCACAGGGACCCTGAATCGATTTGGCGGGACCTCCGCTGACTTTGTGGCGCTGATTGGAGAGCTGTTTCGCCAGAACCAGCTGGGAGGCGGCCTGGCATTCACGTTACCGGAAAAAAATCTGCGAACGCCTTACGCGCAGCAATGGCATTTGACGTTCGAGCGCGAGCTGCATCGCGACTACGCGATCTCGCTGGGGTATGTCGGAACGAAAGGGACCAAGCTTACCATTCTGACGACGCCAAACCTCGGTCCGAATGTGACGCCGTCGATCCAGTTTGCAAATGACTTTTTGAACTTTCCCGGTGGGTTTGCGCTGCCGCCGCCGCTGGTGCTTGCGGAGTGCTCGCGCTTTCAGGATAACAAGAAGTGCAGCCTCCAACCCAATCGGCCCGAGCCCGCGCTGGGCGCCTATCAGATTTTCAAGAACGCGGCGAACTCCAATTATCATGCACTTCAACTCGAAGCACGCTCGCGCTATAAGCACGGTTATGGATTCACGGCTGCGTATACGTGGTCGCACTCGATAGATGATGTGTCGGATGTGTTTCCGATAGCCGGCGCCCCGATCCTGCCACAAGATTCGTCGAACCTGCGACTCGAAAGGGCGAGCTCCAACTTTGATGTTCGTCATCGGCTGGCAGTGTCCTTTATCTGGGATCTGCCTTTCTACCGCGGCGCCAAACCGGGCGCGATTGCGAGTTGGTTTGGCGGATGGCGATTGGCGTCGATATTCCAGACGAATACGGGACAGCCGTTCACGCTGAACCTGCCCAATGATGCGAACCTGGATGGAAACCTGACCGATCGGCCTTCGACTACCGAGGGGCTGGTATTTTTCACCGGGCACGGGCGGCGCAAGGCCGCAATTGCTGAGGGTCGCGACGTCGCGGATTTTTTTGTGACAGGCCGCGACGGTTTGGTTGGGCGCAATACAGTGAGAGCGGATACGCTCGCGACGCTGGACCTGGCGTTAAGCAAGCGTTTCAACTTTAGCGACAGACATCGGCTCGATTTCAGGGCCGAGTTTTTCAACGCGTTGAACCGGGCGAACTTTGGGACACCGGATCGCACACTGGGGAGTCCGGGGTTTGGTTCGGCGGTGGAAACAGCGAGTCCGGCCCGGATGATTCAGTTCGCGTTGAAGTACGGTTTCTGAAGGCGCTCGTAGCGCTTCAAGCGCGAGCAGCAGTCGCATTACTTACGCAGCCCTCTCCCCTTGGCAGTGCCGGCGGACTACGATGGAGACAGGAGGACCCTCGACCGGAGGTGGTGGCGTGTGGTTCATCGTAAACAGCTCGAATGGAACTACGAAAAATGCATTCCTCGATGGTTTAACTTTAATGAGCGTACGACTCAGGGTCATTTGTTTATTCTTTACTGAAAGTGGGCCGCTCGAAGCAACGCGGCCAGACTTCAGCAATTCGAGGACAATGCAAGCTTGACTTGGAATTCAATGATGAATAGGATGGAGTGGTCTGAAATGCAGCTTACAATAGCATGCGGCAAGTGCCGTTACTTATCGGCTTGAGCCATCTCTAAAGCTAACCTCAGGTGAAGGCGAAGGTAAGCTAGCACCCAATACAGTCACCGTCAAAGAGCGTGTCTCGCGAGAGAGGATCTCAATATGAGAGATTCAACGCTTGAAATTGTCCGCTTTGCCGGGAAGTTGTTCCAGCGATTTCAAACGCGATCTCTTCAGATTCGCCTAGCGTTGTCGGTCGGAGCAGCAGGCGTTTTCCTTATTCACTCCTTTCTCTTTGCGAGCGCAGGCCCGTCAAACAGCACGGCGATGCCCGGGCAGGATAATGCGGAACCATCTACCTTGAGCGAGCAGGTCGGCGTGCTGGCAGCGGGACGAGGCAACCCCCTGGTCAACCTCAGCGGTCGCGACGTGCTGAGTGCATACCGCGGGCCGACGGAGGTTGAGCTCGCTATTCAAGCGAATCGTGCGCGGCCATTGTCGCTCTGTTCGGCGGATTTCGATGAGGATGGCATACCTGATTTGATCAGCGGTTATGCCGGCCCCGACGGCGGTATCGTTACGTTGCACCGAGGCAACGTAGATTGTATCTATCCGACCGGCAATGAGGCACAACAACGAAAGGCAAGCGGCGCGTTCTCCGACTCGCCGTTCTTGTCACCTGCGTCCGTGTTCGCAATTCCGGAGCTCCCAGACTTCATCGGAGCGGGAGACTTCAACGCGGACGGGCACTGGGACGTTGTTACCGCCTCTCGCCGGAGCTCCAATCTCCACCTGCTGCCTGGTGACGGCAAGGGGGGATTCGGAGCGCAACAACGAATACAGTTATCCGGCGCAGTGACCGCGATCGTTACTGGGGAGCTAAACCGGGGCGATGGATTGACCGATGTGGCAGTTGCGATAGCCGGGCCCAGCGGACCGATGCTGCTGGCATTCGAAGGGTCAGAAGGGGCTATGAGAGCCAATCCGGCGGAGTTTGCATTGCCTTCCGAAGCCACGGCACTGGCAATAGGGCAGTTGGATGACGGTAATGAAATGGATCTGGCAGTAGCGGCAGGTCACGAGCTTCTCATAGTGCACGGAAGGGACCGAAAGTTGTCCCTCAGCGAGGCGACTCGGAAAGAAGTCCCACAAGCGGTTGTCAGTGAGCGCTACTTTCCATTTGCTATCAATGCAATAGCTATCGGGAACTTCTCCAGTAAGCTTCGGCCGGATATGGCTCTGCTCTCAGAAGACGGAGCGGTACACCTGCTGTTGAGTGAACATAACGCCAACAGTAATCAACAGAAGTCTCTCCAGGAATGGAAGGGGGAAACGATATCTTCCGGTCGGTGGCCGACGGCTCGCAAGTTGATAAGCGCTCGCGTATCCGGCTCTGCGGCCGATGACCTGGTGGTCATAGATTCGACGGGTCATCAACTGCATATCATTACGAGCGTTCGTTTTGAGACGAGGACAATCGACGCGTCGAGAATGTCTGATACAAGCGGATTGCGACATGAGTCAGTCTCTTTTGAGGTAGATGACGAGCCGGTGGCTGTGCTACCGATGAGATTGAATGCAGATGCGCTGAGTGATTTTGTGATTCTTAGAGCGGGCCACAGTGCGCCAACCGTGGTGACGACCGTTCCGGGGGCGATTATCACGGTCAACAGTACTGCGGACTCAGATCTCAGGGATGATGTGCTCACGCTGCGCGAAGCGATCAAGATTTCCAATGGCGGGCTGTTGAAGTCGTCGTTGACCGCCGCGGAGCAGGCTCAGGTGAATGGCACACCGGCCACTCCTGGTCTGGATGAGATTCGATTCAACATTGGAGCGGGAGGAATGAGCCAGGCAGTCACACCTGCCGGCGTGTTGCAATCGGGCGCGCCGGCGACCTCGACCGTCTCAGTCGCCAACACGAACTCGTTCACTCGGCTCGAGTCAGGTTCCAATTTGCCGAGTTCTCTCCTAACGCTGCCGCTGCCAGCTCAGAAAAAAGAGAGTATTTTGGCTTCTGCCGCCCCGACTGTTTGTACATACTCGATTTCTTCAACAGTCCAATCATTCGAGTCGAGCGGCGGTAGCGGCAGCGTCAACGTGACAGTGGAGGCTGGATGCAACTGGCAGACGATAAACCCTGTCGGGTGGATCACCATCGACTCCGGAAGCACGGGTAGCGGTAATGGCACAGTCAACTACACCGTCGCTGTTAATTCTTCAACCGTCGCGCGAAAAGCGGTGTTGACGATTGCCGGCCAGAGCCACACTGTCGAGCAAGCGGGCACGGATGGAAGCTGTGTGATAACTCCGATCAACCCGGGGCAATCCCTCAGCGGAACATTGACGACCGGCGATTGCCCTTCAAGGTCCCAGGGAACTCCCTACACCGCAGACCGTTACTCGTTCAACGCATTGTCAGGGGAACAGGTCGTCATATCGATCACTGCCGCGACGTACAACTCGAAACTTGCCTTGATAAGTCCGTCTGGATCGGTGATCGCCACGGGTGACGTGTTCGCTTCGACCGATGCGCGCATACCGTCGGGAAATGGCCTGTTTACATTACCCTCAAGTGGCACATACCTGATCGAAGCTACTTCTCTGTTTTCAGGCGACACCGGAAATTACCTGTTGAGCTTCAGTCAGGAATCAGCGAGTTGTAGCTATTCGATCTCATCCGCGATCCAATCATTTGAATCGGGCGGCGGGAGCACCAATGTCAATGTGACGGCGGGCGCGGGGTGCAACTGGCAGACGATCAACCCGGTTAGTTGGATCACCGTCAATTCCGGCAGCAGTGCCTCGGGCAATGGCACCGTCAACTACACGGTTGCAACCAACGCCACCAGCGCTGGCCGAAAAGCAGTTTTAGTAATCGCCGGCCAGAACATGACGGTCGAGCAATCTGGAACGGGCGGAAGCTGCGTGATAACTTCGATCAGCCCGGGTCAGTCGCTTGCCGGCAAACTGACAACCGCCGACTGCCCTTCGCGTTCACAAGAACCTGGCTACACTGCGGACCGCTACACCTTTGGCGCATCGACGGGCGAGAAAGTGGTGATAGCCATCACTTCGGCAACTTACAACTCCAGGCTCGCGCTGATAAGCCCATCCGGGTCGGTGATAGCCACCGGCGACGACTTCAACTCGAACAATGCGCGGATACCCTCGGGTAACGGTCTGTTCACGCTGCCGTCGACGGGGACTTATCTCATCGAGGCCACTTCCCTGTTTGCCGGCGACGGCGGCGATTACACGATCAGCTTCAGCCGGGAATCGGCCGGTTGCACCTACTCGATCTCGTCCACTGTTCAACCCTTTGAATCGGGTGGGGGCAGCGGGAGTGTAGATGTGACGGCGGCCGCCGGGTGCAACTGGCAGACGATAAACCCGGTCGATTGGATCACGATCAATTCTGGCAATAGCGGCTCCAGTAGCGGTACGGTCAGCTACACCGTTGCGCCGAACGCCACCAACAACGGCCGCCAGGCGGTTTTAATTATTGCCGGTCAAAACTTCACGGTGGAGCAGTCGGGGGCAAGCGGCAGTTGCGTGATAACCCCGATCAGTCCAGGTCAGTCGGTGAGCGGCACTCTGACTACAGGCGACTGCCCTTCGCGCTCCCAAGGGACTCCTTTTACCGCGGACCGCTACTCCTTCAATGCCCTGGCGGGCGAACAAGCGGTTATGTCGATCACTTCGGCGACTTACAATTCGAAACTCGCTTTGATCAGCCCTTCAGGATCGGTGATCGCTACGGGCGACGTGTTCGCCTCTAACGATGCACGCATACCAGCCGGAGACGGGCTATTCAATTTGCCATTGACCGGTACGTACTTGATCGAAGTCACTTCTTTGTTCTCAGGTGACAGCGGCAATTACATTCTCAGCTTTAGCCTGGAATCATTTGGTTGCGCCTATTCGCTCTCGTCAACGGTTCAATCCTTTGAGTCCGGGGGCGGAAGCGGCAGCGTCATCGTCACCACAGCCGCCGAATGCAACTGGCAAGTGACTAATCCGGTGAGTTGGATCAATATCACCTCGGGCAGCGGCGGCACCGGCACCGGCACGGTCACCTATTCTGTCGCACCGAGCACCGTGGGCAGAAAAGAGGTGTTGATCATAGCCGGTCAGAACTTTACCGTGGAGCAAGCAGGCACCGGCGGAAGTTGCCAGATAACTCCCATCAGTCCCGGTCAATCGATCAACGGCAGCCTGACCAACGGCGACTGCCCTTCGCGATCGCAGGGAAGTCCATTTCACGCGGACCGTTACTCGTTCAACGCGCCGGCGGGTGACCAGGTGGTCATCTCGACCTCATCGGCAACTTTCAATTCAAAACTCGCTTTGCTCAGCCCGTCGGGCGCGGTGCTTGCCACCGGGGATGAATTTGGATCCAACGATGCGCGGGTCCCGCCCGGCAGTGGCACGTTCAGCCTGCCATTCAGCGGGACATATCTCATCGAGGTCACGTCTTTGTTTTCGGGGGACACGGGGAACTACACTGTGAGCCTGAGCGTCCTGTCCTCCGGGTGCACTTACGTGATCTCGCCTATGAGCCAGACGTTCGGCGCCAACGGAGGAAGCAGCAGCATCAGTGTGACCGCGCCGGCCGGCTGCACCTGGGGAGCGGTCAGCAATGCCGGTTGGATCAGCGTCACTTCCGGCAGCAGCGGCAACGGGAACGGCACGGTCAACTACTCGGCCGCAGCTAACCTGAGCAGTGTCGTTCGAAGCGGGACGCTGAGCATCGCCGATAAAACGTTCACTGTAACTCAGAGCGCAAGCGGAGGCGGAGGGCCCGGCGATGAATGTTCAACAGCCACCGTCGTCTCGTCTACGCCTTACGCAAATACGCAAGACGCTACAGCCGCCTCAAAATCGGCCACCGACCCGGTCCCATGCGCAGGAAGCGGCTCGTATAGTCTTTGGTACAAATTCACCCCTGCTTCAAACGGAACGATTACATCCGACACGTTCGGCAGCGCCTTCGACACCGTGCTTGCTGCCTATATCGGCGCTTGCGGCACATCACAAACGCGCCTTGCGTGCGACGACGACACAAGCGGCCTGCAATCTCAAATCAGTTTCAGCGCGAATGCCGGCGTCACGTATTTTTTTGTCATCACTTCCTTTGGTTCGACGGCCGGTAATTTGACGTTTCACCTGAGCTTTGTCAGCACTGCGTGTTCATACTCGATCAGCCCGGTGAGCCAAAACTATCCTGGCAGTGGCGGAATCGGTAGCGTCACTGTGACGGCTGGCGCCGGATGTGCGTGGACGGCGACCAGCGGCGCAGCCTGGATCACTATCACATCGGGCAACAGTGGTAGCGGCAACGGTACGGTAAACTTCTCGGTAGCAGTAAACGCCGATAGCGCTCCTCGCACCGGCACGCTGACTATTGCCGGTCAAACATTCACGGTTTCGCAGGCGGCAGGTTGTTCGTTCTCCATTAGCCCCACCAGTCAGAGCTTTACTGCAGCCGGTGGAACAGGCGCGACGAATGTAACTGCTCCAGCCGGGTGCGCATGGGCGGCAACCAGCAACGCCGCCTTCATCACGATCACTTCGGGTGGCAGTGGGGGCAGCGGCAACGGAACTGTCAACTTTTCAGTAGCGCTCAATGCCGGCGCCAGCCCGCGGGGCGGGACGCTGACCATTGCCGGCTTGACCTTCACGGTCACACAGGACGGCAGTCCCGTCGTCGTGCGAACGATCAATCTCATATCGCCGCTGCCGAAGATAACAGATCCGGTGATAATAGATGGGACCACGCAGCCCGGCTTCGCAGGAAGGCCGATCATAGAATTGAATGCAAGCGCTGCTCGCGGAAGCGACGTCCTGAATATCACCGCGGGAAGCAGCACGATCAGAGGGCTAGTCATCAATCACTTCAATTCCGGCAATCGTGCTGCCGGCATCTTACTGATTACGAATGGGGGAAATCTGATTGAAGCGTGCTTCATCGGCACCGATAGCAACGGCACAAGTGCTGCCGAAGGTCCTAGCGGACCCGAGGCGGTAAGCGCAGGAGTTTCTGTTCGCGGATCGCCAAATAACACGGTAGGCGGGACCACCACAGCCGCTCGCAACATCATCGCTGGTCTGGATGGCAACGGAATCAACATTAGCAACGGAACAACCGGCACTCTAGTCCGTGGTAACTTCATCGGCTCGGATGTAACCGGCAGCACCAGTCTGGGAAATCAACGAATAGGCGTGAATATAGCCGGGTCCTCACAAAACACAATCGGAGGAACGGTCGCGGGCGCGGCCAACCTACTGTCGGGGAACGTCGATTGGGGTGTTTTTCTTCAGGTTGACGCACTGAACAATCTCGTCCAGGGCAACTTCATCGGCACCAATGCCATCGGCACCGGCGTGCTTGGCAATGGTAACGCGGGCGTGCGCATCGCTCTCGGAGACGGCGCCGCTGCCTCAAGTAATACCGTAGGCGGCACCACGGTCGCCGCGCGCAACGTAATCTCAGGCAATGATGCGTACGGCGTTGTGATTAGCCCGGGTGCTGCAGACAATCTTGTACAGGGGAACTTCATCGGCATCAATGCCGCCGGCACGGGCGCACTCGGTAATGACTATGGCGTCCTCATCACGCAGGCGACCGGCAGCGTCGTCGGCGGGGCAGTGGCCGGAGCGCGCAATGTGATTTCAGGTAATTACTCGGAAGGCATACATATTGGTTTTCTTAACGGCGGTCTGACGGGTGGCACCGGCGCTACGGTTCAGGGAAACTACGTCGGGACGGATGCTGCCGGCACGGCGGCGCTTGGAAACGGGCTGGATGGTGTATTCGTCGACGTCAATTCAGTCACTCACGTGATTGCAGAGAATGTAATAGCCTTCAACGCTAGAAACGGAGTTTGCATCCCGAACGAGACGCCCAATGGGACGAATCCCGGCGTTAGAATAAGCATCACCTCTAATTCCATCTACTCCAACGGCGTTCTCGGCATTGATCTTGGTCCTGTCGGAGTCACGCCTAATGATCCCGGCGATGCCGACGAAGGAGCGAACCGTCAACAGAACTTCCCGGTGCTGACCTCGGCCACTGTAAGCAACGCTCCCAATGGCACTGTTAGAATCCAGGGTAACCTCAACAGCACGCCCAACACCGATTTCTTCATCCAGTTCTTTTCAAGCGATCAGTGCCAGAACGAAAATCCAGGAGGGGCGCAGAATGTACTCACCCTACCGATCCTGTTCAGGACTGGTCCTGCTAACGGGAACCCTTCGGGTGTAGCGCCAATCGATGTCACCGTAAATAACGTTCCGCCGAGCGCAGGCTGGGTTAATGCAACGGCGAGGGACACCAATGGCAATACGTCCGAATTCTCTCTCTGCGTGCCGTTAACTGATTCGGTTGGATGCATGCTCACATGCAATGCAACAGTCCCCGCGACCGCATCAGCAGACAGCGCGGTGGAGTTCATGGGCAGCGCTACGCCAAGCAATTGTACGGGGGCGCCTTTGTTTGATTGGGATTTCGGAGACGGAACCCCCCACTCTTCCCTGCAGACGCCCTTACATACATATGCGTTAACCGGAACCTTCAACTGGATGCTTACCACCACCATCAGCGGCGCCAGCCCCTGCATTCAGTCAGGCAGCATTGTGATCACCCCGCCTTGCACGCTCGCCTGCTCGGCCACGGTGCCGGGGAATGCGACGTTAGGGAGTCCCGTACAATTCACCGGCAGCGCAACAGCCGCCAACTGCGCCGGCTCCGCAGTGTTTGATTGGGACTTCGGAGATGGCACAGCTCATTCGTCACAGCAAAGCCCTTTTCACGCGTATGCTCAAGCCCAACAGTTTGGATGGACTTTGACTGTCACAATCAGCGGCGCCAGTCCTTGCACTCACTCAGGTACGATTGACGTGCAAGACAACTGCTCTTTTCTTCTATCGCAGACATCGGCATCCTTCGGCGCCGGGGGTGGCGCGGGAAGTGTGGGTGTGACTGCGCCCAACGGTTGTGGCTGGCAGGCCACGAGCAATAGCGCCTTCATCACGATCACTTCAGGGGCGAACGGCAGCGGCAACGGGACTGTGTTTTATTCAGTGGCGCCGAATCTGAGCGGCACTGCCCAGAGCGGAACTATGACGATCGCAGGGCAGAGCTTTACTGTTACGCAGGCAGGGAGCAAAGCGTTGTTTGACTACGATGGCGATAGTAAGAGCGACCTGGCGGTGTGGCGGCCGACGGAAGGTCTCTGGTTTCTGATCAATAGCTCGAACAGCGCGACGCCGACGATCAACTGGGGGGTCAGCTCGGATGTAATTGTGCCCGGCGACTACGACGGAGACGGGAGAACTGACATATCGGTGTGGCGGCCTTCGACCGGGACCTGGTTCATCATCAATAGCGGCAATCAAAGTGTCACAAACGTGGGCTGGGGGGTGAGCGGAGACATACCGGTGCCGGGTGATTATGATGCGGATGGGAAGACAGACATTGCGGTGTGGCGGCCGTCGACAGGAGTCTGGTTCATTATCAACAGCGGGAATCAGAGTCAGCGAATCGTAGGGTGGGGCGTGAGCACTGATGTACCTGTGGTGGGAGACTATGATGGAGATCGAAAGAGCGATGTGGCGGTGTGGAGGCCTTCGAATGGGCTATGGTTCATAATCCGCAGCACTGACAGCGGGGTGACGCAAACAGGATGGGGAGTCAGCACGGACAAGGTTGTGCCAGGGGACTACGATGGAGACGGTCGGACGGACATCGCGGCTTGGAGACCGTCTACAGGGACGTGGTTCGTGATCAACAGCTTGAATAGTTCGGTGAGCACTTCAGGGTGGGGAGTGAGCACGGACAAACCGCTGTGTGGAGACTTTGA
>JBASRM010000054.1:0-4760 GCA_049273835.1 Blastocatellia bacterium | reverse complement strand
GCCGCACCCCGTCCACAGGAAACGACTCTCGGGACTCGCTATCGGTTGCCGACCAAGAAGCAGAAAGACGAGCTGCGGCGAATCCTACGGCGTCGTCGTGGGGCTCACGCCGAATACGCGCTGGCGCAGAAAGCAAACACCGGAGATTGATGAAGCAAACAGTGCTCAATCTAATGCGGGTTACTGGCGCCTTTGCTCCGTTTCGCAGGGCGAATCGAGACAAGGCGCTCATTCTCACCTACCATCGGTTCAGCAACACAGGTGCGGCTGAAGCAACGTCAGCTCGCGCATTTGCCGAGCAGATCCGCTATCTGACCTCTCATTACCAAATCGTTCCTCTTTCCAACCTTGCGGAATACTTGTCGCGCGGCGTTGGTCTTCCGGCAGGAATCGCATCGATCGCCATCGACGATGGTTATCGAGATGCTTACGAGATCGCATTTCCTATACTCACCGAGTACAAGATCCCGGCGACGCTATTCGTTGTTACAGACTTTCTCGATCGCAGGATATGGCTTTGGACGGACAAGCTACGATTCATTTTGAGCCGGACCGAATCGACGGAGTTCAGTACGACAATTGACAATCGAGCGATGCAATTCAGACTCGGCGACCGCGCTTCGCGAACCAAAGCGGCCGCGCAAATCAACGCGGCGCTCAAGCGTTTGCCTGATCAAGTTAAGGACCAGCTCATCACCGACATCGAAGCTTCGCTTGGCGTGGAGTTGCCCGCTGTACCGACTGATGATTATGCCGCGATCAGCTGGAATCAAGCGCGCGAGATGGATGCCGCCGGAGTGCGAATCGGATCGCACACTGTTTCTCATCCGATATTGACCAGGGTGAGCGGCGAGCGATTGCGCATCGAGTTGAGCGAATCTCGATCGCGTATTCAACTAATGCTCGGTCGCGAGGTCGATCTGTTTTGTTATCCAAACGGCGATTACAACGAGAGCATCTCACAAGCTGTACGCGATGCCGGTTACAAATGCGCAGTAACCGTCGAACCCGGTTTTAACAACATCGATAGCGATCCCCTGCAGCTTCGGCGTGTGCATACCGACAATAATCTGGCGCGGTTTATTCAATCGACCAGCGGATTCGAGCAAATCAAGAATCGAGTCGTTTCTGATCGCCGAGCTACGGCGGCATCTTCCTATTGAGGGCAAAGCTATGAACCGCACGAGGACCAACGATACGAGAAACCCCTTTGCCCGGCGTTGCGAGCCCGGATCGGACGCGGTGGTGATGAGCGTTCCCGTCGTCACATCGAGCGACAAGCGGTCTGGCATCGACAAGTCCAGGAGTTCTCAGCGAATTGCCTTCGCCGGTCTGTTCCTGTTCACGCTGCTGTTGTACATCAGACCCAACGAGATGTTCCCTGAGATTTTGGGCACGTTTCCGTTGTCGAGAATAGTGGCCGTGGTAGCGGTGCTCGCGTATTTGGGCTCGAAGCTGGGAAGCGGGGAGCGTCTGACGATTCTGCCGCTTGAGCTAAAGCTGCTAGCGGTTATAACGCTGCTTGCGTTGACATTCGCGCCGCTTGCGGCCGCGCCAATGGACAGCGTCGACGTGATACTCGATATGTTTATCAAAGTGGTGATCATCTTTGTGTTGATGATCAACGTGATAACAACTCGCGAGCGGCTTCGATCGATGGTGACTCTTGTGGTTGTGTGCGGGACGATATTCGCAATCCTGGCGGTCAAGAGCTACCTGATGGGCGACTTCACAATTGTCGAGAAAAAGGATGTTGGTGTGGTTGGGTTGAGAATAACCGGGGCGGTAGGAGGCTTCTTTGGGAATCCGAACGATCTGGCCACAAGCCTCGATATGTTGTTGCCGCTTGCGGTCGCGCTCGCGCTGACGAGCAGCGGATTGAAACGCGTGTTCTATTTCGCTTGCAGCGCGATTCTTGCAGCGGGAGTCATTGTTACATTTTCGCGCGGCGGCTTTCTGGGAATGTTGGCAATGGGCACCCTCCTGCTATTGAAGGCGGGCCGCCAAAACCGCGCCTTCACCGCATTGGCATTCGCGGGGATTTTCGGCGTCTTCATTCTTGCAATGCCCAGCGGATATGCCGGGCGGATCACGTCGATGTTCAACATCGGAGAAGACCCCACCGGATCATCACAGGCGCGGCGAGAGTTGTTGGATCGAGCGTTGAGCGTCGCTGTACATCATCCAATTATCGGAATCGGCATGGGCAATTTTCACATTTACTCGATCCACGAACAGGTCGCTCACAACTCGTATCTGGAGATAGCGGCGGAGCTTGGATTGGGCGGGCTTGCGGCTTATTTGCTTTTGATCTTCGCGCCGTTGCGATCCCTCCGAAAAGTGGAGCGCGAAACTGCAATTCAACGGTCGGGTCCGCGGGTCAGGGCTCCCAGCGAAAACGAAAGCGACCGACGCGAGATTCACTATCTGAGCATAGCGATGCAAGGAGTTCTGTTCGCCTACATAGTCTGCAGCTTTTTCGGATCAATACAGTATCAGTGGTTTCTTTACTATCCGATTGCATATGCGATCGTGATTCGACGAATACACGCTTCAGAACAATCCGAATCCGTCTCCGCGAGCCAGGGCGAAAACACGCTTCGCAAGAATGTTCAGCCTCGGGGCGTCATCTGGAAGGATCATCCGATTGTTGGCGCGAGATCCGCGACGGCACGGGCAAGACTGTAGAAAAGACCAATTGCACGGATGAGGGCTGGGAATTGATTCAAGTCGAGATAATCTTTTTCTTATCGTTGGGGCTGATTAGTTACGCCTGCATTGGATATCCAATCCTTATAGTTGTTTTGAGCCGTCTTCGCGAACGTCCCGTGCGCAAGAACGACATCTTACCGAAAGTCTCGGTCATCATCGCCGCCCACAACGAAGAGCGTGATATCGCGGCCAAGATTGAGAATACCCTCGCCCTCGATTACCCCGATCAGAAGCTCGAAATCATCGTTGCAAGCGACTGCTCGACCGATCGAACCGATGACATCGTTCGCGACTACGCGAATCGTGGCGTGATCCTTCATCGCCAGCCCGAGCGGCTTGGCAAGACGATGGCTCAAAACAGCGCAGTCGATATCTCATCCGGAGAGGTCCTGGTATTCACCGATGCGACCACAGGCTGTAGAGGCGATGCGCTTCGCAAGATCGTGCGCAGCTTCGCAGATGCCGAGGTTGGCTGTGTCAGCAGTCAGCTCGTATATGCCGATCGTTCGAAGACATCGGTCGGAAGCGGCTGCCGCTCTTATTGGAGCTATGAAAGCCTCCTTCGAGAAGCGGAGAGCCGGCTTGGATCGATGATTGGAGTAACCGGCTGTTTGTACGCAGTTCGCAGAACAAACTACACGCCGCTCGAACACGATATGTGCAGCGATTTCGTGATTGCGTCCGAAATCCATAAGAAGGGACTGAGAACGATTGACGAACCCGAGGCAGTTTCAGTCGAGAAAACAAACAACCGCAGCCGGGACGAATTTCGAATGCGCGTAAGAATAATGGAACAGACGATGAGCGCTTTGAGCCGATATCGCGAGGTATTGAGCATCCGGCGTCATGGGTTCTTTGCCTTTCAGATGCTCTCACACAAAGTGGCGCGATATGCGGTATCTGCTTTTCTGCTGCTTGCCCTGATTTCAAACCTTCTAATCGTAAGCGAGCACCGACTCTATCAAGCGACGCTCGGGTTGCAACTGGCCTTTTACGTTTCCGCGCTGATCGGTGGGATTTTTACGCGGTTCAGTATGAGAGCCGGGCCGTTGTCGCTTCCGTATTACTTCGTGCTGGCAAACGCCGCGACAATCGTGGCCTTTGCAAAGCACGTCCGCGGCGAGAATCACGTCGTATGGGAGCCGCTCCGCGAAACAAATCATTCGAACAGTCAGATGGCCGCCGCGAAAGCGGCGTCCAGGACGGCGGGCTAGGGCTGAAGGAGCGATGAGATAGATGTGGCCGCGCGGCGCACAGCTGAAGAAGCTTCGGGCGATGAGTGGGCGAGAGCTACGCGCTCGCGGTCGCCAAGAACTGGCGAAGCTCGGAGAACGCTTTCTCGGATTATCGGGAGGCGAGATGAGCGACCGCGCTTTTCACGGTTACATTCATCCCGGCGCTGTATATGGCTCGGCCGAATCGACTGCCGCATCCATAATGAATCGAGTTCACCACGCTACCGGCTCGAGCGCTGATTCGAATCATCTGCCGTTTGTTCCGGCACTTCAGCACCGAAAAGAGATCGTCGCAATTATGGGCCATCGGTTTGAATCGGAGCGCCAGGCGATCATCGACCGGGCTGACAGGGCGATTCAAGGTCGGTTTGACCTTCTGGGCTTCAAAGACCTTGACTTCGGAACACCCTCAAACTGGCTCCTGGAGCCGGTTTTGAGCAAGCGGAGCTCGTTGCGTCATTGGAGCAAGATTAGATATCTCGATCCGGCTGTGGTTGGCGACAAGAAGATAACCTGGGAGCTGAACCGGCATCAGCATTTCGTAACGCTGGGTCAGGCGTACTGGATGACCAACGATGAGAGATACTGCCGAGCATTCATAGATCAAGCTACATCGTGGATGGATGCAAATCCTCCAAAGCGCAGTATTAATTGGGTGAGCAGTCTCGAACTGGCGCTCCGATCGATTTCGTGGCTCTGGGCTTTGCATCTTTTTGCCGGCTCGTCTTGTCTGACAGCGTCATTTCAGTTGAGGCTGCTGAAAAGCCTCATCGCTCACGGGCTTCATCTGCAGTCATACGGATCCCAGTATTT
>JBASRM010000041.1:0-8831 GCA_049273835.1 Blastocatellia bacterium | reverse complement strand
GGAACAAGGAAACAACAAATCACGAGCACCGTCTCGTTCGTGACCAGCCTGGCCACCAGTAGGAATACGACCAGAAGCACCGTGTTGACGGTTATGAGCAACTCGTACTGTTTGGCGTTTCGCTTGTGAGGCCAGAGCCGTCGAATTCTTTCACCACGCCGCGGCAGATAAACAACCGAAATCAGCAGAAGCGCAAACACCGCGAATATGAGATACAGCACAAGCGACAATGTGAGGAGTTCGAGATTAATAGTGCGCGCGATTTGCTTGTCCCTGAACACGACTAACATCCAGGGAGTGCCGGCCACAGGGCTTACGAACAGGCGGTGGCCCTTGCCCAGGTATTGCGCATTGATGAACTTATTCGCGCGTGCGAGAACTGCGGCGCGAAGCGTACGGTCGTTATCACACTCCTCGAAAAACTGCTCTTCGAGGTTGTTGACCTCATCCGAGTGAAACAGGACCTCACCCGCGTCATTGATCACCGCGTAACCGTGGCCCGTTGGCAGCACCGTTCCCATGAGGGAGGACAGCGTGGTATCGATGCTCGAAACCCACCGGGAATTCGGCACGCGCATCGCAACTATAGCGACGTTCTGGCTGGTGTTCTTCGAATTCACCAACTCGAACGTGTATTCGAAATCTCTCCCGGCATGTCTGAGCTTCCAAAGGTTTTTATCTCGCGCGTTAAAAAAATAGGACCTGTCCTTTACCTTAACAAACGCTGTCGTTTCATCACGTGTCGTCCACTTGATGCGTTGCTGGCCGTCCTCATCCACCCACGTAACAGAATTGAAGTAGGGATACTGCGCGGTCTCCCAGTCAAGCGTCCCGGCCAGCAGGTTCGCCGTACTTGAGTACTCCTGCGCCTTCTTAGTCGGCCACTCCTTGGGATTCAGTTTCGGCTCGTGCTTCGATGCGTAAAGGTCTGCGAGGGCACCCGAACTCTCCTTGCTCGCAAGCTTGTTCATGCGCTTTTCCGATCGCCACAACTGCGCGAGCACACTGCCAAGCTCCTGCTGGAAATTCGAACGAATTTCGACCGAGAGTTTCTTGAGCTGATCGTCGAACGTGTTTCCGAGGCTGATGTAGGTGTAAAGGTCTGCTACTAGAAAGGTCAACAGCGCCGTTCCCATCAGCGCCGAAAAGGCAGTAAGCGCAAAATCGCTGCGGCGGAGCCTGTCCTTTGGTCCCATCAACTTCAACTTCAAGAGTGGCCAACTAAGCACCGCCAACAAGGCCATGAAAACGAAAACAATCAGCAAGGTGTAGGAGACCGCGAAGGTCTGTTCTGTGAAGTGACTCAATCGAGTCAATCCGCAAACAACCCAACGTACGCCCTCGCTATTGGCGTCTCCGCTTGATGATAGGGTAAGTCTGATCGGTTGCAGGAAGAGCTTGTAGTCCTCGCCTGCCAACTGAACATCGATCAGGCTGCTCGCCGGGTTCGCCAGATTTAGCTCGAGTTTTCCACCCTTCTCGTTTTGCAAACTATCGAGGCTGACTACAGTCAGACCGGACTGACCACGCTCGAAGATCACCCTTCCGTTTTCTTGTTCCGCAACTAAAACCTGGTCGAATAGACGATTTTTGGTATCGTTCATTTCATCGACTACATGATGAGCGACCAACGGGTCGACCAGCTTGGCGAGGTCGCTCTTGAATAGCCGGTCTCCCTTGGCTCCGGTTGCAGCGCTGCGATACAGGAGGTTGAGCAGGAACGATCCCTCCTCCCCTTTTACGGTGAGGGCGACGGTTGGCTCGGGATCATCGCGAGCAGTCCCGAGGCTTGCCGGAGAGGCTCCGGTGCTTTGTGACCGCGAGTTGTTTCGGGCTGCTTGTGGTGGGCGCGCAGCGGGCGCTTGAGGGGTAATTGTGCTGTTTGAATTTGCTGTTGGGGCCGGCGGCCGGGAGTTGGAATTGCCGGTGTTCGTATTTGAATTGGTCGCCTGCGGCCTTGACTGAATGGGAGCTCCCTTTGTTCTTTCGCTTGCCTGCCACTGCTGCACCGAAAAATTGGGCTCATATTTGAGACTGATCCCCGCCTGATCAATGAGTTCTACTGACCTCTTGATCTTGTCGTCCATCGGCTTCTTGGGTGTGCGGGCCGCAGCCTGGGGTTTGTTCTCTACCTTCTTCTCGCCTTTCCTCTCAATCTTGGCTTCGGGGTTTTCCGTTGGGCTCACCATTTCTTTCTTTTCTTGCTCGGCATTCTTAACCACATTGATCAGGCTGGTCGCCAGATTGTCAATCTTCGTAGTTACTTGACTGCCAATGTTCGCAAGAACGCGAAGGTTGCGTTTCGTGTAGTATCCGTTTTGAGATTGGACGAAGAAGAGGTAATACAATGAAGAGGGTACGATCAGCAGAAGCACCGTGAACGCAATGATGCTGAGTCGCTTCCTACGTGAAGATTTCATGGCTGCAGCTCCTCGGTTGATGAACGTAGCGCTAAAACATCGCCGATTGGAGAGTTGAGAAAGAGCGACGCTTCTCTCTGCTCGCAACTTACCGTCAGTATTAATGACGTAAATTACGAAGCCTTCAATTCGATTTTACGAGACGTGGGGCGCGAGCTGGGCGCTGATTGAGAGAAGAAACTGTGCCTTCCCTCTTCATAAACCTTCCAGATTGGCAATCACTGTACTCTCGTCAATGAGCGCTGTCCAATGCCGTACCGTAGCGCCAAAGCCCATTTCGTCAAATACGTTGAGGCTCGGCAGCAGGAAATGTGCCGACGCGACCGTCAATAGCGCCGCGGTTGAATCGTCGTGAGCGGAACGCAACGCTGTCATCGCCATCCATGCCAGCTCCAATAGGGTCCCAAGGCGGTCCACCAGTCGCCGCGCATGATTCGCGGCCCATTCGCGATCTGCAAGCCGGTCGGCGGATAGCTCATCGACGGTTTGCCGCAGAGTCTGATCAAACCGGGCTCGAGTCTGAGACAGAAAGTTTCTAGGCCATTCGGCGAGTGTAGCGTTAATCTCGTCCCGCCAACGTTCAATCAGATCCGACCTTGTGGCATCGCGCACGATCTGAAGGCATAGCGTGTTGTGTGTTCCTTCCCACGTTTCAATGATCATCGCGTCTCTTAATAGCCTAGGCAGCACGGTGAAGTCTTCAATGATCCCGTTTGCGCCCAGAACCATAATGGCGTCGTGAATCGAAGCCGTAAGCGTCGATGCGGTCCTGTACTTAGCAAGGTTTATGAGGAAGCGCTGCCACATCGACTGGTCGGCGTCCGCGGGGCAGAGGCCGTGCTCATCAATCATTGAAATCAACTTGAAGGTCAGAGTTCGATAGCGCCAGCATCGCTCAAGCAACGAAATCAGCGTCTCTTGAACCAACGGGTAATTGATGATCGCTCCCCCGAACGCATCGCGTTGCCGAGCATAGTTGCGAGCCTCCAGAAATGCCCGGTGCAGGAAGCCGCACGCATTGGCGGCATTGTGCACCCGTGACGTATTTATCACGTAGTTCATCAGCGTCTTGAATCCGTCGGCCGGATCGCCAATGGCCCACGCAGTCGCTCGATTGAAATCCATTTCGGCGGTCGGCAATGACTGCGTACCAAGCTTATCTTTCAAACGCTTGAACGAAATCCTGTTAAGCTGTCCGTCCGGCTGCACTCGTGGAACGAGAAACACCGCGACTCCCGCGGTACCGGGGCGAGCACCCGCGGGCCGAGCAGCAACCAAAAAATACTCGTCGGGGTTCGAGCAAAACCACTTCTCGCCGGTGATGGACCACGAACCGTCTTCGTTTGGCTGCGCTTCGGCTTCGATTGCGCCCACATCGGAACCGCCGTCTTGTTCGGTAACGAACTGGGCGCCCGCAAGCGGCGTGTCGACTGACAGCAGAAGCGGCAAATATGTTTCGCGAAGAAACTCGGACCCGCGCGCTTCGATAGCGCGGATCAATCCGTCCGTGCAACTCAAGCCGCAGTTCACCGAGGCCTCGCCGTTGTGAGCGAGCAGATACACCAGGCCGAACTTGTGGATATTGCTTCGCGTATCGGTCAGCACGCCGAATTCGGCGACCTCGCGGCGCAGGTGACGAGTTGACGCGCCGAAGTCGATCTGCTCGACCGCACCGCCAACCCGATCATACTTGACTATCTTAGGCAGGCGCTCGGGCCGGCTGGCCTCTCTCGCGAGATCGTTCCAACGACCGGCGACCAGCCGCGCGCAGTGATGAAGCGAATTTAACACCGCCGATTGCTCATCCTGCGGAAGCAACTCCTCCAGCAGAGATTGGAACCCCCGATCTTCCTCGAAGAAGTCTTGTCCCTCGATGCCTTCAAAGTCTCTCAATCGTGCCATTGCTGACTCCACACAGTTTGGAGAAAACGGAACTTCCAGTCCGTCCTCCACCATAATCAACGAACTTTCGGCTGAGTGCCGAGCTACGAACTCTTTTTCTTCCTTTTGCGCGATGATGCTTTTCGCTCGGCAGCACCTATTGCCGCCCTTGCCCACATCTTGAGCCGATCTACATTCTCCAGCACATCGACCGGAACCTCATAGTAACCCATCGAATAGGACTCCTCGCCGTAGGGCTGAAACGGTTTGGCTCCCGCGCTCTCGTAATCTCGCCGATTCTCGTCGTCAACTTTGAAATACAACAGGTCGCCGGCAATCAGACCAAAGAACAAGCCATCGTGGTAGAGGCCCACGCCGCCGAACATTCTTTTCGACACGATCTCGCCGATACACCCGAGCTGATCGACGACGTAATCGATGTATTCCTCGCTGACTGGCATGATGTGACTGCGGCTTACGATCCGGCTGGATTATATGGGGCTCTTTCGGAGCGGGCAAGCAATCGCGCAGGTCAGCGGTGGGTGGACTCGTTTGTGGTTGGAGATCGGGCTCAATTTTGAACGCAGCGAAAAGCTCGCGCAGAGTCGCGAGCTTCATTTTGGCGAGCAAGATCGAAGTGAGGGTTGAACGTGGGAATGAATGGCGCCGCCGTGGGCAACGTCACTTCCCGTTCGGTGGTTTACCGTGGCGGATGCTTGTACGGCTGAAGCTCTTGTAATTTCGTCTGCTGTTCCGCGGTCAACTTGTTCTTGATCCGGATCGAAAGCGTCAGTTGAGTTCGCTTCACCTCTCTTTCGATATTCAATAGCTTGTCCAACTGCGCCAGCACCCGCTGTTCGTCAACAGTAACCCCCCTGGTCAACGTCGCCATCGTCTCCATCTCATCCTGCATCTGCCATTGAAGATCGTTAAAGCGGGTCGAGGCGGCCAACACCTCGTGTTTGATAGCAGCCTTTTGTTCGTCGGTCAGCCCCAGCGCCTGCCGGTGCTGCATCACAAGCTCGGGCGGGAACAGGTTCTGGGCGATCGGATCAGGCCCGTGCGGCGGAACCGGCGGCTGAGCCGGCTGAGCCGGATGTTGCGATACCGCGACCGCCGCGGCGACCAGTAGGATTGCGCATAACCATATGACCTTCGATTTCATGATCTGCCTCCACTAGTTAAATTGGTCAAGTGAGAGAGATTTTAGCGTTTGTAATGATTCGTCCAGGCGGGGAAGCGTCATCCACCTATCGTCGCTGCGCGTTATCAAAAGCGAAGCCGTGGGAGATTGCCACGTTGAAAGTGATTTCATTGCAATCGTGAAATCCTTTTCAGGTCGTCGATAGCCCACTCGCCTGGCGGTCGTCGGTTTCCGGTGAACTTTTACAGACGCGACCGGCGAACGTTGAGCTGCGATGGATGGCGCTTCTGAGGGCATCGTTACAACGACTGGCTGATCGTCGGGTGCTTTGACGGCCTCAGGCTTTGAAAGCCGTACGATCGTGGCGGTAGCGATAATAATGGCGACGCCGGTGATCGCGACCGCCATTGATGACCTCAAAGACCCGGCGCGGGTGTGCCAGTGTCTGGCGGTTAATACGCCGGAAAACTGTGGCGCTCGCCGCGCCTCATCGCTCCTCAACTCAAGGAACAGTCGCCGTATTCTCTTGTCGCCCCCATTCAGATTCATAAAGCTCTTCCGATTCCTCCAGCAACTTTCGCAGTCGTTTCTTTCCCCGGTCGTAGTGGGTTCGGGCCGATCCCAGCGATACTCCCATCACAACGGCTGCTTCCTGGAGATTCAACTCGTGATAAAAAATCAACTCCAACGCTTCTCGTTGCCGCCGCGGCAGTCGAACCAGCGCCCGCCGGAACATCTTCTGAATTTCAGCGCGATAAGCCGTTTCATCAGGAAGCTCGGCTGGAGCAACGGCGGTACCCGGCGAGGCTCTCAGAAGTGTCAACGCACGCAACAGACCCTTCCGTCGCTGATCGGAAGCGGTCTTTCGAATCACCGCGAACAGCCAGGTCTTGAACGTGGCGGTACCGTTGAAGCGAGCCTTGCCCTCAAGCACTTTCAAATAGACGATCTGAAGCACCTCTTCCGCCTCTGATTGATCGCGGCCACAGCACGCCATCGCCCAACCGAAGCCAGACGTGTGATGTTGCTCGAGCAAGGCTTTTAGCTCTTCAGTCTGCATCAGCTCCGGTTCAGCGCTCAACTTTGTGCATTCATTAGTCGTGTGAAACCGCATCCCCATATGACAACATTGTTCTCGAATCAGATGGCTGGCGCCCGTTTGTCCTCTTTAATGCCCGACTCAACTGACTATCGTATGCTGGGGCCTTTGCTGATGCCGATTCAGATTCTGGATCTACCGGCGAACCAGATCACAGCTTGGCGAGGGTGAGCCCCTTCTGATCCTGGTACTTCCCGCCCCGATCGCTGTAGCTGGTTTCGCACTCCTCGTCTGATTCGAAGAACAGAATCTGTATGAAGCCTTCCTCTGCGTACAGGCGCACTGGCAGGTTTGCCGCGTTGTACAGCTCGACTACAAGCCTCCCGCACCAGTTGGCTTCAAGCGGCGTGGTGTTGGCTATCAATCCGCAGCGGGCGTAGGTGCTTTTGCCGATCGCCAGCGCGGTGACGTTGCGTGGAATCTGGAAGCGCTCGATTGTCACTCCCAGGGCGTACGAGTGCGGAGGAAGCAGCCAGTAGTCCGAGCCGTCTTCTGCCCGGCGAATGGGAACATCGAGGAGACTGTTGGGATCAAAGTCTTTCGGGTCGATCTCAGTGCCGGTCACCGGCGAGAAGACCTTAAACTCGTCGCGCGCGAGCCGGCAATCGTAGCCGTAGCTCGAAAGCCCGCAGCTTATGATCCGGCGATCGTCGACTGAGCGAACAAGCTTCTCTTCAAACGGGTCAATCAGTTTCTGTTCGCGGGACATCCGCTTAATCCAAATGTCTGACTTGATCGACATCCGCCCTCCAATGATTAGTGATAACCCGCAAAATCTATCTTCCGCACCAGGCGAAGTCAAACAACGCAATAAAAGTGCGCCGCGAGACTGAGTGCGTGATCGCAGGACCTTCGATGCATAGCCAAAGGCCAGGCCAATACGCTTCTCGCGCTGGTGCGTTTTCGCTAAGATGGTCGCATGTCCGCTCGGCGTCCGGAAAACATCCGCCAGTTGCTTGAAGCGCAAGTCGAGCATTCACCCGGGAAGGAATTTCTCTTCCTCGAATCCGATGATCGGGTGTACACCTATCGCGCGTTCGACGACCACGTAAACCGCGCTGCCAACATGCTTTTGTCGTTACAGGTTAGAAAAGGCGACCGCGTGAGTTTGTTGCTCACGAACCGGGCCGAGTATCTGATCTTCTATTTCGCGTGCTTCAAGATCGGAGCGTGGGCCGGCCCGGTGAACGCGCTGCTCAAGCCGAAAGAGATCGAATTCATCGTCGGCGACTCCGAAGCTGAAACCGTGGTTACTCAAGCCGACTTGCTCGCCCATCTCGCGGAAGCACGTGAGCACTTGCCGTCGTTGCGAAATGTGATCGTAATTGAAGAGAGTGGTAAGTGGTTGGTCTCAGGAGTTCATGGTTCCGGGTCTGGGGTTCCGGGTGTCACTACAAACCGTGAACTCCAAACGATGCCTCCGGAACTGAACGCGACCGACGTAGCAGTGATCATCTACACCTCGGGGACAACGGGAAAGCCCAAAGGCGTACTCCTCACCCACGGCAACCTGCTGTCGAATGCCCAGCAAATTGCTGAGTGGCTCCGCCTTACGAGCGATGATCGCGCGCTGATGATAATGCCGCTGTTTCATGTCAATGCGTTGATGACCACCGCGATGGCGGTGCTGTGGGCCGGAGGAAGTATAGTGCTCGCGCCCCGCTTCGGCGCATCGCGACACTGGGAGACGATCTCGCGATATGGTGTGACCTATTTCGGCTCGGTCGCAACAATGCTTTCGATGCTCAACCAACGGTATCCGGATGGTGTTCCGGAGGGGTTGGACACCGGCCGCTTCAGGTTTGCGCTATGCGGTTCGGCTCCCGTGCCGGCGAAGGTATTGACGACCTTCGAATCGTTGTTTCATCGCCCGGTTATTGAAGGCTACGGTCTGTCGGAGTCAACCTGCCGCTCGACGTTTAACACGATGGACGAGCGGCGGCGCGTTGGCTCTGTCGGTTTGCCTATTGGCAATGAGGTCAAAGTGTTTGACGACGAGGATCGCGAGCTGGATGCTCGTCAGGTTGGTGAGATCGTTTTGCGCGGTCCGAACATCATGAAGGGTTACTATAAAAACGAAGCCGCGACGAGTGAAGCTTTTCGTTCGGGATGGTTTCATACCGGCGACCTCGGCTACCAGGATGAAGACGGTTTCTTTTACATCGTGGATCGCAAGAGCGACATGATCATTCGGGGTGGCGAAAACGTCTATCCTCGCGAGATCGATGAAGTGTTATATCAGCATCCGAGCGTAAAAGAAGCAGCAACCATTGGCATTCCCGACGAG
>JBASRM010000021.1:0-5320 GCA_049273835.1 Blastocatellia bacterium | reverse complement strand
ATTGGGTCGAATAAGCTCCTCAGGGTATCAATACTATCTTTCCAAACGCCCCCGGTTGGAGAACAGCTTCGTGAGCGCGAGCCGCATCGGCGAGCTTCACCTCCCTGCCAACAACCGGCGCGAGCGTGCCGTCTTCAAGCCCCGAAACAAGAGCCCGATGAACGCTCAATCGGTCCTCATCCGAGATGTTGATCAACGACATCCCAAGGATGCTCGAGTCGCGAGTCATCGTTGCGCGCGGATCAATCTCGATCTTGCCGCGGCTCCCAATCACTACGACGCGTCCGCGCTTCGCTAGAATCTCAAGGTCCTTCGCAAGGTTCACATTAGCCAGCATCTCCAGTATCACGTCGACGCCCTCGCCGCCACTCAACGCGACGATCTGATCCATGTAATCCGCCGCGGTATGATCGAGAACGTGATGCGCGCCTTGCTGCTCGACATTCCTTCGGCCCTTGTCCGTACCGCCGGTTGCGATGACTCTTAAGCCCGCGGCCCGAGCCAGTTGCACGGCGGCAATACCGACTCCGCCGGTCGCGCCATGAACAAGCACCGTCTCGCCCGGGCGAGATTGTGCCCGGTGAAAAAGAGCGCGATGAGCAGTGGTATAAGGAATGCCGACCGCGGCGCCTTGCGCGAATGACAAATGCGACGGCAACCGGTGCGTCTGTTGCTCGCTGCAAAGCGCCCGTTCCGCGTACGCTCCGCTGATGGTTCCGGCAACATACACGCGGTCGCCCGGCGCAATCAGGGTTACCCCCTGGCCAATCGAATCGATCACACCGGCTGCATCGGCTCCGGGTGTATATGGCAGTGAAGGCTTTACCGTATGCTGGCCGGACCTGATGTAAGCATCGACTGGGTTAACGCCGATCGCGTGGATTCGAACAACAACCTGCCCGGCCCCCGCAATGGGATCGGGCACGTCTTCGAGCTGCATCGCATCGGGGCCGCCGAATTCAAGAACTCTGATGGCTTTCATGGATCCTCCGTTCGTGTTCTGCCGGTCATCGCCAGGAAACGCGCGCCAAGTGACCGCTAATGGCTGGGCGCTGGTCGACCAGCAGATGTTACAGAATTGCGGCCGTTCCACGCCACGAGCGGCGGCGTATATTCTCTGATTGACAACGAAAGCCACCTGGGATAGTATCCGCCCGACTGGCCGGTCGGTGCTTGAGATTTCCGGCCAGTATCTGTCATTCATCTTCTTCTTACACTTGAAGTTTTCTAAGGCTTAGCGGACCGCGCACGTTGAGAGCGGATACGCCGTGTCGGATCCAAAATGGAATCGCACTGGCCTTGGAGCCGGCTACAGGCAACGGGTCTATCTCGTCCAATCAGTAGCCGACAAAGACATTCGCGCTTGCAATTTCACCGAGAGCCATCGACCTGGGGGGTTGAACCACTATTGGTAATCCGTCTGGAGGATGAAGATCGCAGATTCTCATCCTCTTTTACAGGTTGAGAGGCACGTGTAACTCAACACACTGCGTCATTCCATTGGTGCAGAAAAAAGGAGAAGGTCGATGCAGACTAACGTCAACCGTCTATTCCGCTCAGTTACGATGTTGGCCCTGTTGTTGTGCATAGGCATTCAGGCCTTTGCTCAGAATGCGACGGGGGCGATCAAAGGAGAAGTGAGAGATCCAAATGATGCCATAGTCACGAAGGCGGTCGCGACAGCGACCAACATCGACACCGGCGCGGCCCGAAAGGTCAACGCCGGGAATGACGGCATTTTTGTGTTCGAGAATCTCCAGCCCGGTGTGTACGAGGTCAAGGTCGAGGCCCAGGGATTCTCTACAAAGGTTCAAACAATGACCGTGGGAGTCGGCGGCACGACCACAGGCAACTTCGCGCTGGAGGTTGGCGCCGGGAGCCACGTGGTAGAGGTAACTGCTGAAGCTCCGGTAATCAACACCACCGATACGGTAGTGGGCGGCATCATCAGCCGGCACCAGGTCGAGAACCTGCCCACCAACGGGCGGAGTTTTCTATCGATCGCCCTGTTAGAGCCTGGAGTCACGGTGAATTACAACGCTAACTCGGGGGTTGCAAATCCCAATAGCTATTTCACAGTTTCGGTTGGTGGGGCTCCTTCGCAGACGACGCTGATTTCCGTCGATGGTGCGAGGGTCAACGACCGGATAACCGGGGGGACTTCGCAGAACTTCTCCAGTGAGACAGTGCAAGAGTTTCAGATCAGCACGACCTCATTTGATCTCTCGAGTGGGACCGTCTCGACCGGCGCCGTGAACATAGTCTCGCGAACCGGGACCAACAGTTTTCACGGGAGCACATTCTTGTTCTTTCGGGACCACAATATGGCCGCTTTCCCGGACTTCAAACGCCCGACGGAGCGTTTGGCGAACGGGCTCCCTCGCAACCTGCTATGCCTCGATCCAGCTTCTGAGGGTTGCAAACGAGCGCTGGACCCATTCTTTGTGCGAAGACAGTACGGAGGCACGTTTGGAGGGCCGATCAAGAAGGACAAGATCTTCTTCTTTGCGAACTATGAGCGTAATGACCAGGTAGGAGCGCGCACGATAACCTTCAGCGACGCGGTCCTTTCCGGATTTAACCACGTCGCGCAGCAGCCCCAGGACGGGCATCTTGCCGGAGTTCGTTTCGACTACACGGTCAACCAGAAGCACACAGCCTTCCTTCGGGGCAACATCGATTCTAACAATGGTATCGCTGGGACCAACCTGGAATCGACCTGGATAGCTTCAAGCAATTTTGCCTATCAGACCCAGATGGGTCTAACGAGCGTACTCACGCCGACCCTGGTAAACGATTTCAGGTTCGCTTACTCGTATTTCCGAAACTTCCTTTCTCCACCGACCCTGGCGGAGTGTGAGGCTCTCGGCGGAGGGCCCGGTTCATGCTTCGGTGTGGGCGGTCCTCGAATCTCATTCTTCGGCGGGCTTTCAATCGGAAACGATCCTAATGTTCTGCAGAACCGCAATCCTCGCACGCTCCAGTGGACGGACAATGTCAACTGGACGAAGGGTTCCCACCGGGTGCGGTTCGGCGGCAATTGGGAATACAGCTACGCACACGGAGGCTGGGGTCGAAATTACGAAGGCACGTTTGCGGCTTTCAGCCCGACGACGATTCTGGGCAACCCTGGGACCTTCACTTTGGCGGACCTGCCGGCAAGCTTGAGGCCGGGGGGGTCGGGCGCAACCTTTGCTGACCTCTTGAAGCTTCCGATGAGCGGCAACCTGAGCATGGGGGTCGGCAACCCGGGTCAGCCCGCACCTTACAACTACGAAAACGCAATTGGCAACCATCACGTTCGCTTCTACGTCCAGGATGCCTGGCAGATATTCAAGGGCTTTACGCTCAACTATGGTTTGGGCTGGGCATTTGAGAATAAGGTCTTCTATCACGACCTTGATTTCCCGACCACCGGCTACCTGCGGCCCCTGCTCGGAAATGACACGGGCAAGATTCCTCAAAAGTACAAGAACTTTGATCCTGCGCTGGGCTTCGCGTGGGCGCTTGGCAACGATCAGAAGACGGTTGTTCGCGCGAGCGCATCGCTGCACCACATCTCGCAGAACGTGAACTTCTTCAGTCTCGAGCAGCGAAAGATTTTGGGTCCAGCCGGCAACGGACTTCAGCAGGTCACCAGCGTGGCGTTGACGAATCCGGAAAACCCCGCCGGTTTTCTAAACTTCACGTCCCCCACTAATTTTAGTGTTGGTGATATGCTCAAGTTTCTGGGCACAGCGAGAACTCTGTTTCTTGCCGGCCTGCCGTTCGACGGAAAGGACCTTACCTTCCGAGGCATTGATACAAAAAAGGCCGTTGTAGATGCGCAATTCCTGGATGCGATCTACAACAAGGACTCGGCGCGGACACCCTACACCATCCAGGTCGATCTGGGTGTGCAGCGCGAGGTAATGCGAAACCTATCGGTTTCGGCTGATTTCGTGTTGCGGCGCGGCGTCGGCGGCGGATCGGGGCACTCGGGCTTCGATCAAATGTTCCCTGATCTAAATCTCTGGAACAGGTTCGTTCCCAACACCTATACACTTGCCGCTAGCGGGGCGGCTAATGTTGCCTCCCTTGTTCGTAACCCGGTGATTCCGGCTTGTACGGCAGCGCAAAATGCGTTGTCACGAACAAATCCAAAAGCGTTCGCTGCGATTCCATGCTCAAACGGAGAAATCCAGTACGGCTTGCCGGGGATCCTCTCGCGGTACAAAGCCTTGCAGTTGAAGGTAACCAAGCGTCTCTCACATGGCTTTCAGCTCGGCGGGGCGTATGCCCTTTCCGACTACGAGACATGGTCGGGCCGCGTTATCGACAACACCAACTATCACAAGAGTATCGGTACCAGCACCGGCAACCCCAAACACCGCTTTACTGCAGATGCAATTTGGGACCTGCCAAAGTTGAAAGGCGGCGAGAGATGGATGCGAGGTATTCTGAATGACTGGCAGGTCTCTACAATTGTGCAAATGGCAACTGCGGCGCCAGTCTCAGTCAATATCAGCGGAGGCAATGCCTCGTTTGGCGGCATCGGCTTTGGTGGTTTTGATATCGAAGGGGACGGGACCTTTACTTTCCGGCTTCCCGGCTCAACGATCGGCTCTTTCGGCCACGAGCTGAACGCTAAAGACATCCGGCGGCTTGTAAACGAATACAACGCCACGTTCCCGGCGGGGCAGAACGTTCCATTGGCGGCTATTCCAAAGGGGCCGCAGCGCGACATCATCGGTACGGCGTTCCCTTACATTGCCTTGCCGACGAAATTCGCTTTTGGCGACAGCTTCATGACACACGATCTGCGTGTGACGCGAGTCATCCAGATTCATGAAAACATCAGGCTCAACCTGATAGCGGAGGGCTTCAACATCTTCAATATCGCGAACCTGACAGGGTTCAGCGGCACGCTGGATCAATGGGTGCGGCCCACAGCAACTGCACCCGGGCGTAACCCTGATTTCAACTTTGGTCAGGCGACCGGCCGGGTCAATCCAATCTTCGGCTCCGGCGGTCCGCGCGCGTTCCAGTTCGCTGCCAGGTTGAGTTTCTAGCTGCCAGGTTGAGTTTCTAGCTGCCGGGTCGAGTTTCTAGCTGCCAGGTTGAGTTTCTAGTCTGACCCACGACGAGGGGCGGCGCGGAAAAACTCCGCGCCGTCCCGTTCCCACAACTGTCATATGTTCTGTTCAAGCTTCAGCTTGCAACGTTCTGAGTTCAACCTTGTAACGTTCTGAGTTCAAGCTTTAGCTTGCTACGTTCTGAGTTCAAGCGTTAGCTTGCTACGTTCTGAGTTCAAGCTTTAGCTTGCTACGTTCTGAGTTCA
>JBASRM010000799.1:0-5760 GCA_049273835.1 Blastocatellia bacterium | reverse complement strand
TTTGGTTTTCGAAGACCGTTAGCGTTCCGTATTAGTGTAACGAAGCGTCGAGCGAACCCCGCCCTCCCGTGGCTACGGAAAAATAACTCACCAACGTGTCTCGATAGCGAGAGACTTTTGCGAGCGTAGCTTTCGACGGCTCCGAGCCTTTCTCCGTGAGGACAATGAAAGCTACGCGAAACTCCTTGGGAGCGTTTGCAGCATCGGGAACCCGCGGTCCCTCACGTTCGACGATCTGGTCTACCGATGTCGTCTTGCGAATCGCGCTGGTTGAGAACCCGGTGACTGGAGATTTTTCCCGAAGCAACGGTTTTGCCGAAGCATCGGTGACAAGATAGGGAATTTCCCCAACTTCGTCGGCTGACCGCAGTCCCATTAGATACTGATCCAGGGGCGTAAAGTAATTCACCGCGGTTTCTATCGTAACGTATGTTCCTGGAGCGCCAGCCCGCCATGCATTGCCCTCCATCAGCGAAGAGAAACTGCCCTCCGGGTTGCTTCGCGTGTCGGCCAGGAAACTCCAATGTGCGTTCTGGCGGCCGAGCAAGTCGTCCTTGATGTCGTGTTCTGCGTCAAATCTAACATACGCCAGCCAGCGGTGACCTAACTCGTGGCACACTATGCTTATGGCTGAATTCAATCCCGCCGCAATGGCGTGCGGATCCGCAGGCCAATCCGCCTGGTTCCCCAACGTGATGATTGTAGAGAGGCTCGAAGGGCTTCCGTAGAGGGCGCCGCGATCGAATATCTTCACGCCGATTCCGCTGATGTCGTTTCGGATATTAAAGGAGTGTGCTACCCCGAGGCCGTTGTCATAATCGAAATCGGTCCACACGAATGCGGTGTCAAAGTCATCTGAATGTGAGCGGTAGAAGGACCGAAGCAATGCGGGGAGGTCCAATCTTTGCTGCTTTCCAAATGTTTGAAAGAATGGACCTGTGAGACTCGAGGCGGGTGGATCCAAAAAATCGACTGGTTGTGGATCCATTGAGGAGCCGCCCGGCGAGATGCCTACAAGCGAGGCCCGTGCTTTGATCTTTCGATATGCAAACAGAATCCGTCCGTCGTCATAGAGCACCGCTTGGAACGTGCTTATCCCGCCGTACGAGGGCTGGCCTGCTCCGTTCCAGGTGATCATATGACGTCCATCAAACCGGTTGTAGTAAAGCTCACCCGCATCGACGAGCTGGAGATCTGCCCACAGCGGCGCGATCCGAGGAAGATCACTTGCAAGCGCGGAGGGTGATAGCCGCGCGTTTGTGTCACCCTTGGTGAAAGTGATGTAACCGTTCGTGCCGACGTAAATTGTATCGTAATAGACGCCGAAGAAAGGAAAGGGCTCGCCGAGCAGCGTTACATCTCGGTAACCGTTATCCGCCTCACCAAGCCTGTTATCTGGTCCGAAGAAAAAGCCAAGCCTGAAACCGAAGTCTCGGTTGAAACCAACATCGGCGACTGAAATCCGATAACCGTCGCTGTCAGGAGTGAACATGATCGAACTATTCTTAAGAGCAAACTTACCTTGAGGAATTATAAGGGTCCCGTCGTCCTCAATCAGCGCGATATCACCGACATCCCGAGCGGACGGGCCTGAGACAAGCGACTCCGGCACCTCTCCGCGCGCCCGGGCTTCGTGTTCATTTAGCCAATGCCTTGTGAGCCTGTCATAAATTATCTGGTCGGAAGCGCCATACGCGTCGTATCCGCAATCGTACCCGCTGCTCGGGAATAGCTTCCGATGCCTGGTTTCAACGTAACCAGCCGGCTCTTGCTTGCTGAAACCGACAGATGAGGCAAGCAGCAATGCCGCAAGCGACGCTGACAGGTTCTGCAGCGCTTGCGAACGCAACCGACTTTGAGTCATCCACTTGGACAATTCTTGGGCTCCGAACCCGGGGGCGACTGGATCAGCCGCCACATTATATTGAACCAGCGGCGAGCATAACAACCACAGAATGGGGAGACGCAGCTTTTCACGAACATTCTTTGCTTGACAAAAAACAGCGGTTGGCATAAAAGGGGCACTAAGATTCGCCCCGTTTTTTGCGAGCACAAATAGCCGCGTGGCCGACGCGCGTGGTCAGGGTTATAATTAACTGAGACGTCTCTCCAACGTTTCCGACGCTTCATACCAGCAGGAAAGGTTGTTTGTAAAAAAACAGGAAGCTGGGCCTTATCGCCGGCGCTTCTTGCCCTCGATTCAACGGCTCGGCCGTCCGGTGGTAGTTTGGAGTAAGTAAAGTGGAAGAGATCAGAGAGCAATCGCACAATCGGGTGCCTCTAAACCCGGAGATGAAGAGCCCGCGAGCTCAGGAGTTCGAGAGTAAGCTCGGTTCACTGATCGTCGGTCAGGAGCGCGCGGTACGCAGAATATCGGGTCTTTATCAAATATACCTGGCGGGTATGCAGAATCCGGGCAGGCCGATCGGGACTATGTTGTTCCTCGGGCCGACCGGGTCCGGCAAGACTCGAGTGGTCGAGGCTGCGGCCGAGGTGCTGTTCACCGACGCCAACGCCGTCGTCAAGATCGATTGCGCCGAGTTTCAGCACTCGCACGAGATCGCCAAGCTTATCGGCTCCCCGCCGGGCTATCTTGGTCATCGCGAGACAGCGCCGATGCTTACCCAGGAAAACCTCGACAAGTATCACACCGAACACGACAAGCTGACTTTTGTCCTGTTTGATGAAATTGAGAAAGCTTCCGACGCGTTATGGCAACTGTTGTTGGGCATCCTCGACAAGGCTACCCTGACGCTGGGCGACAACCGCAAAGTCGATTTCTCGCGCTGTATGATCTTCCTCACATCAAATCTGGGCGCGAAAGAAATGAGCGAGTTGATCACCGGCTCGATCGGCTTTGCCCCTGCCCGCGGCAAGAGGATGCTGGAAGACGATGTTGACCAGAAGATCTATCGCACTGCTTCCGAAGCGGCAAAGCGCAAGTTTTCGCCCGAGTTTATGAACAGGATCGACAAGGTGGTTGTGTTCCGAAGTCTAAAGGAATACCACCTTCAGCAGATACTCGAGCTAGAGCTCGGACAGGTGCAGAACCGCATAATGAGGGGGACCGGCGAGAAGTTTGTGTTCAAGTGCACTGAAGAAGCTAAGAAGTTTCTGTTGGACGAGGGCATCGATTTCAAATACGGGGCCCGGCACTTGAAACGCGCAATCGAACGCTTCCTCGTATATCCCATCTCCAACCTGGTAGCGACTCAGCAAGTGGCGACCGGCGATCTGGTGATCATCGACTTCGATTTGGACACACGAAAGCTCACGTTCACCAAGTCCGAAGGTGGCGCACTGGTTGATCCGTATCGGGAGGAATACGGCGAGATGTTCGATGACGCCCAGGAGGAGCGGGCGGTCGCCGCTGAAGTGAGTGATGGCGGGCTCATCACCGCCCCGCTTAAAGCAATTGAGAAGTAGATAGATTAGATAGTATTCTGTACCAGACAAGCCCGGCGAGACTGTTCGCCGGGCTTGCCCGTCTAGCGAACGCATGAATTTCGTCGCCACCTTTGCGCTCCTTGTTTTTTCCACCTCGACCGGTGCTGTGCCTGATAGTGTTCGCATCAGCTTGTTTACCCTGTTTAAGCCGGAAACGCTTCAGGTGCGTGTTGCTTCCGGTGAAGCCGCGGTTCTGGAGTCGTCGGGGCGGACAGACAGTCGCCGGGTCTCGCGCAGCGAGTTGATTCAGATTAGTCTATCGGGCAACCGGCTTAACACCTTCATAAGCGGTTCGCACGCCGCGATCAAACAATCCGGCGCGCGAATGGAGGTCCGAATCACTCCAGTCTCATCGGCCACGCTTGAACTGATTTTGCCGGGAAAGATCAAACGAGAAGTGCGCGGCGCGATTTCAGTTGACGCCGGGCCCGGCGGGCGCGGGCCTCTCAGGATATTGTTGACGACCGATCGCGAGTCCGCGGTCGCGTCGATTGTGGCTGCAGAGACGAGCCGGCGAGAGCCGGAAGCCTTAAAGGCACTAGCGGTAGTTGTTCGAACCTTCATGATATCGCAGTCCGGTCGTCACTCAGGTGACGGCTTTGACTTTTGCGATACCACCCATTGTCAGGTATATCGCGGCGAACAGGATCTGTCCGATACTGGTGCTTTGCCTGCCGTAACCGAAGCAGTCGATCAGACGAGAGGGCAGACTTTGAGGTTCGAGGGCGGTGTGGTCGACGCTTACTACTCGGCAGCCTGCGGTGGAATATCGGCAACTCCGGCGATGGTCTGGGGCGGTAATAGCCGTTACCCATACGGCCGCATAGCTTGCCAGTGGTGTCGCGGTTCAAGGTTTAGCAGGTGGGAGCGGTCCGCGAGCGCTGCGCGCGTTCTGGCGTCGATTTCGGCCTTTACCGGTTCGAATCTCTCTTCGGCTACAGATCTGGTCATTGACTGTGATCGAACCGATGGGCTCGTGCGCTCTGTCACCATGCGTGATGGCATCAAGAAGACTGTGCTGTCGGCCGACGGGTTTCGCCGAGCGATAGGACTTCAGCTAGGATGGAACACGGTGTTGAGCCCGACATTCACCGTTGAACGACGGGGGTCAAGACTCATTTTTCGTGGTCGAGGCTTTGGAAGTCAGGTCGGACTCTGCGAAGCTGGAGCAGTCGCTCAGGCGGTTGCAGGGCGAAACTACCGCGAGATCCTTGGTTTCTACTATCCTGCCGCCCGAGTCAGCGAGCAGGCCGCGAATGAATAGAGCCCTTTTGTTACTTTTTGGAATCAAAAGCGGACTTCAGCGTTTACTTGAATGGCTTAAGGCATTCGGTCCACTAGGACTTTTTGGGATCTCTCTGGTAGATTCGGCAGGCGTTCCGTTGCCCGGCGGCCCGGACGCGGTGATGATTTGGCTGAGCGCGAACACGCCGCGGCTTATGCCGTTGTACGCGCTTGCGGCGACCTCAGGCTCGGCGATCGGTTGCACTCTACTTTATCTAGTGGCGCGGCGGGCGGGCGCAGTGGCGCTTAACCGCTTGACGCCTGAGAAACGCAGCCGGATTGAAAACCTTTTGGGCCGCTATGACCTGATTGCGGTGATGGTGCCCGCGGTACTGCCGCCTCCATTCCCTTTCAAGCCCTTCGTTCTGTGCGCTGGCGTGGTCAAGTTGAGAACCTGGCGGTTCATCACCGCGATCTTTGTCGGCCGCGGAGTGCGATTCTTAATTGAAGGATGGCTTGCGATCAGGTTCGGTGAGGATGCGGGCCGCATCATAAGGCAGCACGGGTGGAAGGTTCTGGTGGTTGTTGGTGCCTTGACCGTTGCCGGTGTCGCGGCAAGATTTCTGATTGCGCGCTCACGCAACGTCAAACCTTCTGCTGTAAGTGCGTTGTCAAACGAGCACAAAGGTGTAGCACCGGGTTCAGAGCGCTAGTCAAGGTTCTCGCGCCGGTAAAAAAGTGCTGCGGCCGAACGATCGGATTTTCAGGTCGCGGCATCATATAGAACGAGTCGGAAAAACACGGATGATGTCGCGAACGCGTTGAGATACAACCCTTTCGGCTCAAGCGCACGTGTGTTAGCATTAACATTTTCGGAGGAGCGAATCTGCATCACATGAGAAAGGTTGTGCTGTTAATCGCGCTGCCCCTGTTGGTCCTGCCGGGTCTCGCGCAGTCGCGGAACTGTCTCCGAGTGATGCCTGTCGACGAGTTGACGCGGCAGGCGATTCTGATTGCTCGTGTGAAAGTTCACCGCGTCGATAAGGCGAGGTATCGCGGCGAGTTCAGCCAGTTGGCGGTGCTCAATCC
>JBASRM010000798.1:0-16789 GCA_049273835.1 Blastocatellia bacterium | reverse complement strand
TAGTAGAGTGTTGCCAGGGGGGAGAGATGAAAACATTCGTTCAGATCGGACCGGCGTTAATAAACATCAAACGCCTAGTTAGCATCGGGGTTAAGCCCAAGGTCAGTAACCAACGCGTCGCTAGTTTCGACACGGGGCAGGGACTGGCAATTTCCGCGAGTCTGTCAGAGGCTGTGAGATCTATCCCTGTCTCGGAGCTAAATCCGTTTTCCGGTAGAATCGCGATAAGCTCGGACGCGTCAATATAAACCGCGTGAATGGGAAATTCGCCTACGACTGTCTCTTGCCTGGCTGGGTACAGACGTTGCTCCAAGAATGTAATGCTGGATTCATCCTCGGAAAGTCTGAACGCATGGGCCAAAACAAGAATAGGCTCAGATCTGCCTTTTAGGTATGCAAGAAAGCGAATGGGAGAATTGGGGATCTGCTTTTCGGCGAGCGGCTGATGTTCGGCAACGATGGCGGCAACGAACTTAAATGAAAGAAAGCCGTCTGCCGCCTCCTCTCTATTTGAACAGTAAAGGATGATACGATCCTCCTTCACTTCAAATCGGACGCGGGTTATCGGGAACGGCTTGTCTCCATTTTTGGGATAAACGGTGAATACTCTCATTGCTTAGGCTGACTTAGTGTCATTTTAACAACTCGGCCAGGCTCCAAACGTGATCTGTTATACCAGACTCCATCGGGGGAGTCATACTCAAGGTTGAATTAGTAGGACACCACCCAACTACCCAGTTTCGGCGAGAATTATCTTACGATGATGAGTGAGAGTCTCGGTCGGGTCGCGAAAACGGGAGGTATCGCAAACAAGGCCTTTTGAATTCATTCAACCAGCAAAATGAAAAAACACATCCTCGAACGGCTCGTCGTTCATCCCAGCCCTCGTTCGCAGCTCGACGGGCGTATCTTCGGCTACCAGCTTACCGGCGCGCATTATTCCAACGCGATTGCTGACGCGTTCGACAAAGCTCATCACGTGCGAAGCAACCAAAACCGAGCGGCCCTGAGCGCGTTCGTCCTCGATTCGGTGTCTCAGTTTGCGCATCATCTCCACATCCAGCCCGTTTAGCGGCTCATCGAGAACGAGCACCTCGGGCGCGCCCAGCATCGCCGCGCTCAAACCGAGCTTCTTGCGCATGCCAAGCGAATAACCACCGACAAGTTTGTTCTGGACATGAGCCAACTCAAAGAACTCGAGTTCCGATGTAATCGTCGATGCATCGGCCTCCTTTAAGCCGGCGACCAGCTCCAAGTATTCTCGTCCCGTAAGCCGGTCATAAAGGATCAACTCTTCGGGAAGATAGCCGAGGTGCCTGCGGGTTGCTGGCGCCTGACTGGCCAGGTCTTCGCCGCATATGAGGATCCGGCCCGCATCGGGCTCGGTTATTCCGACTAGCATTCTCAACAGAGTCGACTTTCCTGCGCCGTTAGCTCCGACCAGCGAATACACTTCGCCGCGGAACAGAGAAAGGCTAACGCCATCGACCGCCTGGATATCGCCATATCGTTTGGTCACGGACTCGATTGTTACCGGCGGATCGTTCAATCGTCCTCCGTGATCAAATAGTATCGGACTCGATGACGACCGCGGTCGGTCAGCGAATGCATTGCCGGGACATAGGCTATCAGGCCTATCGGCCATAGCATCGACGCGAAGAAACCGATTGCCAATCCCATAGTTCCAGTAACGATAATCGCGAGATCCGGCCGCGTGGGCATTTCAAATGACATGGCACCCATCACCGAGCTTACCAGCCACCAAAGCCATAGGCATTCGGCTAGCAAGGGTAGGGCGTAGAACCAAGGCAGCTTGCCAGTAACCGCGCCGGCGACCCAAACGACGAGTGGCGCGGGAGCCGTGACGATGCGGGCATACCATAGCTTTGCCCACCAGATGTCAAGACCTGTGGTCCCCGCGGCGCGCTCGAGCCACAGATGCGGCAGCTCATACGCAACCAACACTGGCAGGAGTGAGGCAAGCGAGACTACTGCTAAAACGGACGCGATCTTGACGGCCATCACTTGCGGCAGCCAGGTGGCATCAAGAAATCCTGAAGGATTGGGGACTGACGGCAAGAAGTCGGTTGCCAGCGTAGCTGAAAGTCCTGTTATGCACACCACCGCAACTACTGCGACCACATACACCGCCGATGAGAACGCTCGGAGCGTCAGCCGCAGATCTCGCGCAAGTTGCGCGGCGACGCTCCGCGATCGCAAGCGTCGAACAGCGCGAACTATGAACCCGGTTGAGCGGTTTGATGTTTGAAGCCGCTTGGCATATTCGATGTCGGCGCGCCGCCAACGGCCATGCAAGTGGTAAGCGATATAAGTAAGCAAGACGATCCACGCCGCGCCAAATCCAATGGGCCAGAGTTTCAATGAAGATGTGAGATAAACCGGCTTCAATACAAGCGCCAGAAGCAGACCGGCGAGCATCGCGGTTATGATTAAGAGCCCCAGGGCCATTATCGCGGCCGGCCATTCTCTTTTGTGACCCCAGTGAATCCAGTTGAGCGCGGCAAAGACTTCGGACAGCGAAGTACTCGCAGCGAAACAAGGAACAAGTATCAGATCGAGAGCTCGAAGCGACTCGCTTTCACCAAAAGTCAAACGAGCAATCACCGCCGCGATTGCGACGATCATTGTCCGAGCGGCTCGAGTAGCTAAGGCAGCAAGCAGATGCGAGGAAGCCGGCACCGGCAGTGCATCAAAGTAAGACTCAGGCCGCCGAAGATGATAGATTTCACCGCTCGCGCGTGAGAGGCTCAACGCGATCAGGCTTATCTCGAACAGCGTCGCAAAGACGACGGCGAAAAGAAGCGATATCTGCCAATCTGGAAGATTGCCCGCAAGTCTCAACGCCGTGAAGTAGCTTAGTCCCAACACGACGGGAGCGAGTATCAACCACGAGTAGACGTGTTCTTTCGCCCAACGGAGACCGGCGAGGGTCGAGGCGCGGATCAACAAGATAGATTTAATCACGTTGAAGGCCCCCGGGCCGTGGTGTGCGAAAGAAGGGGCGCCCCGAACAGCTTGTCTGACAGTTCGAGGGACAGAGTATAGAACATTACTTCACGCCGAGAAGTTCTATTTCGAAGATGAGAGTGGCGTTGGGAGGGATCATCGGAGGGCGACCGGTGGCGCCGTAACCGAGGCTCGGAGGGATGATGAGTTTTCGTTTTCCGCCGACCTTCATGGTCATTATGCCATCGTCCCAGCCTTTGATGACCGAACCGGTGCCGATTTGGAAAGTTAACGGCTCGTTTCGATCCACCGAGCTCTCGAATTTTCTTCCGTCCTCGAGTGTGCCGGTGTAGTGGACGGTCACGTTTTGACGCGGCTTTGGGCTTTCGCCGGTGCCGATCACTTCGTCGACAATCTGAAGTCCCGAGTCGCTGATCGGCTCGATTCCTGAAGCCGGGATTGATTTCTCTCCACCGCTTAATACGAGGAAGAGCACAGCGACTACCGCAACGGCGGTGATCACCAGAAAGGTGACCGCCTTTGTCATCTGGTTGGATTGCTTCTTCTGAGAGTACGTAGTGCGGGATGAGGCTCCGCCTTTTCTGGTTTTTCTTTTTCGGCTTTTTGGCAACCGCGCCGACCTCCGTATTTAGTGCGCCAGCCTGGCTTGGTTAACTTTCAGAATGAGAACTTCAGCGCAAACTGAATCGTTCGCTTGGGCACGCGTGTGTCGACAAACAGATTATTGTCCTCAAACCCTGGCTCATTGACGTAGCCCCCAAAAGAGACTTGATGCACCGGGATACCGAAATGAGTCCTGTTAAAAACGTTGAAGAACTCGCTTCGGAATTCGAGCTTGTGTCTCTCGCTGAATCTGAAGAACTTGTTGACTGCCACATCGACGGTTTCGATTCCGGGTGCCCTGAAAGCATTGCGCCTCCCGGTGCTCGGGTTGACAGCGCCCGGGTCCACGCGGTCCGTCAGGTTGCCGTCGAGATTTAGATCACAGCAGAACAATACCGAGTAAGGTTGCCCGGTCTGGAATGTTCCAATGCTGGAGAACTGCCATCCTCCGAAAACCTTATTTCCCTCGAACAACGGTAAATCCCAGATCAAGCTGTAGACAAAACGATGCCGCACATCGAAATTAGCATCGGCGCGCTCGGCCCTGCGATCGAAGCTGTTTTGCGGCAGCGAGCGGGCGCCTTCAAGATCGAAAAGATCCGAGACTTCGTCGATGGCATGCGACCATACATACGAAGTAGTGAACTGCACTCCGCGCGCGAATCTCTTGACGAGCTGGAGCTGCAGGCTGTGATAGGTCGAGTTTGAATCGGACTCGATGGAATTGAACGAACCGAGTAACGGAAATGGTCTGAGGTTCTCCCCGCCAATATTCGGGGGGACGCTGAGGCCGAATAGCACCGGAAAGCCTATCCCTTGAAATTGCCCCAGGGTCTGCGCCAGGACCGAATTTACCAGCGGTATCGCGTTGGGTCCGAGGTTTGGCGTCGCGAACCTGAGTAGGTGCACCCCTTTTGTTCCAACGTAAGCCGAAGACGCGAGGAAGTCTCGCCCGAACTGATGCTCTATGGTCAACCCCCAGTGTTGCGAGTACGGAGTCACCAGGGAATTGGAAGGCAGAACAAACCCTGGGCCAGCGGCGAGGTTGGTGAGTAAAGCCGCTGCCAGTTCAGCCTCGACCGGGGTGAACCCCTTATTGGGATCCAATCGATTCAAGCTGCCGGGGATCGCAAAGACGGTTGACGGGTTCGCTGGGACAAACGGATGCTCCGTCGTTACGCTGCCGACCGGATCGTTGACATCGAAGTTGGTGTTGAAGCCGCCCAGGTTGATTGTTAAGAAGCTGGGAAATACGTTGCGTGACTGGCTGACTACCGCGCCCAGTATCTGATCGTAGTAGATCCCGTAGCCGCCGCGTATCGAGGTTCTGCCACGGCCGAAAGGGTCCCACGCAAACGCTACGTGCGGCGCAAAGTTGTTCTTATCCAGCGGGAAGATCTTTTTGCGACCGTCAATGAATTGTTCGAGGCCGGATACCCCGCCAATGCCTCTTTCAAGGTCGGCGAACTGCTTCACCTCAGGCGCGTTGAAAGTAGACTCAATGCGCCGATCGACTTCGACTGGCACCGTATTCAACTCATATCTCAAACCGAGGGTCAACGACAGGTTTGAGCCAACCCGAAACTGATCCGAAAAGAAGAAGTCGTTCTGCCAGTACCGCAGGCGAATGTTAGAATCTACGTTGCTTGTGGTTAAGGTCTGAAAGAATCCCGTAGCTGCGCCAGCGGCGAGATAATCTCTCCCGAGATAGAAGCAAGGGTCCGGCGGCGTGCCGCAGACGCTGCCCGCGCCGCCCAGCGTCTCAGGCAATCTCAGCCCGGACACATCCACCGCCCCGCTGAACACCGCTAGCGGTCTGAAATTCCTATCCAGAAAGCTGTTCAGGTGGCTTCGCCGAATATCGAACCCGCCGATAAGCCTGTGCCGACCTTTGTTCAATATCAGCGTATCGGCGTATTCGAAGGTGTTGTTGGTACGTCCCTGGGGGAAATTGAACACATCTACTCCCAGAGGACTGTAACCTGAGACCCTCACCTGTCCGATTGGTCCGGTGCCGGTCGATGCAAGGCCCGCGATCGGGCCGAAGCCTCCTTCCGAATCCGCGCCCGGGAGTGTAAGGAAACTCGGGCTCCCAAGCGAGGAATTAAAAACAAGCCTGCGATTCAACAGGAACGGCACGTTAGGCAACGTGCTGGATGGGATCAACAACGGATCGCGCACCTCTTCGAAGCTGAGAGTGGTGCGTCCGAACGAAAAGCGAAACTGGTTCGCGGTGGTTGACGATAGAGCGCTGTTTAACGAAACAGCAACGTCCTGCGTGCGCACAAGCGCGCGAAGCGACGAGAAGAGAGCTTCGCCAGTGACCGGTAGTATCGTGTTGTCGTCGGTGAAGTTGTAACGCCCGGTCAGGGTGTGATCGCGTCCGAAGGCCTTCAAATTATGATCGAGCTTGCCGGAAAAAATTGTTCCGTCCGCGCTGGCGGGAAGGATCTCTGTAAAAGTATTCGAGCGATAGGGGCCAATTGGATTGTTCGGAAAAGGGAAGAGGCTCAGAAACGCATTACCGGTAAGCGACGCCGGAAAGACCGGAGCCCCCGCTGTGGTCACAAGTCCCTGGGCTCCGGTTTTGAACAGCCCCCGCTCATCGACCGTCGGCACCGCGAAATGCGATTCTCGGCTGGCGTTTATTACCTGGCGCTCGAAGGACAGAAAGAACCGCGTCTGGCGTTTGATGGGCCCGCCAAATACGAAGCCGAATTGTCCTCGAGTGTAAGGGTCCTCGCCATCCACCGGATTCGCCAACGTCAACGGTGCACCGTCCTTCAGCACTACCCTTCCGCCTGACGAAAGGGTGTAACTGGGTGGGCCGCCGTCGTAATCGAAGGCGTCGCGTGCGTTAAGCCTCTTGTCCGTGAAAAAACCATACAATGTCCCGTGATAGCCGGAACCGCCGGAGCGCGAAACCGCATTGACCTGAGCCCCCATGTTGCGGCCGAACTGAGGCTCGGGGAGAAGCGTCGATATCTGAAATTCCTGGACACTCTCGATTGATTGCGGCACAAGCGACGTGAAGCCCTGACGCCGGACTCCCACTTCTTCATCGTTGTTGTCGGCGCCATCGATGGTGAAGTTGTTCGAGCGGCTGCGCAGTCCATTAACTGAGAATTGTCCGGAGGTTCCTACCCCCGGCCCAAGGCCCGGGCCGACGTTTTTGCCGATTGCCAGTGGTGGTAGCGCGACTCCAGGGACGAGGAAGGCCAGGTCGTCGAACGTACGAACGCCCGGCAGCGGAAGCGCCAACAAAAATCTCTCGTCGAAGTTTCCGCCCCTGGTCGCGTTGGTTGTGTTCGCGAGAAGCGCAACATCCGACTCATCGGTTGGAGACGTCTGCCTTGGCTGGCTTGGTGCAACTGGTGGCTGAGTCGTTGGCGGAGGAGTCACCGGAGGCGCTGTGGCTACCGCTACTCGTTTAAGAACAATCGGAGGCGGCTGGTCCGCACGCTCGGTATTGGTGATATGGATTAGAAAACTTGTGATCGAGGAGTTCCGGGGATCTGAGTCTGGCTCGTAGCCTTGCTTCTGGGCGGTGATCTTGTACCTGCCGGCAGGCAGAATCCCGACATAATAGATACCGTCGCCGTTGCTTAAGGTTGTGCGTTCAAGCCCTATTTCCTCGTGCGTTATGGTTACGACCGCGCCCGGCAGGGGCGCAAGAGTGCCGGCCTCAAAGACGCGGCCTTGAATAGCCCCGGTATTCTGTGTTTGCCCGCCTGCGTTTGGTATGTCGAGGCTAATGCATGAGAAAACCATCAACACACAAAGAATCTTCGTGCCTATTCGGTACATGATATCCCTCCCGTACTGACCACTGCTCGTTTGATATGAACGCGGGAGCCTCGGTAGCCCCTGCGAAGTTTGACATCGATAAACTCGAGATCTGGAGATCGCCTGATCGGCGACCAAGGGAGGATAACACGTCGAAGTTTTGAGCATCAATGCGTGGACAAAACCAATCTTACCTGACCGGTATCACACTCATGAACTGCACAACAAACTCCTCTCCATCTTTCGTGCCAAAGCCGACTCGCCCGTTTGAAAACGTATTATCGGTCACCACGCTGAAAGGCTGCGGCTGAGTTGCGCTGGGATTGCTCTTCAGTTGAAGAAAGTGCTTGATGTCCGGGCCGTTCGCTTCGATTATTATGTGAAACTTATCACCCGGGATGCTCAAGTTCTCGGGAACGCGAAACACTTTTAACAATTTTGCCTGTCCGTCCTGGTAAACAAACGTGCGGAAAAGATTGGGTGTCGACGTTGCTGGACCCGTGAGCTGGAACATGTAGTATGCATTCTCGCTTTGACTTCTCAGGATCCAAACGGCTCCTTTGCCGTTGCTAAAGGTGAGATCGAACTCCATCCGGAAATCCTTGAAGATCGAGTCCCTGACGATGCCTACCCCAGCACCCTGCACCTTCAACTTTCCAGGACTGGCCTGCCAGGTAGAAGGTGCAATCCAGGAGTTGGCGCCACCCGAAAAATCGTCGACGAACTCGGCCGAGAAGACCGTGCGTTTGAGCTTTATCGCGAAACCGGCGTCCCCGGCGGCGAAGCTCTGAGATTTCTCGGCAGCCTCGTATTCATTCTTTTTGGCGCGGATTCGGTGCAGGCCCGGAGCAAGAGCGGAGACCTTCAACTCACCTCTTTCGTTGGCCCGGCCGCTATAGTTGTCGTCTATGTAAACCTCCGCTTCCGGCTCGGTACTGATCGTAAGATTGACCACGGGAACTTTGAAATCCGCGACCACGAATTTCGCTTTTCCCGCTTCTACATTAACGTCCTTGGTCCATTCGTTCTTGTCCGGCTGAATGACCTTCAGTTTGTGGAGCCCCGCGAGAAGATCGAGAACTTCAATCGACTTTTCCGCCTTGTTGACATTCATGGCTGCGGGCTTTATGCCGTCTATCAAAACAACCGCGTTTGGGTCGAGCGGTCCGATCTGAATTGAGCCGGTCAGCGGCACGAGATCTATTTTCAGGTATTCGTCTTTCTCCAACTTCACCGAATTCTTTCCGTTCGAATACCTGGCTGCGGTTACCTCGACGTCGTAAACACCGGGCGGAAGCTCAGCGGTAAACTTTCCACTGGATGCCTGGCCTACGACCGGACGAATAGCGGAATTCCTGGATGTGATCGTCACTCCGGCTGCCGGGGGATCGGTGATGATCGACAAGACGCGTTTTTCGGGTTTTGGAGCCGCGGCCTCGACTCGAGTTGGAGGAGCAGGCGGTGGTTCTACGCGCCGCAAGGCGAGCTCCGAATATCTGCCGCTTGGATAATCCTTCAGATACGCCCGGTAATCAGTTACGTTCTTGCTGTTTTTTATTCTCTCCCACGTGGCATCCTCGGCAAGGTCGACCGCGCGTTTGGCTTTCCTGCTGTTCGGAAACCTTTTGAGAAAGCTCTTAAAATCCTCCGGATCGTTGCTGTTTTGAATCATCTCCCAATTCGCCTGCTCGGCAAACAATCCGTTTGGATATTTCCTGAGATGCTCTCGAAACGCAGCCGCGTCGGCGCTGGTTTGTATTTTCTCCCAATCACCTCTTTCGAGTGCCGCCGGGTCGAGTATCGCTACATTCTCGGCAACGGCCACTTTTGAAAGAACCAGGTCGTTTGCCTTGTATCCCTGAATGACCGCATACGGCTTTTGTACTTTTCCTGAGCCGAGGTCGAGGCTTATTCGTTTGGGCACGGCATCCTGTAGATAATTTACGACTCCGTTGAGCGTCACCTCTCCCTTTGCGTTTGCAGCCGCGCCACTTAGTGCTTCGACTAGGGCCCACGTAAAGTACCCCTGCTTCTTTTCCTTGTACTCGTATGCTCTATAACCGACGTCTGTCGCATAAATCGTCGCAAACGCTTTGACGTCTGAGTTGCGTTCTTCAAAGCTAAACGATTGGGCGAACTTTCTGGTGAGCCGGTTGTCCGCGTCGCCGCGTCCTGCTGAGGGGTCATTACGACAAGCGTCGAGAAGCATTACCACCTGGCCGACTCCTGTTTGCAGAATGCGCCGCCGTATCTCATCGACGTTTATCGCAGTGTCTTCCAGCAAGCTCACATCACCGCTCAACTGCGCATCGGAGGGTAGAAGGTAAGCTTGATCGCCGCGCTCTATTCCGTGCCCGGCAAACGCTACGAGAAGGAGACCATCCTTGGGAACCGCAGTTCGAAGGTTTGAAAGCCGGCGCAAAATGTTGCCGCGCGTCGGCCGCCGCTCTGTGGGCTGGTCAGACGTGAGCAAGACAACTTGATCCCTTGGAAACCCTGCGTATTTGACGAGCGCCTCTACGATGGCTTTTGCATCATTTGACGCGCCTTCGAGCGCGTTGATTTGTGTGTCCTGGTACTCGTCCACCCCGATGACCAGAGCAAACCGTTTCGTAGTACCGGGCAATGAGTCCACAGGCTTGGTGGGCTGAGTGCGCAATCCGCGCCCGTCAGATTGCGTCTGGCCGGCCCGGCCTCTTGCATGGCTGGCAACCGGGCAAAATCCGATTGCGAAGATAAGGGTTAAGGCTGCGCCTTTAGATGAGAAACGTTGAGCTTTCATAAGGAAATTCCTAATTATCAAAACACATTTATGCTTTGGTTTACCGCGGCTTCGAGGCGTCTGAATCTGGTCAAAGTGTCGATAGATTTCAGGAGCATGATCCGAACGTCCAACATCTTATCATACGGAGTGGCCAACGCACTGGTTCTTTGGCGAGAAGACTGACTCCGAAGTGATCCTCGGGTACCGGCGGCGCACGCGATATTCACGTATTCGCAATGACGTGAAGCGCTCCCACACGGCCTGTCGCTAGCTCCCACACGGCCTTGGCGATTGATGATCTCTCGATAGAATCGCACCGGGTTTCGCAGTCAATGACGGCTACTATCCAGGTTAACCTCGCATCATCCAGCTTTGCGGCCCGGTGGTTTTGTGAGACACTTGTCGGCGGTCATGGTCACGGCCGCCAGACCACAGCTTTTGTTGAAACTTTGAATCCGTTTTTCCGAGGGCGGCGTAAATCAGGTTTGAAGCGTAGATCGACCCATACCACTCGCTTTCTGGCGAGGTTCTTAATCCGAAGGCATTATCTGGTTTCTTGATAGTGCGAGAAGGGCTGCTATCGAGCGACTCATAAGTGCGATCGAAACAGCCTCAGGAATGTTCGAACCAAATGCTGCGGCTGCGAAGCCGCTCGTTCATGAATCTAATGAAAGAAAAGGAGTGAGGAGCATATGCGTAAAACATTAATGGCAGTTGCGATCGCAGCAGCAGTTGCGCTGGGATGTCTGAATGCGCCGGTAACCGCGACTCAGAAAGGAGCGGCTAAGGCGGCCAAACCCAAGTCGCTGTACTCGCGGCTTGGTGGCAAAACCGCGATCACCGCCGTGGTCGACCAATTTGTGACGAACTGCGCGACCGACACGCGCATCAACAAGTTCTTTGCGGATACGGCAAAGGATAAGAAGCGGCTTGCCAAGTTCAAGAAGAACCTGGTGGACCAGATTTGCCAGGCCTCCGGCGGACCCTGCAAGTACAAGGGCAAAGACATGAAGACCGCGCACAAGGGGATGAGTATCACTGATGCGGACTTTAACGCTTTGGTGGAAGACCTGGTGAAGGCGCTCGACAAGTTCAACGTAGGTGCGACCGAAAAGAACGAGCTTCTCGGAGCGCTCGGCCCAATGAAGGGCGACATAGTCGGACAGTAACGAACAAGATTTGTTGGGTGTACGAGAGGTCGGAGCGCCGCGAAACCGGCGGGCCGGCCTCTCCCTTTTTACCGATTGGGATGACGAGGGAATTTGACGTACGGCAGCCGGATCCCGCGAACAAACACTCTATCAGTGCGAATATTTAGGGGCGCCTCGAACCCCGCGCTTCCCATCGATGCGACGAGATCGTCCTGATCCACGCCGTCGCCGCTTACCCCAACCGCGCCCGCAAGTTTTCCGTTCTTGAATAGCGGCACGCTCCCGGGAAAGATCTGAATTCCATTCTTGAGGCTCGGGATGCCGGTACAATCCGCCGGACTGAACGTTCCCGAAGTAACGAATCTTCCTATTGCGCCAATCAACAGGTCCAGTTGCAAGCCGTCGTTGAACGGGCTGAAGTCCTCAATCGGCACCGAGAATGGTCCGTTCTCGGTGTCGTCGATTCCATCGGGGTAGAACGGGCGTTCGAGAAAACCTTGTGCCCGGTCAGAGAATGCAACTGAGCCGTCGAGTTTCACGCCGTCATTGGCGGCAGCGTCGACGTAGCGGCCAAACCCTCGCGATCTGAGCTCGGCAGCCGCTGAAGCCTTGCTGAAGAAAGCAGCCGTTCGGGCCTTCTGCACGCAAACGTCGAATCCAAAGATCGGCGCATCGATTGTGCTGAAGATTCCCAACACCTCGCCGTCAACATCTACCACTGATATGTTGACCTCTGCAGCGCTGTTGAGAGGCTGCCGAATAGCCGCCCTGGTGATGAAAGCTTGTCTGGCCCCCTGGATGAGGATTTGCAGCACTTCACTCCTGCTCAAAACCGAACCCGCTTTGATAGGGAACCGGTTGTCGACTCGCCCCGCTGGCACCGATGAGTCGATAGTTGAGACCTTGAAGCCCGAAGGTTGTGCCCCGCGGATTCCAGGAGCAAGGGCGCCAAGCGTGAGAACCTGACCGCGCAACTGGTCAAAGCCCTGAGCCGGCGCCGCGGGTGGCATCGCCGTGTTGACGAAAGGAAACCTGATTCCGTTTACGATGATCTTGTCGCCTTGTATCTCCGGCGGGGTTTCAAAACCTCGAGTTGCTGCGCGCGCGACCAGTTCCTCGACAGGCTGATCGTCATCAGACGGGTCGAGATCCAATGTGTAAGCCCCATCGCCTTCAACGCCGATGGCGCCCACTTCGACGCCGTTTTTGTACAGCGCAATTCCGCCAGGATCGGCCGCCAGGCCCAGCGGGGAGCGCGCGTTGATATCGCTGCAGATAAGAAACTGCGAGAACTGAACGCCGAACAAGGGCCCGCCGCCCTGGAAGTTTACCCCAGGTGGAAAATGCTCCTGCACAATAAAGCTTGCGGTGCGGGTCGTGAAGCTGTGACCCTGGCTGCTCAGGAATGCGCCGGTGACGGCCTTGGAGATGGCGGCTAGCGTCGCCCCGTCGGAGACCGGGAGCAAGCCCAGCCGCAGCCCTTCGAGTCCGCAGATTGGATTGTTGAGACTGTTGCTCGCTGCGCACCGCGTGCCGCCGCCTATCGTTATGTCGTTGCGGGCGCCCGTCATTCTAAAAATGCCGAGTATGTTGCCTTCCTTGTCCACGACTGAGATCGTAGCCTTAAACCCGCTGGACTCCGCTTGCGCGACCGCCTGAGCGATTACTCTTTTGACGTCGGCATCAGTGAGTCTGGTGTCGTCAGCAGCGGCAATCACCAGATGAACTGTCTGTGAGACCGCGCCGTCGGGGTTGGTGACGGTGACATCCAGGCCGTCCACGAGGTCGGCTTCGCCCACCTCATCGACGAAGATTTTACCACCACCCTTTACCTTCACCTTGCCAATACTTATCGGACCAGCGGGGGCTTTGAGGTTGATTGTTGCCCCGCGCTGAAAGTTTTCGCCTCTGATAATTAATCGTTGGATAGTGGCATCGTATCGACAAGCTTGTGGATTGATGACCGGCGGGCTCAACGATTGGCCGAGCCAGGCCAGCGAATTGCCACTGAAGCAAAGAAGCGACGCCGCGGCGAACAGCGTAACGCCCCTCAGCAATTGTCTTCTTCTGGTAAAGCCGATTCTCCTGATCATTTGGAATTGTCCCCAGCAGAACAAAAGGTCGATACGCCGGTTCGTGAGTCTGAATTTTCGGCGGCAAGTGTAGCCGATGAGTGGAAACGTTTGCAAGCACAACATTGCGATGCGCATTTCTCATTCAATTCAACTCCCGAGTCAGAAGCACCGTTCTTGACTTTAAAATATCAAGGTGATATTTTGCGCCGCGTATTACGGCAGGTTGTTGGCGAGAAAGAACTGGCCAAAGGGCTCGGGTCTTCCAGGTTATTACGCCTCATAGTCTTTCAGCAGCGGCAGTAGATGCTCTGACGCCAGAAGCTACAAGGGTCTAATGCGACTGAGACTAACCGTCATCGTTCTGTACACAGTAGGCCTGATAGGATTCGCGGCGGGTTCGGTCAAGTCGTTTGCTCCCGCACTGGCCGACGATGCGATAATCCTTCAAGAACAAAGACCGGTTCTTGGTTTGGATATCGACGGCAAACGCGGACTGGTGCTCTTCCATCACAACCCGCACGAGAGCCTCGGTCGTACCGGCGATTTCGTTCCTCCCTTCCTTAACAAACCGACTGGGGGACTAAGCTGTGTCTTGTGTCACCACCGCCGCGAGGTCACCAATCCGTCGAGGCCCGATGTTACCGATGTCACTGACATAAAGCAGTTTCAAAAGTGCTCGAATTGCCATCTGCCGGAAGGAGACGCTCGCAACTTCTACGACGCCGAAGGTTACGAGCTTAGCAATCGAGAGGCTTACCACCGGCTTTGTGTCGGCTGCCACATGACCAAGGCCGATCTCTCGACGCGGGGTGTGTATCGCGCCTCCGAAAAAATTCCCCTCAAATGCGCGGATTGTCACGACCGGGAGGGTTCGTTCGTCGCCCGGACCGATGTTATACCTCAGCCGCCGTCGGGGCCTACAGCGCCGATCATCGACCCGGATCCGCCGCTGATGAGGGTTCCGCCCTTTTCGACTCCAGTCGATTCGCCGATCGGATATGCCGGCGGGTCCACCATCGGCAATCCTAAGCAGGAGACTGCCGACGAAATGCCGGTTATCGACCGCTGGAGAATCGGGTTCCCCGAGGATCCACGCTTTGAAAAGGGCGATATTCTCAATCCGTACCGGCAAAATGTTCTCAAGGGAGACTATCCGATACTCGGTCAGCACAACTTCTTTGTGTTGCTCGCCGAGAGCGAGTCGCTGGTCAATGCCAAGCGGATACCCGTGCCGAGTAACGTATCTGCTCAACGGCCGGACAGCGAGGAGTTTTTTGGCCGCGGTGGTCAACTGTTCTTTCGCCAAAACTTCTCGCTCTCATTCGAGTTGTTTCACGGTGACACCTCATTCAAGCCGATCGACTGGCGTATCCACATCACGCCAAATTTCAACGTCAACTACCTTGCGACGCAGGAAAACGGGATCGTCAACGTCGACTTCCGCCGCGGCAACACCAGAACTGATAGCTATATCGCGTTGCAAGACGCTTTCGGAGAGGTAAGACTTGGGGACACAACCAGGATTTTTCCATTCTTATCCGGCGGAAGAAGCACAGACCGCAAGAACCCGTATTTCGATACAACATCGGTGCGCGTGGGCATCCAACAGTTTGCCAGCGACTTCCGCGGATTCATTTTCAGCGACACAAATCTGGGGGCACGGATATTCGGCAACTATGCGAACAATCGATACCAATTTAACCTTGCTTATTTCTATCAGCTCGAAAAGGACACCAACAGCGAGCTGAACACCCCGCATTTTCGCGATCAGAGTATCTTCATCGCCAATCTGTTTCGCCAGGATACCAGATGGCACGGCTACACCAGTCAGTTCAGCTTTCACTACAACGACGATCGTCCGAGCAGGCACTTTGACGAGAACGATTTTCTGGTTCGGCCTGCATTGATCGGGGATGTCAGGCCACACGGCGTCAAGTCTTACTACCTGGGTTGGGCGGGCGATGGTCATATGGGTCGCTGGAACATTTCGCACGCTTTCTACCAGGCGCTCGGGCATGATTCGCACAACCCAATAGCCGGACGTAAGACGGACATCAACGCTCAGATGGCCGCAGCGGAACTTTCGCTTGATCGCGACTGGTTGCGGTTCAAGGGTTCGCTGTTCTGGGCCTCTGGTGATGAGAAGCCTTTTGACGGGACGGGTAGAGGGTTCGACTCGATCCAGGACCTCCAGGAATTTGCCGGCGGAGCATTCAGCTTTTGGAACAGCCAGGGAATCCCGCTTACTAACACCGCGGTGCTTTTGACTACCCCCGGGAGCTTGCTGCCCGATCTGCGAAGTAGCAAAACCGAGGGGCAATCGAATTTCGTCAATCCGGGCATATTCCTTTACCACCTAGGGGCTGAAGCCGAGATGACTCCGAAGCTGCGAGCCATATTCAACATGAACTATTCGCACTTCCATCATACCGAGCCGCTTTCGGAGTTGTTGTTTCAGCCAAACATTCGCAAACCGATCGGGTTCGACTATGGGGTAGGCGCGTTGTATCGGCCGTTCTTGAGCGAGAATTGGATTGTCTCCGCAGGCTTCTCATCTCTGATTCCCGGCACGGGGTTCCGAGACATCTATAGCTCTAACTGCAGCACCGGGTTCTGCGGCGCCAAGTCGAAGATCCTATATTCGGCCTTTGTGAAGCTGAAATTCGTGTATTGAGTGTTGGGGGTTGCTGCGCGTGCCCGTTGTCCTTTTGAGGTCGATTGGCAACGTAACGAGGGATGCTGGGGACACTACCACCTTGCGGGTTGTTGGTGATCAAATGAGACGATCGAAGAATCGCGTAATGAAGTTGATGTTGATTCTCGCGTTTGCGTGCTTGTATTCGTTCGTCGCTTTCGCGCACGCGAATGCGACCGATGATCAGAATCAACCGGACGCAAGTTTTTCAGCGGCTGACAAGGACTCCGCCGCCGGCGCCGCTGCTTCTCCAGCGACTCAAGGCACTGCCCCGTGTAATCCTACCGCGGCGAAGACCAGTCTCTGGGGCATGACCTTAGGCGAAGCCAATTGCCGCAGCGTGGGCTGCAACGATTGCCACAAGGGCATCGAAGACATGCATAACGGCAAAGTCAATCTCGGCTGCATCGACTGCCATGGCGGTCACGCTGAAGTCAGACTGCCTGCCGGCGCCCAGAAGGGTTCCCCCGAGTACACCGAGGCGCAGAACAAGGCTCACGTCCAACCGCGCCAGAGCTATCTCTGGAAGTCTTCGGCTAATCCAAAAACGTCATACGCGGCGCTAAACAATGAAAGCGCCGAATTTGTGCGGTTCGTCAATCCAGGCGACCTGCGTGTGTCCGCGATGAGTTGTGGAACGTCTGACTGCCACACCCGGGAGGTCCATAACGTCAGCAAGAGCATGATGGCTACGGGAGCGATGCTGTGGGGTGCGGCGCTTTACAAC
>JBASRM010000796.1:0-6462 GCA_049273835.1 Blastocatellia bacterium | reverse complement strand
GTCCTGCAATAGCGGAAACGATATGCCGAAGTTTTGCTCAGTCTGCCGTACTTCGTCCGGACTGGCATTGCTCATCAGTCCATATACTCTCATGTCAGGACGGACCTCTCTGATTCGATTTAGAGTTGTGACCTCCTCCAGGCACGCTGCGCAGTCTGAGTGTGTAAACACGAACAGTACTACATATCCGCTTTTGGTGTCAGCTAAAGTAACCGAGTCACCATTCGAGGTCCGAAAGGGCATCGACATCACCGCGTCTATTGCTTGCGCTTTAGTCGGGCTTCCCTTTTCTTTGACTTCGTTCCTTAGCCGAGCATGCTTCAATAGAAGAAACCCATTGGAGAACAGCAGAAGGATTATGCACACCGAGTACACGATGGTGGTCCGGTGTCTCTTGGCGGTCGTATTGGTAGCGAGCTCAGTTGCCAACTTGCCACCTCCCCTACTAACGCGAGGCCAGATGGTATTCAGCGATCTCGAATCCATTTGACGTTCTTCGTGCAAAGTGGAGGTGTCCGTTTTGAGTCTTTCCCACCAATCGGCCGGGAGAGTCGATATCCATTGCGAGCTGCTGGCCGCCGACACTCAGTATCTGCAAAATATAACCCGCAGACCGGGGCCGCCGAATCGACACGACCAGATATGATCCGACCACCAATACCTGATCAACTAAGAACGCGTTATCATAGGAAGCCTTGTTGGTTGCGGGATCCTGGCCCGGAACCAGCGCGGCGACCTCTGTTGCGAGTTTGCTTCTCAAGGGGAAGGTTTGAACTCGATTTGTCGCGGGATCGATGCGCGAAACCTTCAATATCGGCACATCAACAGCATAGACTCTACCTTGACCATCGATATCGATGAGGTGTTCCTCGAGGGGAAAGAGGTGTTTCGCGACAGCCTCAGGATGAGTATCGAGAAATGATCTGCGGTAGGCGCTATCCTTAAAACCATACTGATGAACGAGCTGACAGCCTTGATCAACGTAGAAGTTTTTGGCTAAGCAACCGGACAGGTAAAAGGCGCCACGTGCCTCGTCCAGCGCTAATCCGTGAACGTTGTACCCCGGCTTTTGTATCAACTTAGTGCTGACCACCCGACCCTCTTGATCGAATCGAGTAACCCGTCCGGCGACATCGGCGGCCCAAATCACTCCGTCGCCGCCAACTGCGATGGTCTTCAACCTGAAATACTGTCCGGACGACTTGCCAAACTTACCGATTTTTTTTAGGAAATTGCCGCTCCGATCATAGATCTCAATGCCCTGGGTCGTCTCATTATAGTAATCCGAGTCTCTTACTACGAGCCGGCCATCGGGAAGGGGAACAACCTGGTCAATACGCCCAGACTCTTTTTTGAGCTGTGTTGACGAGATTCTGTTCAGGTGTACGCGAGATTGCGAAAAGCCCGGATTATAGCTCAAACCCATGCAGAACAAGACCGCGACGATTCTCACAGCGCGAGGAGATGAGAGACTGAGAGCGTTCATACCATTTCTCCATTAGAAATCAACGCAGTTAGAGTTTCGTTTGGCGAAGAGTGGGCGCAGGTCGAAAATCTACGCCCATTTCTCCCACTCTCGAATCACTGAGCTATCTCTTCTGCTTCCTTAGGTGCCGGCGGATCGGTGTATGCGCAAACGCAGTTGCCCACGGTCACTGGGCAATTGCAGATATGCGTTCCCGACGTTTCATTGCCGGCCGAATACCTCGTATCAAACGCAGGCGCCGAAGAGGCGACTGCTTGCGGAGTTGCCGTCAAAAAGAGTGTCGCGGCCAAAGCAAACAAGGCCGCAGTTGAGAGACACGCGGTCCAAAGTTGTTTTAACATCTATTCTCCTTTTTCTCCTGAAGCGGACGTTACTGGAAGGTTTCTTACCGGGCGCAACCATACAATCCGGTAAGCGTTTAGGACCTGGAAAGCCAGATCCGCTTTTTAAGCGGCCCGATGCTACAATATTCCTAGAGGGATGTCAATAACTTTTCTTACTTTGTTATTTTTCTGTTTTGCTTTGCCTTTTACAACGATGAAGCGGGTACGCAATCGATGTGAATCTGTCTTTCTGCGTGAGATACATAGACAATTTCAACTTCAATCCCGTCGCTTGGAACCTCTGCTAGCCTCTCGGCCCACTCAATGACCGTAACCGCCTTTTCATTCTCGAATATCTCCTGAAGACCCAGGTCCCGATGCAATCCGGCCTCGAGTCGATACAAGTCGATGTGAAAAAAGCGTAGACGCCCTTCGTGGACATTTATCAGAGTGAACGACGGACTAGTCACATCCGACGGGTCGACCCCCAGGCCGGCCGCCAGTCCTTTGGCGAAGACGGTTTTCCCGGCGCCAAGTTCGCCTTTCAGAAGAAAGACTTCGCCGCCTTTGAGCTGTTCGCCAATTCTTTTGGCGAGAGCGAACGTCTCTTCGGGCGAATGTGTGATGAACTCGCCAGGATAGGTTTGTGGTTTCTGGTTTTTGGTTTTGGGTTCAGATGGAGAGTCTGCGATCATCTGCTGAACCTCTCCGCAGCGCCGCCCACTTCAATCAACGCTTGACCAAGATAAGCCGTGATGTCGGACGCTACCATCGCGCGAGTGCCCACTCGGGAAGCCGCGATATCGCCCGCAAATCCGTGCATATAGACAGCGGCAATCGTTGCGCCGAGCGGATTGTCCTGCTTCTGGGCGATGAAAGATGCGATCATTCCGGTCAGCACATCCCCGGTCCCGCCCGTAGCCATGCCAGCATTGCCAGTCGAATTCACGAACACCTGGCCGTTGGGCGCTGCGATGATGGTTGGACTCCCTTTGAGAACAAGGATGACGCTGCGCTCAATCGCGAACGACCCTGCAACGGTGATCGGGTCCTTCAAGATTTCCCCGATTGGTCTCGAAACCAGCCTGGACATTTCTCCGGGGTGAGGGGTGAGAATCATCGGTAGTTCGGCGGTGCCGCGCAGATTGTCGGCCCAGGGGGCAAGCGAGTTCAACCCATCAGCATCGATCACCATCGGGCGCTGCCGCTTCACCGTCACGACTCGCATAAACGCGCGGGTCGATTTGTCGCTCGAGCCCAGACCGGGGCCGATTCCCACGACATCGCGTTCGGCGGCCAGCTCCAGGACGCGGTCAGCGGCTTCGCGAGCCACCATTCCTGAGTTCGTTTCCGGGAGCGGTTCGGTCATGCACTCGGAAATCACGCGCGAAGCCACGATCGGAAGAGACGATTCGGCCGTGGCGATTGTCAGCAGTCCGCATCCGGCCCGAAGCGCGGCTTCTCCCGCGAGGCAAGCGGCGCCGGTTTTTCCGCGCGAGCCCGCGACAATCAAAACCTTTCCGGCGTCGCCTTTGTTTGCGTGAGGGCTCCGCCGCGAAGCTGCCAGCCATCGCTCGACGTCGCTTCGCTCAACCAGGTTCAGCTTCGAGCCTGACGAGTTGATCAATTCCTCAGGAGAACCAATTTGCGCGATGATCAATTCTCCGCACAGATCGGCCGCCGGCGCTAGAACGTTGCCGATCTTCGGGGCGGTAAACGTGACCGTGAGATCAGCCCTCACTGCTGGACCAATCAGCTCGTGCGCGCCGGAGGCGAGGCCTGAAGGGATATCGACCGCAATGACCGGCGAGTCGCCCGTGTGGTCGTTAAGAAGGTGAATGGCTTCTTCGAACAGACCTGAAGCTGGACGGGTCAGCCCCGTACCGAATATCGCGTCGAAATAAAGCTCGTGAGTAGAGGCGGTTGCTTCTGCCCAGAATTGTTCGGTCGTTTCGATCTCGACGAGACGAAAGTTCGATCCCGACCTTCCGGCGATGTCTACTGCTGATTCGAAGTTCGTTCGGGCATCGCCTTTGGTGTCGGCGACGTGACCGAGCAACAACACATCAACCGAAGCGCCCTTGCTGTGAATCAGACGCGCGATCGCGGCGCCATCGCCTCCATTGTTACCCCGTCCGCAAACAACAAGTGCGCGCTTGCCTGCGACGGCGCCAAACTTTTTCTCGGTGGCTTCGACGGTGCGGGTTGCGGCGTTTTCCATCAGCACCAAGCTCGGCACGCCGAACCGCTGCGTAGTCAAGCGGTCAGCTTCGCGGATCTCGGCTGCAGACAGAATCTTCATTACCGCGATGATAGGTTTAGGTGTTGCGGGCTGTCAAAGATGAAGGCTGAACATTTTTCCGGCGCAGTTCTCCACAGTAACCTGCGGCTCAGGTCTGAAGTTTGGACTGTCGCACGAATTAGCAATTAATCTCTGATCTGTTGCTAAGCTGGACCCCTGCAGTGATCGCATCGCCCCGGCGGGCGGCTCCTTGTAAAGCTCTGGCAGCCGGGCTACAGTGAAGTGTTGCAATCAAACATGGAAAACCCGGAGAACACGTCAGCGGCAACTGTGCAGGCCGGACAGCTCAGGCGTCCTACTGTTGTCATACTGGGGCGGCCGAACGTGGGTAAGTCTACGCTGTTCAACAAGCTGACCAGTTCACGTCGAGCCATCGTTGGAGATGAACCGGGTATCACCCGCGATCGAATCTACGGGAAAGCGGAATGGCGCGGGCGCGAGTTCCAACTCGTCGATACGGGCGGCATCATCCCGGACGAAAAAGAATTGATTCCGGCGAACATCTTGATTCAGGCCCGCGCCGCGCTCGATGAAGCTGCGCTCATAGTCCTGGTCGTCGATGCTCGAGCCGGAATGACTCCACTCGACGAAGATCTTGCGGAACTTGCGCGCGTCACCGGCACACCGGTTTTCGTCGCCGCGAACAAGGTTGACAGCACGAAGCTCGAAGCCGACGCTTCTGAGTTCGAACGATGGGGTTTGGACGCCGTCTTTCCGATCTCAGCGGAGCACGGTGACGGTGTAGCCGAGATGCTCGACGCGGCGATCGATATTCTTGCAGCCCCTGAAGCCCGCGATGCGTTTCGCCGCGAAATTCGCCTAGCAATCGTCGGCCGGCCAAACGTCGGGAAATCGTCGCTCGTCAACCGACTGGTCGGCGAAGAGCGCGTTATCGTTTCTCCGATCCCGGGCACAACACGCGACGCAATCGACACCGAACTGGACTACGATGACACTCACTTTCGGTTGATTGATACCGCCGGCATCCGCCGCAAAGGGAAGACCGAGCTGATGGCAGAGAAGATCTCGGTTGTGATGGCGCGCCGAAGTCTCGAACAAGCCGATGTGGCAATTTTGATGATCGACGCGATCGAAGGCCCCACTGCAAACGACGCCACTATCGGCGGGTATGCTCACGAAGCAGGAGCAAGCCTGATCATCGCCGTCAACAAGTGGGACGCAGTTGAGAAGAACGCTGAGACTACAAAAGAGTACGCCGAGCGAATACGCGAGATGACGAAGTTCGCCGAATATGCGCCGATCGTATTCATCTCGGCGAAGAGCGGTCTGCGTGTCACTAAGCTACTCGAGTTGGCGCGACACGCCCAGCAAGAGCGTCACAAACGAGTCTCGACGTCAGAGTTGAATCGTTTCTTTGAACGGAACCTTGAACAGCCTCGCGCGACCACTCCCTCCAAGTATCCGTTGCGTGTCCTATATATGACGCAAGCCGGCGTGGGTCCTCCGACCTTTGTGGTATTCACATCATCCCGCAGTCCCAAAGCGAAACTGCATTTCTCGTACGAACGCTATCTCGTGAATCGGTTGCGTGAGGAATTTGGTTTCTTCGCGACGCCGATTCGAATCAAGCAACGCAGGAAGAAGGGTGAGGCATCGCAAGGTCGCTGAACCGGACCGTTCATCAACACGAACCGACAATTCACGATTTGCAATCGGAGGCGAAGCATGCGTTCCAGCCTGTTTACTCTGCTTCTAGCTCTGCTTATTCCCCTCGTCGCGATCGCGGATGATCAACCCGCCCAGATACGAGTTTCCGCTCTCGACAAGACACCAATCGCGGCGGGACCACTGAAAATCAGGATCACCAGGCTTAGAGCCAGCTTTTTGAAGGTTGGCAGCGGCAGCATCGAGGTAGAGGTAGAAAACGTCGCAACCGGGTTTGAGACGTTCTCGCCTCACCGGTTATCGCTGATCAACAAGGACAACATTCAAATAAACGTCGCTGGGTCGAAACGCGGCGGGTATTATCGGAGCCTTCCCCCATACGATCCCAGGATACCGGGTGGCCCTCTTGATAGACGGATTGCGCCCGGCGCCCGCGTCAAAGAGAGCTATTCACTAAGCGGAAAGGTGCACTTTCCGATTCGGCTCTACTATGACGAGAAGCTACTGGCTGAGGTTATCGAAGGACCGTAGAGCCCTGGCTGAAATTGTGGAGTGGACCGAAAGAGAGTTTAGAGAGCCTTGAGCGAGAATAGAAAATTGAAATTTGCAAATTGGGACCGCCTTTTAGACTCCGGACAATTTGAAATTTCATTTCTCGCTTAAGGCGCCTCCCTTCTCTCTTTCTCTCTATCGCTAGCCTACGCCTTTGCGGGTGCTTCGTTCCC
>JBASRM010000794.1:0-1611 GCA_049273835.1 Blastocatellia bacterium | reverse complement strand
GCCCACGATCTCTCCAACTATTCCTGCCGATGTCCTGGTCACCAATCAACAGTATGCCAATTGTTTTGCATGGCAGGAGTTCATCGCTTTGAACTGGAAAGCGTCCACTACGACATGCGCAGCAGACCCGACCGTTACGGCGGCCAAGTTTGGCGAGCCAAACGATACATCTCCAGTCGTCTGGGAGACTTACAAAGAGGCGTCGGAAGTCTTCCTGCCCAACGCGGCTCGTCCGAGCGATTGGTGCAGCCAGCAGATCCTGCCCGCCAGTTTTGCGAAGATGAAAGTCAGGAACCTGAAGAAGACTTCCGCGCACGGCTTCAAAGTCCTTACCGCCACCTCCAAGGACGCCGATAACCCGAATCTTAAACTCTCGGATTTCGCCGAGGCGTTCACGCCCGGGTCGTGGCTCACGGCGCAAAACAAATACATCACTCTGTTCGAAATACGATTGAACCAGGACGAGTTCAATTACATCAGAGACAACAAGCTCTACGATGCGACCGTTCAGCAGACATTCGTTCAAAACCCAGGAATCAATCTTCCCGACGGGAGCGCACAGTTCTCCCAGTACGGCAACATAGGCTCGATTGAACTGAAAGCGGCGTGGATCCAGTTGGACGATTCGTCGCTATGGCCGTACTTCAAAACCTCCCAGGCTTATGTCGTCTACCCGTGGGCCCCTACCTCCCCCAAGCTCGTGACGGTAGGATTGGTAGGATTGCACATCATTCACAAGACGGTTAACGGCCAGCAATTCTTCTGGGCGACATTCGAGCATGTCAACAACGCCCCGAGCACGAGCGACATAAGCAACAAGACGCTGAAGTCGTGGTACACCTACTATAATGCCAATTGTGACCCTAGCAAGGATTACTACAAGTGCGCGTGGAACGCCGGGTCGTCGCCGACTACCTGCCTCCCGTATTTCCCCCAACAGCCTGGCGACCCGTACCAGGCCCCCATGCAAGTGGTGCGGACGACTCCCATCAGCACGCTCTCGACCAATAACATCGCGTCGTTGAATCAATTCATGTGGGGGCAGATCAGCGCCGCAAACTCGGATTCCGTCTTCTTGAATTACCAGCTTGTAAACGTATTGTGGCCCAACAACAATACGACAATCCCGGCGGGGGCAATGACTCCCCTCACTTCGGGAGACCCGCAGCCACCCCCCAATCAGCAGCTCGTGGCGAATACGACTATGGAGACTTATTTTCAGTCCTGCGACACCTGTCTCAGCTGTCACGTTAACGCGCCGATCGCCAAGGTCTCCCCTTTGCCGAAGCCTCTGAACGTTCTGAGATTAAGCTTGTCAAAATCATTGCAGGCCAGTTCGGGGACTTATGCGTCGGATTACTCATTCCTGTTAAGCCTCGCGCAAGTGCCCCCGCCGTCGAAAGTCATTAAGAAGGCCAGAGCCGGAAAGCGCGGCAACTGACCGGGGAAACGATTCTCAACCGCGAGTAAAGTAGAAGCGGGCGTATTCGAAAGCGCTCGCTGCCACTTTTTGGCATCGCCTTGTTCCATTCGATTATTCAGGAGAGGCCGTCTTAGCTTGCGTGATGGCATCAACGTCTTGGATTCGCTTAAACTGGTTTTACCAAGACG
>JBASRM010000790.1:0-1921 GCA_049273835.1 Blastocatellia bacterium | reverse complement strand
AACCGGACCAATCCGCTTCTTCGACACCACCGGCTTCAGCCGCGTGGTGCTTCAATTTCACCCTACGAAGCGGGCATGTCCTAACCGAGCTCAAAGCAGTGGGACGCAATCATTCGTTATTAGCGTTGAGAACCCACTCACAGTCATTTTTCATCCGATTCTGTCGCTCTCTATCTTTGTAATTTGATTTTTCGGCGGGCGAGAGACATTGATGCTTTCGTCGCGGGACGGCCGGCCCAGACTCTGCCTTCGAAGCCGGTGCCGGTAACTGTCCAGGGCTATGCGGTATTCGGGTGACCATCTGAAAGCCATCTGGACAGCAAGGCTGGCGGTCAAATTTGCTGCGTTGATGCCATGCCGGCCCTGCCCGATACCGGTGAGGATCGCTGCCATGATCCGCCGATAGAGCCTACCGTTCCCTTCACGTGCCAAGCGTTTGATGAGCGTTAACTCTGCCTGTTCGAGATTGTCCTTGCTGTCTTCGAAGGCTCCGCAGGTGAGATCGGCAACACTCTGAAACCGTGCTGCTACGGTACTCAACTTGTGGATATTCAGGCTCCCCATCAAATCGCGAACTTCGCTTTTGGGGACAACATAGGGCTGCGGGTTCTTTTCTTCGAGCGATTCAGTTGCTCTCTTTCTTGCGATCTTTCTTCTCACACAGTCTCTCCGGCTGACGATGGCATGACACGGGCAGACAACTCCTGACAAACCAACGTGCATAAAAGGGCAGCGGGGGGTCTTCCGCAGCTAGCAGGTGGCCGGCTCCTGGTCCAAGGGTCCTGGGTTTGCCGCTTGTGCAGCTTCTCTGGCAGCTAAGGAGACTCGGCCACCCTCGTTGCGCACTCGGGACTCAGATGCGCAACGCTCGCGAATACTCTGTGCGCGCACTGACCGCCCGGTTCACTTCACGAATAGCCATAGCCGTCAAAGCGCCTGTCAAGATTAGTAACCAATCAGTCAAACCTCAGCCCCACTTTGCGATTCACGACACTTCTGCGATTATGATCCATCGATTGTCTAAGCAGCCAATTGATGAAATTGCTCCACGATCAAATGCCTTTAACAATATTGTGTAAGAACTCGCACAAACTGACTAACGGAGCGAGAGTATCGCACGATACGTTCGTCGGCACAACGAGAAATAGGTAGTCAATATTGCTGTTTTGTTGTCCTATCTTACGATTCTCTCGAACAAGGAAGCTACTTGCGGCTATGACGGGAAACATTCTTTCTGTATTCGGAGGGCGCGACGCCGAAAGATCTTCTGAAATGGCGAATGAAATGGCCCTTACTGTTATAGCCTGCCCTGGCCATGATTTCTTTGATGCTGAGGTGACTGGTTGCCAGAAGGTGACGGGCCCTTTCCATTCTGAGTATTCTCAAATACTCTCCGGGCGAGGATCGAGTTTGAGTTTTGAAGAGGTGTGACAGATGAGAAGGAGAGAGGTGAGCTACAGCTGACAGTTCTGCCAACCGAATTCTCCGATGAAGATTGGCATTCATGAAGTCGATCGCGATTTGGACTCTTGGGTGGACGTTCTTGATGTTAGTGACAACGTAGGGATGAGGATTCTCTGATTCTCGCGTTTCAAGGCTTGCTCTTTTTCTCGCTTCTTTTATACTCATACACGCTCTCCGAGCCGCGAAGGTGTGACGCGGGCAGACAACTCCTGACACACCAACGTGCGTAAAAAGGGCAAGGTGGGTCGTCAGGCCAATTGGCGACCCATCTCACGATCTATGAATAGTCGATTAAATGCGGTTGGTTTGGGGGAGGGCGGGAGGCGCGCGAGGCTTGATGCAGGTGCGTATCCAGTCAAGGATGGGTTGAGGCATTCGAGCGATTGCCGCAGCGGCGGCAGCCGGTATTACAGATATTTGAAAATGATTTTTGTTGGACGCCGGCCTGTTAAAGACT
>JBASRM010000788.1:0-6888 GCA_049273835.1 Blastocatellia bacterium | reverse complement strand
GAACAAGCAAAAGCGGTCCATCAAGAAGACGGCCGATGAGATATCAATGAGATTTCACAAAGCGACGCTAAAGCCGCCTCACTACAATACGGTTCGCAACAGGATTATGGCCGTCTCGGAGAAGGAGCGAGACAAGAAACGTCTGGGAGCGAGAGCCGCCAGTGAGAAGTATGGCGCCTACCCATCCCATTTTCCGGGGGCTGACTGGCCGCTGGCAGTAGTTCAGATCGATCACACAAAGTTCGACCTAATGTTAGTCGAGGACGTTCACCGCCTCTGTATCGGTCGGGTGTGGATTACTGTTGCCATCGACGTCTTCAGCCGCATGGTCGCCGGCATCTACGTCTCTCTAGATCCGCCCAATAGCATGTCTGTCGGCCTGTGCATTGCTCACGCCATCCTGCTGAAGGAACAGTGGCTGGCGAAGTTAGGGCTGACGACTGCCTGGCCTTGCTGGGGCGTGATGCAACGGATTCACGCCGATAATGCGACCGGTGCCAAAAATGCGGTGCAGCCGTCAGCTATGAAAGACAGTCGCCAAGATGCCTCACTTACAATGAGCCCTGGATTCTGACTCAGTGTCATCAATGTAATACCGACCTGAGAGAGTGGGCGGTCGACTGTTACTTCAACGCTGTTGATGCTGCCGAGTTAGAGTTTCAAACCTCCCTTGAAGTTACTTTGCGCCGAGGCTGGATCCAACTGCCGAACAACGGCGCAGTTTACTCTCATCTGTTTTTCTCGGGCCTATACCACATAATCTCCCGTCTGATCGACGGTCAAATCGGTAGTCGGCTACAAATGGCATTGAGGCAAAACTACGGCATCAATCCGCCCATCGACTTCTCGACCGATCGGAAGACCTTGATCGAGCGCCTTGATGTTGCGCAGCGGCGCGGTTTACTCCAGGCAGTTAATCGGCTTCTCCAAGACTGGCCCCATACATTTGTCGAATTTTGCCGAGCAAACAACTTGGCGAGTCATCTCTTGATCCGCAGTAAGAGACCCGTGCCGTTTTGGTACTGGACAGTTGTTCGCGAACACCCAACGAAGACCCCGCGCCAGGTCTCGAATGAAGAGGTTGTTTCCATCCTGAATCATTTGCGCAAAGGGGGCGGCGCGCTGTCACTCCAAAAGGTTAATCGATTCTTGTCGGGTCATAGCATCCAGCGAGCGCAGCGAGCAGGGCTGATTAAGATTAAGAAAGGCGGATATCCTGGCGTATGTTCTTACTGCCATGCTACCGAACACCAGTTCAAAGGAGGCTTTTCACATAGCGGGATTCAACTCTTCCGCTGTGGTGAGTGTCATCGCAGGTATCCTCGGCCCGACTATCCATCCGTCAAGACACGTACTAGGACTTGGAAACGACATCCGGAGACGGTCAGGCGCAAAGCGATCGAGTTGTATGAAGCGGGCAATACGTTTGCGCAGATAGGACGCCTGTTATCAATTCCACGTCCTACTGTGTTCCATTGGTGCAGGGCTTAAGGTCCTGGCCAACGCCGCGGCGGCGTCGGCTTGCTCGCGTGCCAGATTGCGAGCTCTAAACCGAATCAAGCAAGTCTTCTGGGTGCTTTTCGGCAATCGCCAGCAACTTCAAGGCAGCATCGCTAGGAGTTCGGCGCCCAGCTTCCCAAGCTTGAACAGTCGAGGGACTGACGTTTAGAGCTCGCGCTAGCATTCCCTGAGAAAAGTTAAGCCGCTCTCGAAGCTTCACGATATCTTTCCTATCTCGGGGCCGTGGTTCAGCTGGCGCGTGGCGCACGCTTATCCGTCCGCCAACGAGTTTTGATCCTCTGATCATTGCAAGCGCTTGGCTTGCTGATTCAAGTAGGTCGGAAGACTCTTTATCGGTCATCATGCGTTCTCGTTTGGTCACGCGCTTGCGCGCAGGCGCAACCTGCTTCTTCTTTGCTTTACCGCTCATTTGATCGCTTCCTTTATATGGCTCATTAGCTTGGCCAGTTGCTTTTTCATTTGGGCCGATAAGTCGGCGGTGTCGTTCTTGGCAAACAGGTATAACAGTACAATGTGATGATAGCCGGGGAAGTACGCGTATATGTACCTGTAACTGCCTCGCTTCCCCCTTCTTGAATCCGGATCGCCAATCCTCGCCTTCCGAGCCCCGTGCGTGCCCGGAATGATGTCTCCACGTTCAGGGTCCTTCAACAAGTCATCTTCGATGGCAAAGAGTACTCTCATCGACGCCCGATCTTCGATCTGCCTCACGAATACCGGCGTCTCGAAGAAGCTGTAGAGCGTGTCGCCGGATTTGCCCAATGGTCTCCCTTTTTCTAAATTAACTGCTCTACGACTTAGTATTATACTACCCTGTCACATCGTAGGGCGTTGTCACATCGGATGCAAGCGGATCATTTCCGGAGGCGCCGACAAGGTTCGAAGCGGACGATGATGAACTGCTGGCCCTCACGCACTTGTGGTGAAGGAGAATTCTCCTACTCTCACAATGTGAGATTCATGCGCCGAAGCAGTTCGGCGAAGCGCGGGTCGGAGCGCAGACTGTCGAACTGCGGCAGGAATTTGATTTCGTAGAGAAAGGCGAAGCGCTCGTCCGCGCCCCTTTCGAGCCAGGCGAACGCTTGCTCTTTGTCGCCCAGGGCCGCATAGATTCTTGCGACGTGGACGGGCAGCGACGCGTTGGGCTTCTCTTTCAACTGACCTATGACTTTGAGCGCTTCGTCCTTGCGCCCCGCGACGGCGTGAGCGTAGCCGAGTTCCGACAATACCCTCGGGCGGTCGTCGCTGATCGCGAGCGCGCTTTGCAGGGCCGCAACGGCATCCGCCAACTGCCCCTTCTCGGTCAGCGCCATGCCGAGCACATAGTTGCCGCAAAAGTTATTCGGCTCCAGCCTGATGCGCTCGCGGCTGCGCTCAATAGCCTCGTCGTAACGCCGCGCTTCAAAGAAGCCCATGAGCAGATCATTACTGGGTACGAACCACTGCGGGGCCAAATCCGCGGAGCGCTTGAACGCAATAAGGGCTTCGTCAACTCTCCCGGTGGCTTGCAGGTAGTACCCGTAAAGGTCATAGGGGTCTGCGAAGCTTGGGTTCAACTCCATTGCGCGCTTTAACTCCCGCTCGGCGCCCGGCCAATCCCGTTCGTAGAGAATCTTATTCCCGCCGAGCGCGGTGTGAGCTTGGGCGAGGTTGTCATCGAGCGCGAGGGCCTTCTCCACCGCCGCACGAGCCTTGGACATGGCCTCGTTGGCGGGCAGCGGGCCGTTGACGCCGACGACATGGTAGGCGTTGGCGAGCCCGGTGTAGGCCAGCGCGTAGTTCGGGTCTTTCTTCAGCGCCTCGTTGAAATAATTGATGCTAGTCAGGAGGCCTTCGCGCGTGAAGGTACTCCAATGCTGCCGTCCCTTGAGATAAAGCTGGTAGGCCTCCACCGATTCCGTGTAACGCTTGCCCAAGCCTTGCAGCTCTTCGCCGGTCAGCTGCAACGCTAGCGCCGCCGCGACCCGTTCGGAGATCGAATCCTGCACGGCGAAGATGTCGTTGAACTTCTCGTCAAACCTGTCGGCCCAGACGGGCGCGCCGTCGATCGCACGGACGAGCTGCACTGAGAGTCGGATGCGTTCTCCCACCTTCTGAACACGGCCATCTAAGAGCACGTCCACACCCAACTCGCGGCAGGCCGCGCGCAGATCCTGCCCCTCCGCCGCGTATTTGAGGACGGAGTTCGTCGGACGCACAATGACCTGGCGAATGTTGCTGAGCTTGTTGATGAGCGCGTCGGTCATGCCCAACTCAAGCGCCGGGTTGCTGCTCTCACGCACGAGCGGTTTGAACGGTAGGACCGCGATGGAACGGGCCAGTGGAACTTGCCCCTTCACCTGCTCCGTCTTGCTCCGAAGCGCGAAATAGGTCACAAGCGTCAGCCCGCCGAGCAACAAGAGGGCAAGGGTCACAGTGACTGGACTCAGCAGTCGCGCCTTGCGTGCGGGCGGGAGCGCGAGTGTAGCCACCGCCCTTTCGTTAGGGGAATGACCGTCTGAACCTGAAATGTCGGTCGGGGGCGGCCTCTGCTCTTCTTCTATGAGGACATGAGTTTTCGTGTGCTCGACAATGGCCACGCCCTCTTCCCGCGTCTCGCGCACATCTGCGACGAAGCGGTACCCGCGCCGGTGCAGCGTCTCGATGTAGCGCGGCTGTTTCGGGTCGTCACCCAGCGTCTGCCGCAGGATCGAGATGTTGTCCGTGATGTTCTTCTCTTCGACGAACGACTCGGCCCAGACTTCGCGCAAGAAGTCGTCTTTCCGCAGAACGCGACCGCCGTTGCGCACGAGCAGGAGAAGCACCTCGTAGGGCTTGGGTTCGAGCGGGACGCGCTCGACCCCTCGCCACAACTCGCCCTCTTCGACGTCCAGGCGGAAGACGCCGAACTCGTAAAAGTGCTTTGGTTCCTTATTCATAACCAGCGCCGGTGATTCCCCGGCAGTTAACAGGTAATTAAACGAGAACTGGCAGAGGACTTCTCCGCCGTCGAGGTTGTAGTGTGCGCGCCGAGGTCAAACGCGATGTGGGCCTCTGGGGCGACACGGATTCTACAGCAGGGCGCGAGCTGGAGACAACGACTATATAGAGCGACCCCGCGGTCGCGCTTAGCGCCCAGGCCGGAGGAGGTGACGCTACGAAAAGGCGCATCGAGATCACCATCGAGAGGCAGCGGGTTACGTTCATCCGGCGCAAGGGTTCGGCCTCCGGCTGGTGCGCCTCATGCGGTCAGCAGGTCTGGATGGTGACGCCGGAAGAGGCCGCGCTCCTCGCGGGACTTGCAGCGCGCACAATCTACCGCCGGGTCGAAGGCGGGTCAGTCCACTTCACAGAGTCGGCGGACGGGACGCTCCTGATCTGTGCTGACTCTATTGTTGAACCGATCTGAATACAAAGGAGAAAAACGATGCGAAATCACAACATTTTGGATGCACACGAAATAGCTGTTCCAGACCAGGGGAGCGGCGGGCAAAAACCGAGGAGTACGAGGCGGACCCTTTTGACGCTGATCGCGGCCGGGGCCCTTGTCTGCGTTGCGGCCTGGGGTGCCACGCCTCGGTCAAGCGTAGCCCGAGCCGATTCCGCCGCACCGCAGTTGGAAGGCGCGTGGCAGGCCAGGGTGGGCATCAGCGGCGGCCACCCGTTTACCGCCTTGTTCGCGTTCAACCGCGGGGGCACTTTGCAGGTGATAGACGAGACACAACTGGAAACACCTTCAGCGACCACGGGGCTGGGTGTGTGGACGAAGATCGGCAGCAATCAGTACGCCTTCACGTGGCAGGCCTTCCTGTTCGACACGGCTAGTGAGGGGTTCCCCGGTGTCGGCAGCCTGCGAATCCACGGGGTCATCACCTTAACCGGGAACGACACCTACACCTCCGTGTCACGGTTCACGGCCTACGACACGGAGGGGAATGTCCTGGCGTCCGGATGCACGGCGGGAGATGCGACGCGCATGACCGTCGAGCCGCTCACGGACTGTCCCGGTGCGGGCGGGAGCGTGCAACCCAACCGCACCACACCCAGCCTTTTAAAGCGCTGGATGAACTAATCGACGGCAGTACTAACATCATCAAGGGCGGAGACACCGGATGCCCCCTCCCCGCAGCCCCTCGAGGGCTGCGGGGTTCAACATTGGCTAAGGGAGAGCGGATTGCGTAGCGTCCGAGGCGGGTGTTGAGGGCAAAGGGCACGTCCGATAGTTCCCCAGCCGTCGCACTCGACTGCCTCAAGAATCTATTACATATCAGAAGGGCCTCTTGCGTGGGCGAGTCAACCGATTTTCAGTCGAGCGGCTGTTTGAAATCCTTAACCGCCTAGGCTACACCGTTGAGTTGCGGATAACACACGTAGATCGCGCGCGACGCGTCGCAAATACGTTTCTCAATGTCAGCCGCTAACGTCGGACATCCGCCACCAGTTCTCCTGACCAGTCGCAGCCTCTTTTGTCCAGTCGCATCCTCTTTTGTAGTTCACAGACCCAAATTCATTCTCAGAGACTCTTGTACATTCTCAAGGCCTTCTGTGTATTCTCACGGACTTCTGTAAGTCACATAGCCTTCCCTTCTTTTGCTTGCTCCCCTTGCTCGGACTTTCCTGCGGCACCCCTTGTGTCAACTCGCGCAAAACTGCGACGCGAGTCCTCCACTTCGTTCCGGCCCTGCGGGTGACAAACGAGGCCCCGCCAGGTTCTGTCCTTTAAGGGGAACAAGCAGTTAAGAAAGCTCTTTTTTTACGGACGACTCCGCCCAAACAACGGAGACCCAGTTAGACAAACCCTCAAAAGGAGATTCCATGTCAATGACTCAATCGCAGTTGAACCAACCTTTGTTCGCACTAGGCAGACTAGTTGCCACGCCCGGCGCTTTGGAACTTCTAACACGCTCAGAGCAGACACCCCTTGAGTTTCTTGCTCGACATTCGCGCGGAGATTGGGGCGAGTGTTGCCCTGAAGATGCCACAGAGAATGACTTCTCAGTTAAAGCTGGTTTCCGAATCTTCAGCGTCTACCGCACGCGCAATGGCGAAAGGCTTTGGATCACCACGGAAGCCGACCGCAGCATAACAACGCTTCTTCTGCCGAGCGAATACTGAAATTGAAGGGGCTAGAAAGCGCGTCAACGCCTCTAGCCCTACAGCACTAACTTTCAACCACGACGGAGAAAACCGATGCTCAGACAAGAATCTATCACCGCTGTTTCTAAACCGCCAACGGCACCCGCCACGCCTGATTGTGACCTGCTTCCAGGGTCAGAGAGCCTGATCGAAGAGATTCATCAACGCTTGCTCGCCGGTCAGTCAGTCAACAATCGCACGCTTACAGATCTTTAGTTCTTATTCTTCGCTTATCGCGGCAGCCAAGAGCGG
>JBASRM010000785.1:0-22854 GCA_049273835.1 Blastocatellia bacterium | reverse complement strand
GTAGTGTCAATGGCAAGCACCAGCGCCGAGGGATTAATCGTGATGGACAAAGTTGCCGAGGTGTTTGCGCCCACCGCGTCCGTGAGCCTCAATACAAAACTGGTGGTCCCCGGCCGCTCCGGCGTGCCCGAGACAACCCCGGCCTGATTCAAGGTAAGGCCATCCGGAAGGGTTCCCGATTGAAGCGACCAGGTGTAGGGCGTTTGTCCGCCGGATGCACCGATGTTCTGGCTGTATGTTGCGCCCACCGACCCTCGCGGCAACTGGGTCGCAGTGATGGCCAGCGGCGCCAAGGGCTTGACCACAAGCGTCATCGCCTTGGATGCCGAACTACCATTGGCATCTGTGACTCTGATCACGAAATTGAAAGTGCCTGCGCTCGAAGGTGTCCCCACGATCGAGCCGACCGCCGCCAGCGATACGCCGGGCGGCAGGGACCCGCTCTCGAGCAACCAGGAAAACTCAGGCTTGCCTCCGACTGCCGCCAGCGTACGGCTGTAAGCGACACCAACGGTCGCTTCAGGAAGGTCCGCAGTGCCTATCGTTAGAACCGGCGTGGAGGAAGGCGTAATGACCGGGGCTTCATTGGAGTACGACGACACGCCAGTGGCATTGAAAGCTCGCACTCGATAGGCGTATGCCGTGTTTGGCAGGACGCTGCCGTCGGTGTAACTGGTCGAGTTGTGTCCAACGATGCCGATTTGGTTGAACTCGGCGCTAGACCCTCCGCGGCGTTCGATTTGAAATCCGTCCTCAACCACGGTTGTATCTTGCCAAACCAGAGTCACCTCTGTCGGTGAGCCCGCTCCCGCAACCAGACCGCTCGGAGCCAGCGGCGCCGGTTTTGGAACCGCTGATGTCCATCCAATTTGAGCAACCGTGAACGGACAAAGCGCAGCCTCATTGAGTCGCATCATGCAATCGGTGGAATTTCGAGTGCAAGACAGGTCCTGACAGTTTCCATTTAACGCATCGGACCGGACTTCCGGCGCGCATGTGCAGCTACAGCTCTGATATCCCGGCTGGAAGTATTCATCGCACGCGTAAAAAATGTGACCCGATTCGTGACTGATTATGTTAGACAACTGCCAGCCATAGCTGTGAAAGAGAACATTCGCCAGCGGGCCTCCAATGTATGCCCATGATGCGCGTCCATCGGTAAATGACGCGCGGGCCGGAGGCGGGTTGTAACCGATGAAAATTGAGTATGCCCAGTTCGCGCGGTTCTGATCCCTGGTGACCCTGTCGAAAGCGGCGACGCGTTCGAAGATGGTGGGGCCTGCGCTCGCTCCCATATTGTTCATTATCTGACTTATCCAGAGGCCGGCGTCAGTTCCCGGATGCAGCACCGGCTCATAGGGCACCTGACACACCGGATTGGTCGCCATATAAGGCACCAGCGTGAATTGTAAAGGCCGCCCGAGGTTGAACGCTCGCGATTGATCGACCCACCAGTTCAGCCCATCGATCACTTGAGAAATGGCCAGGGATTGATCGGATTGGGTCCACGTGTAAACATTGGGATCTATGGCGCCGTTGCTCTCAATAAGGAAGACTGCAACTGCGACGCTCCCATCCATTGCATCGCTGTTACTGAAGTACTGAGGCGTGACCGTTGACTGGATATCGGCTACCGATTCCTCGGCGCCCAGCAATCGAAGATTTCGGATGACGTCATTCCTGTTAAGCGGCGGACGGGGCAGCGCGCAATCGATCATTCCCGGTCGTCCCACATCGGGTCCGGCCTTTTGCCTCGATTCGCGCAAAGCTCTTCGCGCGCTTCGTCCGGATGCGACGTCATTGAAGGCGCCGATGGCCAACTGCGTATCGCGGTCTTTGAAACCAGCCGGCGCCGAGTCGATTGTAGATCTGTGAATTGAACTAATGCCGTGACGACCGAGGATCTTCGAGTCCACATCCGGACTGATCCATCCCATTATTGCGTGCGGCGGCAGCACGATCGCGATCCGGCCCCCTTGCGAGGCTATGAAGTCACGAGCCTCCGCGAGTTGCGCTTTCGAACTCGCGTTCACCAGCACAAGCGTGTATCCATCGCGGCGATCGGTCGAGACACCGGTCTGGCTCTGTCGGGAAATGTGGGCTGAAGCGCTGTAGCCAGTCAAGACCACCAGCGCAACAAGAAACCGGAACGCCAAACGAACCATCGAAATCAGACCTCAATGATGGAACCCACGGCCTTGCCTGCTCGGCCGTGGAGGGCCAGATCGAAACGAGAAGACTCTCTTTTACAAGTCGACGACACCGCAGTGCCGGTTAGCTGCCATCGTGACTCGCCGGGAGAGATCGCCACTGGGTGGCTTGGCGTGCCGCCTGTCGATATGAGTGCATTGCTTCGATCACCAAACCTCGATCCCAGAATTCCTGCGGTATTAAACCGGCAACGAGCGCTCGTCATCAACTTTCGGGGGAGACTGCATTGATCACAAGGCCGCGAGTATACCTGATGGCCTAAATCGTGGCAAGTAGAAAGATAGCCGCGTGCGCGCGCCAGGTTTCGCGCATATTTACCACCGCGGACCGGATTAGAAACCACCATCCTAAGAGACTATTTCAAGTCCCTCAACTGAAGAAACGGGCGAAAAGTGAAGCTTCATTAATCACTGAACTCCGGGTTGGGGAGTTTATAAGCCAGCCAGGCGACACATCTTGCTTCTCAGCATCTGGTTAAGAGGAGCGCCGCTGCCATGATAGAGCTGAAAGACATCCCCCAACGTCATTGAGGTTTGGACACCGTCTCACATCGCCAAACCGAATCGGACCTCCCATTCCCGTTTGACCGGGCGCTGCATTTTTTTAGCCCGATGTCGACAGATCAGAGTGCCTTGGAAAACTCGCGCATTCGTCGGAACCCGAGTTGTTAACTACCATGTTTTTCTTCTCGCCGCCGGAGTCTAAGTCTCATTCGTGCTAGAAGCTTCAGTCTTTTGCGATGCTTGACACTCCCAGATCGAGAGTGTAGAGTTCTGCCTTGCCTCAAAGCATTATGAAGCGAGCGACACATAAGCGCGTGTACTCAGAGTCCTGCCACGTTCTCTCTGGCCAAGAGAGTTCTGCAGCATCAGCTAAGCCTTAAGCTGGACGGTCCACTGCTCGCCTTGAATTGCGGGTAGCCGACTGCGGCATTCAAGGCTAGCGTCAGAGCGCGATCGCGCAAAGGCTCTCCTCACGACGGCGTTGACACTCGTACTTCATTCTGGCTGAAGGCTTGATCGTTACAGGCCGATCAATATAGTATGAAGCAAATCAGTTTGCATCGGTCCGGTGACACCATTCCGATGAATCCGAATACAGCAGTTCGGGAGGAGTAGCGATTAATGGCGACAGAGAATGTAAACCAGTCCGGTGCGAGCACGGCGGCAGACAGCGCCAGAGAAGAGCCCGTCACGCTCGAGCAAAGCACCGGCCCAAACAGCGCAGCGGTTGAGCCAAACGCTGCGGCTGCTACGAACCAGTCGGCTCCAAGCGATGACCCCGCGGCTGCCGCTTCAACTGAGCAGACCCCAGAGGTTCCGCCGAGCAGTGAACACGCGACTGCAACTTCTTCAGAACCGGCCGCCGAAGTGTCGCCCACCGGCGAACCCGCGAGCGCCGCTGCAACTGATCAAACCGCCGAGGGCGAGCCGAGCGGCGCGCAGGACTTCAGCGCGATGCTCGAGAACTACGAGAAGGAAAGTGCGGCATCCCGGCAGGAGGGCGAGATCGTAAGAGGCCTGGTAGTTGGAATCTCCGATCAGAACGTGCTGGTCGATATCGGATACAAGTCCGAAGGCGTAGTTGCGCGCGAGGAGTTCATCGATCGCCAGGGAAACCTGACCGTCAAACGCGGCGATGAAGTTGACGTGCTTATCAAGAGCCTCGAGAACCAGGATGGCTACGCGATATTGTCCCGCGCGGCGGCCATGCAGGTTCAATCGTGGGAACGGCTGCGTCAGGCCCATCAAACGCACGAGACCATCAAAGGGAGGGTGCTCGAACGCATAAAGGGCGGGCTCAAGGTTGACCTCGAAGGAGTCGAGGCGTTTCTTCCCGGCTCGCAGATAGACATCCGGCCGGTGCGCAACCTCGAAGGTTTTCTCAAACAGGAGATCGAAGTACGAGTCATCAAGCTCAATCGGAAGCGAGGGAACGTCGTCGTTTCGCGCAAAGCGGTGCTCGAAGAAGTTTCCAACAAGAAAAAATCTGAGACGCTTGGCAACATCGAGGAAGGAGTGGTGCTCGAGGGCGCGGTTAAGAATATCACAGACTACGGCGCGTTTATCGATCTCGGCGGAATTGACGGCCTGCTTCACATTATCGACATGAGCTGGGGACGCATTCAGTCGCCGACCGACATAATTAAAGTCGGAGATAACATTCAAGTAAAGGTTCTCAAGTTCGATCGGGAGAAGGAACGAATATCGCTAGGCTACAAACAGCTTCTCCCGGATCCGTGGCAGAGCGTTGCCGAACGCTTTCCGAAGGGCTCGCACGTGCGAGGCAAGGTAGTCAGCCTTACCGACTACGGCGCGTTTATCGAAATCGAACCGGGCGTCGAAGGACTTGTCCACGTAACCGAAATGACCTGGTCAAAGCGCCTGAAACATCCGTCGAAGCTCCTGTCGATCGGTCAGGAAGTGGAAGCGGTGGTGCTGGACGCCGACCCTCACAGCCGTCGCATCAGCCTGGGCCTCAAACAGGTCTCTGCCGATCCATGGGAAACGCTGCCGGTCCGCTATCACATCGGTTCGCGAGTCGCCGGAAAGGTCCGTTCACTCACCGATTTCGGCGCGTTTGTCGAGATCGAGGATGGGATCGACGGTCTGGTTCACGTCTCGGATATCTCGTGGACCAAACGAATCAAGCATCCATCGGATGTGCTTAAGAAGGGCCAACAGGTCGACGCCGTGATCACCAACATTGACGTTGACGGACGAAGGCTCAGCCTTTCGATCAAGGATCTCGAACCGAACGCCTGGGACCGCTTCTTCGATACCCATAAGCTCGGCGATGTGATCAAGGGCCGGGTCGTGCGCTTCGCCAACTTCGGCGCGTTTATCGAGATTGAAGAGGGCATCGAGGGCCTGTGTCACGTTTCCGAATTGAGCGACTCTCGAGTCGAGAAGCCGGAAGATGCGGTGAAGATCGGCCAGGTGCTGCCGTTCAAGATACTCAAACTCGATCCGTCGCAGAAGAAGATCGGCTTGTCGGCGCGCGCGGTCGGTAAAGAGAATGATCCCGAGGACGTGCGCAGCTATCACGAGACAGGCTCCGGCATGGCCACGCTGGGCGACATCGCCAATTTGCTGGGCACTGCTTCGGAAAAGAAGAGCGAAGAAGAGGAAGAGTAGGCGGGCTTTCGAGTATCGAGAATTTGAGGCTTCGCGCCTATCAGAATCCGAATGTGACGCGGCCCAGAGACCCGAGTGCCACAAACACTCCTACACTCTCCGGGTCGCGTTGCTGTTTCCGGGATTAGATCAATGAAGAAATTCAATCTGACGACAGTCTTGATCGTTGGCGGCTTCGGATTTGTATTCTTCGTCGCAATCATTCTGTTTGCGGCGCTGGTCCTTTCACGCGAGGGCGGTCTGATCGGGCTGGGAGGTGATCGCATCGCGGTCGTGTATCTGGAGGGGGTCATCTTTGATTCGAAGATCATCAATGAACAACTGAAGATGTACGCTGACGATTCGCGCGTCCGGGCCATTCTCTTGCGTATGGACACGCCGGGGGGCGGGGTCGCAGCGTCTCAGGAAATCGCCGATCAGGTGAAGTGGCTTCGAAATGAGAAGCGCAAGACGGTTGTCATATCGATGGGTTCTGTAGGCGCGTCCGGCGGTTACTACGTCGCGTGCGCCGCGAACAAGATCTACGCAAACCCGGGAACGGTGACCGGGTCGATCGGGGTGATCGCCGAGTGGGTTAACTACGGTAATCTGCTCAAGTGGGCGCAGATGCAACCGGAAATCATCAAGAGCGGCGAATTCAAAGATGTTGGTTCGCCGACACGGGAGATCACTCCCAAGGAGCGCGCCTATCTGCAGAATTTGATCAATCAGATGTACGAGCAGTTTGTTGGCGCGGTGACCGAGGGCCGCAAAGACACGGGACTCACTCGCGAACGAATAAAGCAGCTCGCGGATGGTCGGGTCTACACCGGGGAAGAAGCGCTTCGCGAAAAGCTGATCGATGGACTCGGCAACTATGATGCAGTGTTAAAGGCTACGGCTGAGCTGGTGGGGATCAAAGGTGAACCCCAGGTGGTAACGCCGCCCAAGCCTCGCCGGGGTTCTATTCTCGACCTGCTCACATCTACGGATGTCGGCGAAATGGTTTCCCGCCACACGCTTCAGCCACCGGGCTCAACATTACAGTTCGAGTATTTGTGGAAATGATTAGTCCGTCGTCCGTAGTCCGTGGTCCGTAGTCGAATCCGCGACTCTTTGGTATGGACAATTGGATCACTGACCGTTGATGCTTGATCACGGACTACGGACCACGGACCAACAATGGAACACATCTGGAGTCCCTGGCGCTACAAATACATCGCCTCGGCAGATCGGGAAGAAGGTTGTGTGCTCTGCCGGATCGAACAAGAACACAAGGACCAAGAGAACTATGTCATCCATCGCGCAGAATTGAATTTCATCATCTTGAATCTATTCCCATACACCAGCGGCCATCTGATGATCGTCCCGTACGAACATCAGGCTTCGCTTGCCGCAGCCAGTGGAGCCGCCACTACTGAGATGATCGAGCTAGCCAAGCGCGCGCAGCTGGCACTCGAGACGGAATATCATCCCGATGGCTTCAATATCGGAATGAATCTCGGCCGAAGCGCGGGCGCCGGCGTAGCCGATCATCTTCACCTGCATGTAGTGCCTCGTTGGAGCGGAGATGCGAATTTTGTCTCGATAGTTGGCGAGACCCGGGTGCTGCCTGAAGATCTGGAGACCACCTACTTAAAATTGAAACAACACTTCGATCATGACTGATTGAGCACAGCTTACCAGTTACCCTGGATCCGTAAGCCTAACTCCGGACCAGCCCGAATGAATCCAACCATGCAATTCTAGTGGGGATGGTGTTTTCACTTGGAGGGGCTCGCGTTGGCGTTGACGCTCAACATTGATAAGAACCGTGCGAGGCGTTTGGATAATCTCCCCGGATAAATGTCACGACGCCGTCAATCCTTCTCGGCCATTGAGGGTTCGTTATCCGAATCGATCGTTGTCATTTCAGCCATCAACATTCGCTCGCATTCTGCGGGAGTGCGTGGGATGTTCTCCGCTTCCCGGGCGGCTTGCGTCTCCAGCTCGATCCGGCCTGCCGGAAGCCAGAAGCCCGACAGCAGCGCCAGCACCGCGAACGCAACTCCGGTCAGAAAAACATTGTGAAGCGCGCCGGCCAACGCGCCGGACATCGCTGTGATCAACTCAGGTTTCTGATTGGCACGCGCAATCGGATCGATCAGCGCGCTCGGGTTGTGAACCACTCGCGCGACATCCGCTTCAGGGAGGCCGCTTTCGGTCTGAATCTCGGAGATATGTGATGCAAGGCTGATCGTCATAACAGTCCCCATCACCGCTACTCCGACCGTCTGACCGATTGAACGCGAGAACTGGTTTAGAGATGTCGCAATTCCAAGCTGGCCCCTGCTGACGGAGTTCTGCACGGTAATCAAAAGGGCAAACATCACCAACCCCATCCCTACCCCCATCGCCAAAATGTCCCCTATGAGCCACGTCCGCGATGTGGTTCTGCCGAACGTCGTGAGCACCGCGAAGCTAAGAACCAGGACAAACAATCCGGCGAGAATCGTCGGCCGATAACCTACTCGGAAAATCAACTTGCCGCCCACGACCGACATGGTCACCCACCCGAGCAGAAAGGGAGTGAGCAGCGCGCCCGCTTCAGTGGCCGAGCCGCCCAGGGTGCCTTGAACAAACAGTGGAATGAACGAGAGTGCCCCGAACATCGCCGCACCCACCATGAATCCGGTGATGGATCCGACCGCGATTATTCGATTTCTGAAAAGCGAGAGAGGGACAATGGGTTCAGGAGCGCGGCGTTCAGTCCAGATAAACAGCGCGCCGGTCACCAGAATGCCCGCGACGAGAACCAGCGTCGTCGGATCGCCCCATATGGTTGGGTCTCCGCTTTCCACAAGCACGAGCAACAGCAGCGTAATCGAGATGGTCAGCCAGGTCGCGCCCGCGTAGTCGATGATCGGCCGCCCGATCTGCTTCGGCTCGACCAGAGCTACGCCGACGACCACAGCCGCGGCGAGTCCGAAAGGGATGTTGATATAGAAGACCCAGCGCCACGAAATGTGATCCGTTATAAAGCCTCCAGCCAACGGACCCAATATCGAAGCCAATCCCCAGACACCACTGAACAGTCCCTGCATGCGCGTTCGCTCGCGCAATGTGTAGATATCGCCGTTGATCGTCATGCTCAGCGGTATCAGCGCCCCCGCGCCCAGCCCCTGGATTGCGCGAAAGGCAATCAACTGTGTTATTGATTGCGAAGCTCCCGAAAGGGCCGAGCCCAGTAAAAAGAAGGCAATGCCGATCAGGTAAAAGACTCGGCGGCCGTAGAGATCGGACAGCCGCCCCCACATCGGTACAGTCACCGTTGAGGTGAGCAGGTACGCGGAGAAAACCCAGCTATAACGATCGAGCCCTCCGAGCGACGCGATCACCGTCGGCATGGCAGTGCCAACGACGGTTGCTTCCAGCGCGGCGAGGAACATTCCGAGCATGACGCCCGCGGTCACCACTCGCCGGCGCCGTTTCGACAGTATCACGTGGGGCCGGTCCAGTACGCCCGCTTCAATGAGTTCAGAAGCCATTTTTGTGTTCTGCTTTCTGATTAATCCCTCTGCGCCACGCCGCCGAGTTGAATGAGAGGCGTTTCCTCTTCTTTGATCGTCACAGTCACGTGACCTCGGCAGACAGGACATTGAAGGCGGCGCCAATTGCGGCCTCGTTGAAAGCGAGTCGTAATCGTCGCCCCGCACTCGGGGCACTCGGCATCGGCGTAGCCATCACGGTCGTCATCCTCGGCTATGTACTTGCGCTTCGGCATGAAGTTCCTCGAGTCAATGGGGTGGGCACTCCGTGGCCGTCGTCTATCGGGTGAGACGATGGATCATTTACGTTGAGCGAGGGGCAGACGGGGAGGGCACATCAATGGGAAGCCCAAGCTCGCGCCACCGCTTCCAGCCGCCGTCCATCGAGATCACGTTCTTGTAACCCATTTGTTGAAGCGCATCCGCCGCGAGGGCTGAGCGAAACCCGCCGCCGCAGTAAAGAATGATCTCGGCGTCGTGGTCCGGGATCGTCGCTTCGACATCGCGTTCGATTATTCCCTTGCCCAGGTGTATCGCGCCGGAAGCGTGGCCCTTTCGCCACTCATCGTCCTCGCGCACATCGACGAAGTAGAACCTCTCCCGCGCATCTTGTTTGCGTCGAACGTCCTCGGGTGTGTTCTCACGCACACGGCTCTTAGCGTCATTTACAAGCTTTAGGAATCCTTTCGAGTGCTCCATTGCAGTCTCCTGATTCAACAGCGTCACAGAATGTTGAAGCGTCGGTCATCGTTTATCATAGCCACCAACCGAACCCCCGGCAAATTCATGCGAATGCCCGCGGCCTTTCATCGAGAGCTTTGTAGTTAAAGCCTCTCAGTTGAATCAGGCTGGTGCCGCGCGAGGGGCTCATTGTTGGGAATCTTCCTTTTGGCTTGTAAGCTTGACATCAAAATAGATTGACGATAGACTGGCCGCCATTCAGCCCGGGTCCCGCTCTGTCAGCGGAACGGAGGCTGGAACGTGCTCAGCGGTTTCACTTGGTGATAGCCACTAACTAACCTCCCAGGCAAAAAAAGGAGACAGGAGAATACAAGATGCCGAAGCCGACAATGCCGCATATGCCGAGCATGCAGAATATGCTTGCTTACACAATTCAGAGCACCTTAGTATCAAACTGGGCGCCCTACGTGATCGTCGGGTTTGGAAGCGGACATTCCAATTTCAAACCTCAGAATCCGGTCGATGACAGTTACTGGATCCTCATCCTAGACGCTACCGATCCACATAACAAGGTCAAGGATTTTGTGGTGCCCGGAAGTAACAACACAAAGGTTCCGGATGGCCTCGACCAATACATGACCAGCCCGCAGTACATCTTCGCCATCGCAACGCAATACCTCAGCATGCTGCACGTGCCGCAAGGCGATTTCTATGATTACCTCGTGAAATATGGCGCGGATCGGGAGCTGCAACGCCTGGAACAAATAAACTCTGTGCTCGGTTGCGGGTCGTATTCCCGGGTTAGCTACATTCTCACCGGGCAGTGTGGCCCACGAGGCGTCGGCGCAACGTCCTATGAGGTTGGCTCCACCAGAAACTCGGAGCTGATGCTGATGTCGCTTATGCCGGGGCCAAGCGGACCGCCGTATGCCATATGCAACTCCTTTACGTTCAAGACCCGTTAGCGCCCTAGTGGGCTAACATCCACATTGCTCGAAAAACGTCGCGGCCGTGTTGCGTACAACGCAGTGCCCTTCGAGTTGCGCCGGCCTGTGTTGCTATCGTCACCCACGAACCCGACGTTCAGGTCCGCCCGTCGTGTCAACGACATCCGATCAGCAGTGCGTCCGCGGGAGAGAAGCGTAGTGTCTGAAGCGTGGAAGTTCCGTCCCACAACGCTGGACAGGCCGATCTTCAACGGCGTGGTGGCATTAAACGAATACCAGTTGCCTTCAAGTTTTCGGCCGGACGATATTGTCATTGATGTTGGAGCTCACATCGGAGCATTCGCACACGCTGTTGTCTCCAGAGGGTGCGAGCGCGTTTTCTGCTTCGAGCCGGATCGTGCGAACTGCGAAATAGCTTCGGAGAATCTGCGTCCATTTATTGAACAGGGCTTTGTGCAAATCACACGCGGGGCGGTCTGGCGATCTGATCCAAATGATGACGACCTGCGCTTTGACGGATACCACCCATTTCCAAAGTCGTTTCAGGGTATGGAAGGAATCACAAACACCGGCAGCGGCTCGGTGATCTGGGGTGTAGGCGAACCGGTGTCGAAGCTTGCGTTCGATGAGATCGTCGACTCAATAACGAATCATGGAGAGAAACGCGTCAGGTTGCTAAAGCTCGATTGCGAGGGCGCGGAATGGCCCATCCTCCTCACATCCCGCCGGCTGGATCTGATTGACGAGATCTGCGGTGAGTTTCACGAGATCGGAGGAGAATTCCTGGAGATCAGTGAGGACCGCCAGATCAAGAAACCGATTTTCGCCACGGAACACCCTGCGAGGTTCACCATTGAAAGACTGGTGCGTCTCCTCACCGACCAAGCCTTCGCCGTCAAATACCGTCGGCACTGTCGGCCAACCGGCGCGATCGAAGGACTGGGTTTGTTCTTTGCAACTCGAGACGGCCGACGCGCGCCCGCGAATGATTGAGCGAATCGCTCGAGGATAATGAACCGCTGGGAGAAAATCGAGAGCCCGTCAATGAGCGATTTACAATCCAGCGTTAAGATTATCGCCATCGGCTACAACACTCCCGGCACCGGTTTGACTCGGGTTATGCATAGCATCATGGGGCGGCTTGCCGCGCGCCAGGAGATTCACTACCTCGGCATCGGCTATTCGGGCGAAATGGTGCGCGATCGCGGATTGACGATCTATCCGACCAATCCGAAGGGTGGCGATGTCTTCGCCGCGTTTCAGGCAACGAGACTAATTGAAGAGATCCATCCGGACCTGCTGTTTATCCTTCACGATATCTGGATGTTCGAGTATTACCTGCGGATCCTTGGACCCTATCGAGACAGGCTAAAGATCATCGCCTACATTCCACTGGACGGCAACATCACAAACGAAAAGGATGCGGCGGCCCTCGAGAGCGCCGACCGCGTTGTGGTCTACACCCAGTTTGCGCGCAAGGAGTTTGAACAGGCATTTGATCGGCTGCGAGAGAGCCGCAATGAAAGCACTTTTCCCGCGGTTGACGTCATCCCGCACGGCGTTGACCGAAAACTTTTCGGTCCCTTTCCGGAGCTGCTCGAAGCTCGATTCTCGACCGCGGGTCGGGTCGCGGCAAAGAGGAGGGTGTTTCGCGGCCTTCAGGGCCTGGACGAATCGTTTGTCGTACTTAACGCCAGCCGGCCCGACAAAAGGAAGCGTGTTGATTTGACTCTCGAAGGCTTCGCCAGGTTTGCGGCAGACAAACCGGGCAACGTTCGCCTATGTCTGCACCACGCGATCACGAATGCGGAAACGCAGGAACAAATCACATCGCTGGTTCGACAATTAGGACTCGAAGAGCGCGTTCTCCTTAATCCCCTACCCGGTGGCGTCGTCGGAGACCGGGACTTGAACCTGCTCTACAATGCCTGTGACGTCGGGATAAACACGTCCATGGGAGAAGGTTTTGGACTTGTTAGTTTCGAGCACGGCGCGACCGGAGCGGCCCAGATCGTTCCGGACCATTCTGCGTGCCGCGAACTTTGGAGTGGCAGGGGCGAGTTGATTCCTCCTGCCCGGAGGTACATACCGGAGTTCTCGGTGTTGGAAATGAGCGAGGTGTCCCCGGAGGGCGTTGCGAATGCTATGGACAACCTCTACCGCGATCCGAACCGTCGCGAGGAACTCGCTCGCGCAGCGTTTATGGCCGCGCAGAATCCGGAATTCTCGTGGGACAACATCCCGGATCGGTTCGAAGATTTGTTCCTGGCTCTGGCGCGGGCGCGGTGAGCCCGTAAAGCGAGGCACCCAGAATCTTTTCTGAAATGGGTAGATGAGCACAACACCATTCGAATCCGCCCTCTCACCATTCATCATGTATTCACCCACACCGGCGGCATTCCGAATTTCACAAACTTGAGCTTCCTGCAAGAGAACATCTTCGAACCGCTCAAGCTGACAACGGCTAACACGACACGATCTTGAAGCGTCCTGCGTAAATCTTCTGTACCGGTACCCAACCGGCCGGTTAAACGATAGAATTCAGCCGGAGGGCCGGGTTGAGTCAATCTCCAAAACGAATCGGGGTTCTCACGGGTGGCGGAGACGCGCCGGGTCTCAACGCAGTGATCCGCGCCGTGGTTAAGACGGCGATTGATGTCTATGGCTGGTCGGTCGCCGGCATACTCGACGGCTTTGAAGGCCTGCTCGGCGCAACGCGTACGCGACCTCTCGGACTTGATGAGGTCCGAGGACTCCTGCCGCGCGGCGGGACGATGCTTGGAACAGTAAATCGTGGGCACTTCGCTTTGCGCACAGAAGGCAAGGATGCCAGGGACGAACCCGCTTATCAGGAAGCTCAGCGCAATTTCGCGCGATTGGGACTCGATGCGCTAATAGTAATCGGCGGCGAAGGCTCGTTGCGGACCGCTTGTGATTTTTCGGCGCTGGGGATGCCGGTGGTCGGCGTGCCCAAGACAATCGACAATGACGTCTATGGAACAGAACTGACATTTGGTTTCGACACCGCGCTGGATATCGCTACCGAAGCCCTCGATCGGCTTCATACCACCGCCGAGAGTCACGGCCGCGTGCTGGTCGTAGAGGTGATGGGCCGCCACGTCGGATGGATCGCGCTGCAATCGGGTGTGGCCGGCGGCGCCGACGTGATACTCATTCCGGAAATTGCCTTCGATTCGCGCAAGGCGGCCGCCAAGATCTTGCGACGTGAGGAGCAAGGCCGCCACTTTTCGCTTGTCGTGGTCGCGGAAGGCGCGAAGCCCATCGGGGGCGTTCAAGTTTATCAAGATGCCGGGGGGGTTGATCGAGCGGCCCGGCTTGGCGGGATAGCCGAGCGAGTCGCGAGAGACATATCACATCTCACCGGTAAAGAAAGCCGCGTGGTTGTGCTCGGGCATCTTCAAAGGGGCGGCACTCCAACTGCCTTCGACCGGATGCTTGCATCCTGTTATGGCTCGGCCGCGGTGCGGGCCATAGCCGACGGAAATCTGGGGCATATGATTTCCTGGAGTTGCAGTCAGATCACCACGGTCCGGCTTTCGCGATGCGTCGAAGCGGTCAAAACCGTCCCGCTTGATCACCATTTGATAAGCGTCGCGCGGGACCTGAGTATTTCGTTTGCCGGAGAAGAAGACTAGCATGCACCCGGCACACTAAGGTTTTACGCGCTACCCAGCCGCGCAGCTACAGGCGTTGTTAGCAGTGTTCCGATCCAGAATTGAGAACGTGCGGCTCGGCGACAAGACCTGGACTGAGGCCGTCCCGCTCATCATGCAAGTATCTATTCTGGCGAGCACTCTTCGGTCCGGACCATTTACTTGCAGAGTTACCAGGCAACCTTTTTTCGTGATCATTCCTGTTCCCCCGATCGTCAAGCCCAGACAGTTTGTGAACTGATACTCGCCGGTTATCGAGTTGACCTGGAGAATGTTGCCGTTGCTCTCATCTTGCAGACAGAGGTCGAATTGAACGGCAGCCCCCGGGGCCCATGCTAGTGCGTCCATACCCGTTGCCGTTTGGCCGATAGTGTTGACCTCTCCGGTGGTGATATTGATGGTCGCAAGGAAGGCAACCGTGTTGCCCGCGCTTCCGCTCTGTATTGTCCCGTACAGAATGTTTGTGCCTGGCCGGAAATCCATCGCCGATATTCTGGGGAACGTGAAACCCGGGGGAAAGTGCAAAGGTGCTATCTGTGTCTCTACGCCATTCGTCTGATTTACAGTGAAGAGTTGGCCGCCATTGGCGTGATACAACGTGTCGCTGGGCGAGAACGCGATCCCGTTTCCTACTCCGAAAGAGACGTTAGGCCCAACTTGGGTTAGCGCGCCATTGGTTTGATTGATCGAAAACAGGGCCCCGGTAAATATTTCGGGTCTTTGAATGAATGACAGATAGCCAAAAAGCTTGCTGTCCGAGTTCCGAAACGAAATATCAGCGATAGCGGCTCCAAAGGTTGGCGCTACCTCGGTGCCCGCGCCGGTGAGAGGATCGATTCTTAGGACGACGATGCGTCCATCGGAAGAGCGATCGCCAATCGCATAGAGGATTCCAGAGAGCGGATCGAAATCCATGGCGGTCACGCGAGTGAAGCCAATGGGCCCAATTAGGGTCGCAACGCCTGTCAGCGGATCGATCCCGTAAAAGTTAGACGGCGGGCCACCCCTTCCCCCCGCTGTTGCCCCGAAAAGCAGAGGCGTTACGGCCGCTACCTGGAACTGATCCTGTGCGGCGTGAACCTTCTCGCTCGGCTTCGCGGTCACAACAACAAGAAGCGAAAATAGAAGCAAAACCAAAGCTTGCAGCTTTATCGATCTCATAGTCGTATTCATCCCCTTGCGGACGGCATACCAGTGCTTGAAACAAAGACTTCGCTAGCGAGTAAAAAGACCAGCACTTAGAGTTTCACCAACCTTATAAAGCGACAGCCGAAGCTTCGTCTAGCTCCATCCATTCCAGGTACGAATATGCCGGACAGTAGAATAATCTTAGCGCTCGCCGCAGTGTGAAGGGTCACAATAGAGATTGAAGGAGGTCCGCGTTTGCTTTCATATTTTCAATCATAGTCTGTACGTTCGTCTTCAAGCTTTCGGACCAATGCCTCGAAGGAATCGCTTACGAAACGATTGGCCCCGTCTGCGCTGCAGTCTATGCCATTGAGAGGGATGAGGGCCGGGTTAACATTGCCTCAAAGGTAATCCTGCGATACGAGGCCGAAGAACACTCGCGTTGCAGTCTTAAGATTCATAATGATCAACTCGTCGATAGGCGCCCGCTAATAACGGAATGCTGCCTCGCCGATCATCTCCCGGAACCGCGGATCTTGCCGGAGGTTCTCGAAGTCCGGGTCATTCTTTGCGCGAAGAGTATTGATTGCTCTGAGCGGACCCATCGATTCGCCGAGATACTTGAGCGCTTTGTCGGCGTCACCCTTCAGCGCATAGAGATTCGAGATGTAGTATTTCGTAAAAGGATCGTCGCTGCCTTTGCCCAACCGCTCTTCGAATCGCTTGATAGCGCGCTTGAAATGCTGCTCGGATTCTCCAGTCATGCCCTTTCTCAAGTAAGCCGCGCCGAGTTTCTGCTCCAACTCAGTCAGCGAGCGTTCGCGAAGCGCGTGGTCGCTCGCTGTTAGAAACTCCAACTCCCGTTGGTATTCCTGTATCGCTTCATCGTAGCGCCCCTGGCGATAGTAACAATAGCCAAGCCGCGTGTGCGCCCCCACAACCTGAAGACCTTCTTTGCCTGAGATATATTTCTCTTGCAGTTCAATCGCGAGTCTGGCGGCTGCTTCAGCGCGCGAGTAGTTTCCGATCAGCGTGTGAAGAAAAACTAACTGAAGATACGAGTAGCCTGCCTGCGGGTTGATCGACACCGCGTGCTCGAGTTCGATGATTGCCTCCTCGACCATTCCCTTTCCGAGCCAGTACGCCCGGCCAAGCGATCCGTGAGCGCCGGCGTTGTTCGGCTCGAGCGTAACCGCCTCTCGCATCGCCGCGATCGCCTCATCGAAGCGGCCGAGAGTGCTATAAGCACCTCCCAGAAACTGGTGCGCGTGAGAAAGACGCGGGTTTAACCTGACCGCCTTCTCGGCAAACTCGACAGCCTTGTGAGAGAGTTCGGGGATGCTGAGGAATCCGCCTTTCAAATCGTAAGCCGCGCTAAGCGCCGCCCACGCACCGGCGTAGTTCGGATCAAGCTCGGCAGCCTTCTCGAAGTAGTGAATCGCGCGATCCAGCGAGTCGCGGCTGCCGGTTCTCAGATTGATCATTCCGCGCGAAAAACTCTCGTACGCCTCGACCGATTGAGTTTCTTCGGCTTCAATCTCATTGATCTCCGACGTGCCAAGCTCGAGATTCAGGCCCCGGCTCAACTCGTAAACGATCTTGTCCTGAAGCGAAAATATCTCGGTGATCTTTCCGTCAATCTTGACGGTGCGAACGACCTCCCCGGTATTGACGTCGATAACGCGCGCGGTGATGCGGATCATCTCGCCGATGCGCTGGTACCCGCCGCCGAGTATCCACGACGCGGCAAGCCGGCGACCGATGTCGATGGCGATCGACTCGTCAAAATCATTTAGCGCGCCGGTCGCCAAATCCTTGAGCACCTCGAACGTTCGCTCGCGCCCGATCACCGACAACCCGCGGACTTTCTTGAGATCGGATGTCACCGTTTCGGCGATCCCAGAGCCGATCCATTCATCCTTGGGCTCCGCGGTGATGTTCGAGAAGGTCATCACTGCCACCGAGTTTTCGAGCTTGTGCACCGGTGTCGTGGTACCCGCTACCGGCCTGGTGTCGGAAAGCAAGGCGGTTGGCTGATGCTCGCTGGTTTGATGCTGACTGACGCTCGCGGTGCGTTTCTCCGAGTCCAGGTCGCGCTGCAGGCTGCGCAAATCGATGTACATCTCACGCGCAGCCTGGTATCGAAACGCGGGATTCTTGTCCAGGGTTTTACGAACGATTCGCTCGAGCTCCTGAGGAATGTTGTAGTTTAATCGGGCGAGGGCAGTCGGTTCCTGATGAACAATCCTGTCGATCACCTTGGTCGCGCTATCGCCCGCAAAAGGGAGCTGCGAGGTCAGCATTTCGTAAGTCACCACGCCCAGGGAAAAAATATCCGACCGGTGATCTACTGCCTGGCCGAGCGCCTGCTCGGGGGACATATACGAAACGGTGCCGAGCACTAGACCGGTTACCGTTTCTTGCCCGAGCTTTGTTGTTGGGTCGCTGTCGCTATCGGTGCCCGCCGCCAACAGGCTGCCGGTCACTTTGGCAAGCCCGAAGTCCAGGACCTTTACCAGCCCTCGCTCGGTGATGATCAAATTCGAGCTCTTGATGTCGCGATGGATGATGCCAATCGAGTGCGCTTCGTCTAGCGCGTCCGCGACTTGCATCGCGATGTCGATCGCGTCAATTACTGGAAGAGGTCCGTGACCGAGCATCGCCGAAAGCAACTGCCCCCTCACGAACTCCATCACGATGAAGCTGGCCCCCTCGTACTCCCCGATGTCATAGATGGCGGCGGTGTAGGGAGAGCGTAGAGCAGACGCGGCACGGGCCTCCTTAAAGAATCGTTCGCGCCTTTCGGGATCATATTGATATGACGCCGGCAGGAACTTGAGCGCGACCTGACGTCCCAGACGGGTGTCTTCGGCGCGAAAAACCTCGCCCATACCGCCCGCTCCGAGCCGTTCCGCGATCCTGTAGTGCAGTACCTCTCTGCCAGTCATACTTTGAGCCTGATCGACCATCTGGGGCCGTTAATAACAGTATGATGCAAATCATCAAACGCGCAAGAGAGAGGGGAAAACGGCAAGGGCGAATGAGAATTGAAACTGAAATTGGAAATTCTGACCCGCCAATTTTCATTTTTCAATTTTCAATGCCTCTGCCTCGCTCGTCTGTTGCTGTCTACACGTGAACCTCACCGTAGGCAAGCTCGCCGGCAGTCTCTCTGTGCTTGACCATGATGAAGAACATCCAGCTATAAAACATGATGATAAGGATTACCACGATCCACCCGGGGACGTAGCCAATCGCAGCGTTCTTGAACAGCTCGCCGGTGGAGTGGACCATCGCGGTGTTCCCAGCGGCCTGAAGAACTCCTGTCGTGGTCTTGATCAACCAGGCGAGCAGAAGGATCAAAAACAGCCAAATATAGTTGCGGCGCAACCGCCTGGCCATGGCTTGATTGCGCGTCATTGAGAACCTCGGAAGCCGCAAGTCTTCGCCGAGCTGGCTCATCCAGTGGGCCGGATCGAGCAGGTCGCGCGGGGCGAAGATGCGCGCGTAGTAGTTGCGCTCGATCAACCGAACGCGCGTGCGATAGACATGGAAGAAACGGTAGCGGCGGGTCTCGATGTATAACAATAGAAAGATGAGCACCATCGCAAACAGAAGCACTCCATGATGCGACTGCGGTGACGACAGCGAGATTGATAACATCGCTCCAACTCCGGTTATGGCCCAGTTGGTCGTTCGATCGAGCCGGTCGCGCCAGCTCATCATCCGCGCCATCTCGCCCCGATAGTAGTGGGAGATCACATTGACGAACTCGACCGAGTTGGTCGGAAAGATCTGCGTCCCGGGCTTCACGGGCAGCTCGGGCCTGATGGTTATGTCTTTTTCGGAAATCATATCGGGCCTCGCGCCGCATTACGGCTAATGTTGAAGGATATGCTGGCAGCGGCCGGCGCCGCTTACACGTTGGCGGTTTATCACAGTGCCCGTTGGAAGTTCAACCTGAAGGGCTCGCAACCTAGCGCTTGAACTCCGGCGCTCTTTTGGTCAGTGCGCGGATTCGGGCGAGCTCGCCTTCGAGGCTTTCCTCTCCGCGACTCATCGCCCATCTGTGATTTGCCGAAAATAGCGGTTTAAGCAGGAAAGACAGCACTCGTAAGAGCGGCTTTTCGGCACGTATCTTCCAATCGTATGTGACCTTCGCAAACTCAGCGTCTTGCTCGAGGATCCAGATCCCGCGCCCGTTGAAATCGCCCCACGCCTCCAGGCTGAAGCCGTGGGGATATCGTGACTCGGTGACGCGGAACTGCCAGCGCAGGCTGTAGGGCAACCAGCCTCTTGTATGCAGACTGACGACCTTGCCTATTCCATTCTCGTCACCGGATTCAAGTACCTTCACTTCGAGATAAACCGACGGCCACCAGCGAGGCAGTTCCTCCGCAGCTTTCAAAATATTCGCGACCTCGTTGATTGTGCCTTCAACACGCCAGTGCGTAATAAAGTGGTATTCATTGCTCGGCATCTTTTGTCTTCCCCGCCGGCCGGCAATGTAAAGGCCAAACTCAATTTGAGATTTACACTGGCGGCAGTCTGGCCCGGTGTCTGGCGTTTCCGGGCTCTCCGTTTTCGGCGGCTGCGGTTTGAGATTTAACGTCAGCGGGTCCTCACAACCCTAAGGATTGAGGCCAAGAGGACCACTGGGGATAGTACGGCGCAAAACCTACCGCAGATTTTAGATCGAGTAATTGCGATTGTAGAAAAGGAAGAGCCGCGTCGAGAGCGAGCGTCCGGTTCGATCACTGCCTGTCGCTGCGAGCACGTCTTGCGTTATCGGCAAGTACACGCGCGCGGTCTAGAGACTCAAACGCCTTTCGAAACTGCACATCGTCTGAGAGGTAGACCTGGTCGCCCGCCTCGGGGCCGAATGCCGCCGTGATAATCTCTCGGCGCATCTGCGCGCGGATATAGTTGAGATTGGCGTTGATACGGTCCTCTGAAATGTTGAATTGTGGCTTATTCAATATGTGCTGACGAAACGCGGACAACAGTTCCTCGGTAACCGGATAACGATTGATGTCTTCAGTGGAGAGCCTGGTCTTGTATTGGCATTCAGCGATTCGGTACTCGCGTAAACCAGCAGTCTGCCCCGCGACCAACAGTCGCACGAAGTCGAAGATGCCGTAAAACAGGCGGCTGGACAACGCCGGAGCTTTGACTTCCACATCGGGCGTGATGCCTCCGCCGCCGTATACCGTGCGTCCAAGATCGGTGCGCAGCGGGTCACCGTGCTGCGCGCCGGCCGTCACGCTCGGGGCTTCGCTCCGATTCAAGTAGTAGTCATAGAACGACACGTTCGAATAGTTTCGCTGTATTGATCGTCCGGTCGGCGTATAGTATTTGGCGGTCGTGAGCACCAGCCCGGTCCCCCCCCAAAGGTGAAAGACTCCCTGCACAAGGCCTTTGCCGAAAGTATTCTCTCCCACAATGAGGGCGCGGTCATGGTCTTGAACGGCACCGGCTACGATTTCGGAGGCCGAGGCAGTCTGGCGATCTACCAGAACGACCATCGGCATCGTCTCAGGCACGTTGTTATCCGGAACTTCGTAGGTATGTGCGGAATTCTCCTCGTCGCGCCCTCGAACCTCGACGATTTTTTCACCGGGTGCCAGAAACTTCTTTGATACTTTGATCGCCTCATCAAGAAGGCCGCCGGGGTTGCCGCGAAGGTCCAGAACAAGCTGGCGCATGCCCTCTTCCTTGAGTTGCGTCAGGGCTTCGGTCAACTCCTCATCGGTCTTGCTGGAGAAGCCGCCGGTCAATGCAATGTAACCGGTGCCTCCCTGCCCAACCATAAAAGCATTGCGCACAGAGGGAAGCTTTACTTCGTCACGCCGGACACGCACGGTTATCGGGCCGGGAGCACCGGCTCTTTCGACAGTCAACTCGACCGGTTCGCCTTTCTCGCCGCGCACTCGATGCATGACCTGCTGGCTTGTCCACTCATCTATGTTCTGCTTGTCGATGGCAATGATCGCGTCGCCGTACCGGAGACCCGCGCGATGTCCAGGCGCTCCGGGGGTCGCCGAGAGGATGTAGACGTGATCGTATCGTTTGGCGATCGTAACCCCGATACCATAAATCCGGCTGCTCTGTTCGGTTTGAACGTCATCGAACTCGGCTTTGGTGAAGAAGGTGGAATGAGGATCGAGCTGATGAAGCATCCCCTGAATGGAGTTCTTACCCAGGAGCTCCAGATCGACCTTACCTGCGTAGCCCTCCTGTATTTCTACGATAGCCTCTTTGAAATCGTCAGCGAGTTGATCGGTCAGATCGGATTCGGCATTGGTTACGTGCGCTGGACGCTTCGATCCATAGTAGCCGCCAGCCAGCGTTGACAACGCGATCACCACGATCGCCAGCAGCGGCAGCGTCCGATTTTTCATACTGCGAGGACTCCTTGAGGTTCAGAATAATACAAATGAAAGGAGGCGTCAAAAGGAGCGTAGTCCGTGGTCCGTAGCCAGGACTCGGTTGCGTGTATACCGCTGCTTGTGAATACTTGCTACCGATTACGCACTACGGACCACGGACCAACTATGACTGACACGGCAGATGTAGTAATCATCGGCGGCGGGATCGTCGGGTCGAGTGTGGCTTATCACCTGGCGCAGGCAGGCTGCACGAACGTGCTGATCGTCGAGCGTGAAGACCGGCAGGGGATGGGATCTACCGCCAAGAGCATGGGTGGCGTGCGCGCTCAATTCGCCACGCCGATCAATATCAGGATGTCGCTCTACTCGATCGATCTGTTTTCGAAATTTGAAGATGTGACTGGTCACACCGCGGGTTATCGGCCTAACGGCTATCTCTTTGTCGCCACCAGCGAAGCGCACCTTGAATACTTAAAAGCGAATTTCAAACAGCAGCAGGCGTGCGGGCTGAACAATGTGGAAATGGTCACGCGCGAAGACATCGTTAAAACGATCCCACAGTTAATTGCGGATGATGTACTGGGCGGTAGCTTCTGTCCGACCGATGGCTTTGTTGACCCTTACAGTGTCATGACCGGATTCGCTAAACGAGCCCGCGAGCAAGGTGTGAGGCTGTGGTTGGAAACGGAAGTGACCGGAATCGACTTGAAAACAGGGCGTGTAGCCGGCGTTGAGACTTCTCGCGGCTACGTTGCGAGCCCAGCGGTGGTGAACGCCGCGGGACCGTGGGCCGCCGGAGTTGCGCGTCTGGCCAGCCTGGAGCTACCAGTGGAACCGCTCCGGAGACAGATCGTAAAGACGGAATCGTTCTCACAGCTTTCCGCGCGGCTTCCGATGGTAATCGACATGTCCAGCGGCTTCCACTTTCGCCCTGAAGGAACTAGTTTTCTGTTAGCGTGGCCTGATCCGGAGCAGACCTCCGGTTTCAGAACTGACTTCGACTATGGATTCATCGAGAAGATCCTGACACGAGCCGTACAGAGAGTGCCAGTTTTTGCCGATGCCGAAGTCAATCCGCGCCGCTGGTGGGCCGGGATGTACGAGATGACACCGGATCACCACGCGATCATCGGCCCTGCTCCGGGCGTAGAAGGAATGTTCCTTGCCAACGGTTTCAGCGG
>JBASRM010000781.1:0-2898 GCA_049273835.1 Blastocatellia bacterium | reverse complement strand
GTGCCGGTGATTCCTGCCTACCTGGTCAACATGGGACGAAGCCTGCCAAAGGGTGAGTTCATACCGGTGCCGTTCTTTTGTGAAATCAGGATAGGAGCACCACGCATTCTCGAAGGCAATCGCCAGGAAATCAACAGAGCACTCGAGGCTGCGGTGCGCGAGCTCGCCGAGGTCAAATGAACTCGCAACCGGGAAAGTCTGCGCTGGACGATTTCGCATCGAGCCGCGCCGCGCTGTCGCTCGCCTTTTCGTGGGCGCTTGCGGAAGCGATGTTCTTCTTTTCGTTCCGGATGTGTTGTTGACGCTGATTGCATGCCGGGCGATCAGACCCGCGCTGAGAGCGACGGGTGCCGCGCTCGCAGGCGCCCTCGCAGGCGGAGCTGTCATGTATGCGTTCGGGATGCGCGAGCCTGACGCTGCTCGAAGGCTTCTCGATCATATTCCGGCCATAAGCCCGGCTTTGATCGCAACCGTGACTGATCAAATAAGCGGCCGCGGCTTGCTCGCAGTGTTGCTCGGACCGATGAAGGGGATACCGTACAAGATCTACGCCGTCGAGTGGGGAGCGACAGAGCGCAGCTTCGTTGCATTGATGCTCATCTCGGTTCCGGCGAGATACGCCCGGTTCCTGCTCGCTACGGTTGCCGCTCGCGGGATTGCGCGAGCGATCGAGCCGCTGACCCATCGCCGGGCCGCGATCGAGGTGGCCATTCTCGCGATCGTCTGGATAGCCTTTTACAGCTTCTACTTCTCCCGCTTCGGGTTCTGAATTTGAGTCTTCGCCGAGCTCGACTCAATGTCGTTTGGCGCAGCGCAGCCTCGGAAAATTCTCGTTTGGAAGGCGATTGGGCGCCCTTGCGGTGACGTTGTACGACCCAAAAAAAGGGCTCAGCCGTCCGACTGAGCCCTCTACTCAACTCAACCCCGTGTCAGATGATTAACGCTTGTCTGGAATTGGCTGATTATCAAGATCCGCGATGATGATCTCGACGCGCCGGTTCATCTGTCTGCCTTCCGGGGTGTCGTTCGTTGTGACGGGTCTCAACTTACCGAAACCTCGCACCGCCAAAATGCGATTAGCAGCGAGTCCCTCCTTCAGCAAGTAGCTGCTGACCGACTGGGCGCGATCCTCCGACAGCTTCTGGTTGTAGTCTTGCGAGCCTATTGAATCGGTGTGTCCTTCGATCTCCAAGTGATATGAGCCCGGATACGCAAGAAGAATGCCCGCCAGCTTGCTGAGTTTTTCACGAGCTCCAGGCTTGAGCGAGGCCTGGTTGAAATCAAACAACACGTCCGAAAGGTTGATTATCAGACCGCGAGCTTCGCGTCGGGTTTCCAGGATTGCTGAGATCGAGGTGTAAAGTCTCTGTTGCAGCTCGTTTTTGTCCTGTTTCGCCTGCTCGGCTTCGAGGCGTGCTCGTTCAGCCTGGGCTCGAGCAAGTTCCTCATTGGCCTTCGCCTTGTCGGCTTCAGTCAATGCTTGATCGACCCGATTGCGCGCTTCGGCAAGCTCGCGTTCCGCTCGGCTGACCGCTTCCTGATAGGCGGCGGTTTCGCGTTTCGCGCGCTCAGCCTCGTCTCTGGCGCGGTCTGCGTCAGTTTGAGCCTGTGCGATTGTTTCGCTGGCGACGCGGCGTTCGGTATCAAGGCCGGCCTGCGCGGTGCGTTCGACCGCGAGTTCTCGCGCGCGCTCACCAAGACGCATCACATCGTGAGCAAGACCGCTGAACTTGTCTTCATCTTTGCGGCGCGCCGGCCAGGTCTGCTCCAGAGCTGCCAGCTTCACTTCGGCTTCTCTCAATTCCGGCTCCGCGTATCGATGAGCACCTGCCCGCCTGGCGATCTGGACTGACCGGCGTGCGCCGAGGATCATCAGCGGTGTATTGTAATCCGCGCTGAATGCCGGGGCGTCTTGCGTTGCGACAACGTAGAGCGTCCCTGGGTCGCCGCTGTATTCAATTCGACTCGCCTCGATGCCGCCCTCGGTCCCTTTTCGAAGAATGTTCTCAGCTACGATAACAGGACTGGGAAGCTTGACCGCAGAGTGCGGTTCTGCGGTTATGATCAACCCAAACGTTTGAAAGGCAGTTGTTACATCCAGCTCGAACTCATTTTTGATTGGCAATTCAGCCAGATTGTCTGCCTGTCCTTCGGGAGCTATGGCCCAGAGGATGTAAGTAGTGTAGTAAGCGCCAAGCGCCTGGGGGTGACCGAGGTTGCGCATGCCTAACTTGATTCGTGTGCGGCCTTCCTTGCGCTTGACCTCGGCTTTTCCGCTTGCCTGGCTGTTCAAAGTTGTGCCGGCTATGTTGACCGACGTGTCATCGTTATCTTTGTAACGAACGGCAAGTGTGTGGCGCTTGGCCACCATCACCTGCTCCTCCGGATGGAAACGTCTGACCTCGACTGTTTGAGCGAACGAGTTACCTGCGAGCATCAGAAACATTGCGATTGCGATGATGAACCTTTTTGGAACCATTCTCGGCCTCCTGTTCTGTTTGATCTTCTCCGATGCCTAACGAGATGCGGTTGCACTGATTAGGTACACAAACGCGCAGACGGCAAATACGCGAATACCAGATAGGGCAACAAATGTGCCGTCAATTGAGGGCTAATCTTATGGATTTGAAGGGTAGATTGGCTCGTTCCAGGGCATCTGGCGTCTCACAGCGAGACACGGCAAGCGGGAAAGGAGCCCGCCTAAAGAGGCATGATGATTCAGATGCTCACAGCCGCCAGGCGTGAGAGCTTCACGTTCCAGCCTACAGCAGGCTTGATGATCGAGGATGCTCACAGCCGCCAGGCGTGAGAGCTTCACGTTCCAGCCTACAACGAGGCTTGACGATCCAGTATGCTCACAGCCGCCAGGCGTGAGAGCTTCACGTTTCAGCCTACAAA
>JBASRM010000775.1:0-5264 GCA_049273835.1 Blastocatellia bacterium | reverse complement strand
AATCAGGAGAACCGACGACTGCTCTGCATATCGGCGATTCTAATCAATTCCACTGGGGATGTTTATCAACTAAACTCAACCTCAACGCATACGCGGCGTATAAACGCCAAAGCTGAAGCGTCGCACTCAGGTTTGTATTGACGAATTCCCTCGGTCCTCAGCTTGATCAAGGAGATGAATGGCATGAACATCCTCCCTGTTATTGCCAATCCAAGACGCGCTTATCGTGCCAAGCCCGCTAGAGTGACCAGCGCAGTTTTCCTGCTCGCGGCAGGCCTCACCACGTGGTGGATGACTGGCGTCAACGCGGCGAAGTCTCCCAGAGCGATCCCTGCCAGGATGAGCGAACACGTGAGTGGCCGTCCTGACAGTCAAAGTACTTCCTGGCTCAGTGTTGGTGAGGGTCGCGAACTGATCACCGAATACGAGGGACCAAGACAGCTTATTCAGGCGCTTGCTGATAACGCCGCACGTCCGCGATCGCTTGCTTCTGCTGACTTCGATAGAGACGGGGCTGCGGATCTGGTTGCCGGCTATGCGGGTCCTCGGGGCGGCATCATCACATTGCATCGCGGCGATCCAGATGCCGTTTATCCTCGGTCACTCGAAGCCCAACAACGCAAACTGACAAATACGTCTTCGGAGGCCCCATTTCTGTCGCCCGCCTCGGCGGTTTCCTTGCCGGAGGCCGCGGACTTCATCGGCGCGGGCGACTTTGACGCCGATGGGATCTTCGATGTCGTCGCCGCGGCGCGCGGCAGCAACCTCCTCTACTTCCTGAGTGGAGATGGCAATGGCGGACTGGCAATAGCCAGAGAGCTGAAGTTGCCGGGACGCCTGACCGCCATGGTGGTGGGTGAAATTAACCGGCGGGATGGACTCGAGGACATCGCCGTTGCGGTAATGACACAGGAAGGGCCGGAGGCTCTTGTGTTTGAAGGGCCCGAAGGTGCGTTGAGGGCCGTTCCGGAAGTCTTCGCATTGCCGGCCGAGGGCAGTGCTATGGCAATAGGACAACTCGACGACCATCAGGAAATGGAATTGGTGATTGGGGCGGGCCATGAACTAATCGTGATTCTCGGGAGAGACCGCAAGCTCTCTCTCGACAACAGCGACCAATCCAAGGTCCTCCCTGCAACCATCGATCGTCGAGTCTTCCCATTCGCTATTCAGTCGGTGGAGGTTGGTGATTTTAGCGGTAACCGAAAGGCCGAACTCGCGCTACTCACCGACACGAACGAATCGTTTGTTCTCAGCCGGGATCGGGCTAACCCGGCGGGTCACAAGCTGAAAGATTGGAACGAAGAGCGGCTGCCAGCAGCGGGCGAACGGATGGTAAAGGCTCGCGTATCGAGTTCTCCGGCCGACGAACTACTATTTCTCGACAAGGGCTGTGCGCGGATCGTTACTCACACGTTCAACGAAGCCGATGAAGAGTTGAATGCCCAGGCGAGTGGCTTGTCAGAGAGAGGGCGGCGTGAGACAGCTACCCTGGAAATGGAACGGGAGCCTGTTGCAGTACTGGGCATGCGGCTGAACGGGGATGCGCTCGACGACCTGGTGATGCTTACCAGCGGGAGCTCGGCGCTGGTACTGGTGCCGAGTGTTAACGGGGCCACCATCACAGTAAACAGCAATCTGGATAACAACGAGCGGGACAACAAGCTCACGCTGCGCGAAGCGATTCTTATTTCAAACGGAGAATTACTCGTAGGCACGCTGACCGCGGCCGAGCTGGCGCAGGTGGTCGGTGCGCCGGGGCCCATGGACCGGATCGAGTTCAACATCACGCCGGCCATGGGAACGACGACAAAAAGCGCGGAGGGAATGCTGGGGGCCACATCGTTGCGTGCTCAACCGGCTGCGGCAATCAATCCGTTCACTTATACGCTTATGCGGGTGTATCTGTTAGGCGGATTATTTGATCTTCGTTCTGCTATTCAAGCGCCGTCGGGTGAGGGCGCGACGGCGGTTTCGCAGGGCGGTGACCCCGATCCTACTTTTGATGGTGACGGCAAAGTCATTACGAGCTTTCCTTCATTTTTCGCGCAAGCTCATGCAATGGCGATACAAAGCGATGGCAAAATCGTCACCGCCGGAGTAAGCGGCAACTTCAACGACAATATTAGTGGGGACTTTGGGCTGGCGCGGCACAACATAGATGGCAGTCCGGATTCTTCGTTCGGGACGGGTGGAAGAGTCACCACGCCGATCTTCGCCAGTGGTACCGATATCGCGTACGCGGTGGCGATTCAGACCGATGGGAAGATTGTAGCCGCAGGATATGGTCGCAACTCTACGAATAGTGAACAGTTCGCGCTGGCTCGTTACGACACCAGCGGTGTCCTTGACCCCCTATTCGGCACCGGGGGCAAAGTGACCACGATTCTCTCAGGCGGAGGTGTGATCCACGCGATAGCTATCCAAACTGATGGAAAGATCCTGGTTGCCGGAGAAGGCGCACCCAACATAGTACCCAAAGATTTTATCCTCGCCCGGTACGACAGCAGCGGTAGCCTGGATGCAGGGTTCGGAACAGGCGGCGTGGTTAAGACCGACTTCATATCGGATGATTTCGCGCGATCGCTTTTGTTGCTGCCTGATGGCCACATCGTAGCTGCCGGCTATACCGGCGACTTCCTAAACTTCGTGTTCGCCCTGGCACGATACAACTCGGACGGCACGCTTGATAACAGTTTCGGCAATGGAGGCAAGGTCGTAACGGACTTCCCCGGCTTGAGCGTAGATCAGGCTAATGCCCTGGTTCGGCAGCCGGACGGGAAGCTGATTGCAGCCGGCTTCACCAGTTCCAACTTCGGCACCGGAAGCCCCGGTCAATTCGCTTTGGCTCGCTACAACATCGATGGCAGTCTCGATGTCTCATTCAATGGCACCGGTCGCGTGACTACCGACTTCACGGCGGGTCAGGATGTGGCTTACGCAGTGGCTCTGCAAGGCGACGGGCGCGTGGTTGCCGCGGGACAGGCGAACAACGCCGGAACCGGGCTGGACTTCGCATTGGCCCGTTACAATTGCGACGGTAGTCTCGACTCGTCGTTTAGTGGCGACGGCAAAGTCACAACTGATTTCAATACCAGCACGGATATCGCTTACGCATTAGCCCTTCAGACCGATGGGCGCATCGTGCCTGCCGGTTACACCTCGACCAACTCCATCTTGTCCGACTTTGCGCTTGCGCGTTACGACGGCGGGGTTGGAACACCCTGTAACGGCGGCTGCACTTATTCCATTTCGCCAACTAGTCAGACCTTTAGCCAGGCCGGAGGCAGCGGCAACATTAACGTTATCGCAGGTACCGGCTGCCCATGGACAGCGATAAGCAACGCCGCGTGGATAACTGTCACTTCCGGCGGCAGCGGCTCTGGAAATGGCTCTGTTAATTTTTCAGTGGCGATTAACAACGGCGCTACGCGAACCGGGTCTATGACCATTGCTGGATTGACCTTTCTGGTATTTCAGGGAGGCGTTGGCTCGCCACCCGGCAGTCTGGACGCCGGATTTGGCACTGGCGGTAAGCTCACTACCACTTTCTCGAACTTCTACAGCCAGGTATTTGCAACAGCGGTCCAAACTGACGGGAAGATCATCGCAGCCGGAGTAAGTGGTAACTTCAACGACAATCTCAGCGGGGACTTCGCGCTGGCACGTCATAACACCGACGGAAGCCTGGATTCGTCGTTTGGCGCCGGCGGGAAAGTCACTACCCCGTTTTTCAGCACGGGCACGGACATAGCGTATGCGGTGACGATACAGCCAGAAGACGGCAAGATCGTTGCAGCTGGATACGCCCGAAACTCCAACGGTATGTTTCAGATTGCCGTCGCTCGCTACAACACGAATGGGACTCTCGATACGACGTTTGATACCGACGGCAAGGTCACTACAAATCTGTCCGCGGGAGGCGTTGCGCGGGCCGTGGCGATTCAGTCTGATGGCCGCATAGTAGTTGCCGGTCACGAGGATACCATATTCGTTGACAACGACTTCATCCTCGCGCGGTTCAACACCGATGGTGGCCTCGACAATAACTTCGGCACTGGCGGGATTGTTAGCACGCCGTTCATCTCTGAGGACCTGGCACAGGCACTCGTTTTGTTGCCGGACCAGCGAATCGTGGCTGCGGGCTACACCGGAAGCGGCATAAACTTTCTATTCGCGGTTGCGCGTTACAAGACCGACGGGAGCCTCGACGATACGTTTGGCGGCGGCGCCGGCAAAGTCGTGACGGACTTCACCGGCACAACGATTGACCAGGCCTTCGCTCTTGCAAGACAGCCTGACGGTAAACTAATCGCGGCGGGGCAAGCGACAAACAACGGCGGAAATGCTCTGTTTGCGCTGGCGCGCTATAACACGGATGGTAGTCTCGACAACTCATTTGATGGGGATGGCAAACTCACCACTGATTTCACGACGGACACTGATCTCGTCAATGCCATTGGGGTGCAATCTGACGGGCGCGTGCTCGCGGCCGGTCGTGCCAGCAACGCAGGCACAGGATCGGACTTTGCGCTTGCGCGCTACAACTGCGACGGCGGCCTGGACACGACGTTCGACAACGATGGAAAGCTCACGGTCGATTTCAACAACGGCAGTGATATTGCGAACGATATGGTTTTGCAGTCCGATGGCCGAATCGTCCTTGCTGGATCTAGTTCGACCAATGCAATTCTGTCTGACTTTGCGCTTGTACGCGTCGAGGGCGGAGGCAGCGCCTTTACCCTTGCTCCAACCAACCAGAGCTTTGTCGCCGCTGGAGGCAGCAATACAGTCGCGGTGAGCAGCGCGGGTTGCGCCTGGACCGCGGCCAGCAACGCACCGTTTCTTAACATTACGTCGGGAGCAAGCGGAACCGGAAACGGCACAGTCAGCTACTCTGTGGGTGCTAACGCTAGTCCAGTTGCTCGAATAGGCACGATGACGATCGCCGGGCAGACGTTTTCTGTGTTGCAGTTCGGTGACGCGTCAGGTTGCAGTGTCACTCCCACAAGCATCGGACAGACTATAAATGGCGCGTTAAGTGGAACTGACTGCTTCTCCCCAATTCGATCGACTCAAGCGGCCGGCAATTATCGAGCGGACCGCTTTTCTTTCGCGGGAACGGCCGGCCAGCAACTTGTCATCACGTTGAGTTCCGCTCAGTTTGACACCTATCTCTATCTGCTCGGGACTGACGGTAATCTGGTGGCTCAGGATGAGGACGGTGGCGGGGGCACGAACTCTCGCATCCCGGCGTTCAGCGG
>JBASRM010000774.1:0-34154 GCA_049273835.1 Blastocatellia bacterium | reverse complement strand
GTTGTAGTCTCGGCCCAGGCGCCCGGTGAACTCGCTCAGATCAACGTCGATTTCGGGACCTACGTAACCCGAGGACAGATCATAGCCCTGATCGACCAGCGCGACTCAAAACTCAAGCTCGAACAGGCAGAGGCTACGCTGAAGCAAACGCTGGCCCGCCTGGGAATGACTGACGGTGAGAAGTTCGACCCGAATCGAAACGCGGACGTGAGAGTCGCAAAGGCGCAACTCGATTGGGAGAAGGTGAATCTCGATCGCCAAACGAAATTAGTCGAAAACGGCGACATCTCCCGCGCAATCTACGACCAGGCGGTTACGACTTACAATCTGGCGCAGGCCCGCTACCAGGCTGCAGTCGATGCGGTCAATCAGCAACTGGCAGTAGTCGAGCATCAGCGCGCGGCTTTGAACCTCGCGAAGAAGGCGATTACCGATACGGTGGTGCGCGCCCCAATCAGCGGCGCGGTGAAAGAGAAGCACGCCTCAAAGGGTTCTTACGTGGCGGTTAGCGGTCGCATCGTTACGCTTGTGAAGATCGATCCGTTGCGGTTGCGCGCCGACATTCCTGAATATGCCGCGGCCGCGGTGCGTACCGGGCAGACGATGACCTTGAGAGTCGAAGCTTTCCCCGATCGCACTTTCACGGGCCGAGTCGTCCGCATCGGCCCGTCCCTGAATGAACAGACTCGCGCGTTAACGGTTGAAGCCGAGGTCGCAAACCCCGGCAACCTCCTTCACCCCGGAATGTTCGCAAAGTCTTCGTTGATCACCGCTAAGGATGCTCCGGCAGTGATGGTGCCGAGGCGAGCGATTCAAATCATCGCCGGTTTGAGCAAGGTTTTTGTAATTGAGAATGGTCGCGCCTCGGAGCGCATCGTCAAAACCGGCGCCGCCGATGGCGACCTGATTGAAGTTGTCGAGGGTGTGAAATCGGGCGAGAGCGTCGCGACCAGCAACCTCGACAAATTGCAGGAAGGCAGCGTTGTCAACGTTGAAAGTGCCAACCCCAATGCGGAATAGACATACGGGCGCCCTCTGTGGGCGACCCTCCTCGATGAGCCCGGCAGTAGAGAGAGTTTATGCAGAAACTTGCTGAAATTTGCGTTCGTCGTCCCGTCTTCGCGACGATGCTGATTATGACGCTGATAGTCCTCGGCGTTTTCTCTTACAATCGGCTGGTTGTTGAGCGGTTCCCGCGAGTCGAATTTCCTACCATCACCATTACGACGCGGTTTCCGGGCGCAGCGCCGCAGGAAGTCGAAACCGAAATCACCGACAAGATCGAAGAGGCGGTAAACACCATCAGCGGCATCGACGAGTTACGCTCAACTTCCTCCGAAGGCGTCTCGCTTGTCTTCGTCGCGTTCGACCTCGAACGAAATCTCGACGACGCTGCGCAGGACGTACGCGACAAAATCAACCGGGCGCTCCCCAATCTGCCGCGCACGATCGAACAGCCGACTATTGAAAAGTTGGATCCGGACGCCTCGCCCATCATGACGATCTCCGTCGCCTCGAGCCGCAATCTGCGAGAGATGACTGAGTTCGCCGATAAGGTGCTGCGACGCCAGATCGAATCGGTCAACGGCGTCGGGCAGGTGCAGATCATTGGCGGACGCAAACGCCAGGTCAATGTTTATCTCGACGGCGACAAGTTGCGCGGTTACAACCTGACAATCACGCAGGTATGGCAGGCGCTGCAAGCCCAAAATCTCGAGGTGCCGGGCGGTCGCGTGGAACAGGCGGATCGCTCGCTAACCCTGCGCACACTCGGCCGGCTCCAGAGTCCCGCTGACTTCAATGACATCGTCGTTACGAGCCGCAACGGCTATCCGATAAAAATATCAGACATCGGCCACACCGAGGACGGCGAGGAAGACGAGTTGACGGCAGGCCGGTTGAACGACAAGCAGGCGCTTCTTCTTCAAGTGCGCCGGCAGTCGGGCACCAATGTGATCGAGGTGGTCCAGGCGATTAAAGCGCGGTTGGAAGCAGTCAAGAAATCAATGCCACCGGGCTATTCGGTCGAAGTCGTGCGAGACCAATCAACATTCATTCTCGCTTCGTTCCACGCCGTCCGCGAGCACCTGATGCTGGGCTCGTTGCTTGCGGCATTGGTGGTGCTGGTGTTCATGGGCAACCTGCGCGCGACGATCATTTCGGCGATTGCTATTCCGACATCGATCATCTCGACGTTCGCGATCATGGACTATTTCGGCATCACGCTGAACTCCCCGTCGATGTTGGGGTTGACGCTGTCGGTGGGTATCGTAATCGATGACGCGATCGTTGTGCTCGAAAACATCTTCCGCTACATCGAAGAAAAGGGCTACGAGCCGTTTACCGCCGCAATCGAAGCAACCAAAGAAATCGGTATGGCGGTGATGGCCACGACGCTTTCCCTGGTGGTGATTTTTCTCCCAGTCGCGTTCATGCAGAGCATTCCTGGACGGTTCTTCAAGCCCATGGCGCTGACGATGTCTTTCGCGATCCTGGTCTCGCTTCTGGTCAGCTTCACCCTGACGCCGATGTTGAGCGCGCGAATGCTCAAACGGTTAAAGCGGAAGAGCAACGAGGGAGCGCCCGGGCAACCCGCCGCGCACTCCGGCGAGAAGAGTTCGTGGATCATGCGGGTGCTGGACCGTGGGTATACCGCGATGTTGACCTGGTCGCTGCACCACCGCCTTGCGATTTGCGTGATAGCTTTGCTGACCTTCGCTTCCACCTTTGTGCTCGGCCCTCGAGTCGGGTTTAACTTCTTTCCGGTCGACGATCAGAGCGAATTCGAGGTCACGGTACGCGCGCCGGAAGGGACTTCGCTTCGAAAGACCCTGGACATCGCCGAACAGCTCGCCACGGGCATTCGCAAGCTGGACTATGTCGATTACACGCTGATGACCATCGGCGATGATCAGCAGCGAACTCAGAATCAGGCGAAGATTTACGTCAAGCTCGCCGATCTTGATCAGCGTCCGGTCTCACAATTCGTCGTAATGGGGCGAGTGCGCGAGAAAGTGTTGCCGCTATTCCAGGCATACAGTCTGCGCAGCACGGTCACGCCCGTTGGTGCGATCAGCGGCGGCGGGCGCGCCAACGCCGACGTTTCGTTCATGCTGGTTGGACCAAACCTCGACAAGCTCAACGAGTATTCACAACGTCTGCTGGACAAGCTCAGACAGCTTCCGGGCGTGGTCGATGCCGATACGTCCTTGATAGTGGGCAAGCCGGAGCTGCGAGCGGCGATTGACCGTCAGAAAGCGGCTGACCTTGGCGTAGGCATCTCCGATATCGCGCAAACCCTGCGGCTGTTGGTGGGCGGTGATCAGGTCTCAACCTACAATGAGAACGGTGAACAATATGAAGTTCACGTCCGGGCCAGCGAAAGTTTTCGCACCGACGCGGGCAGCATCAGCCGATTGAATGTCCCTTCAACGCGGCTGGGGAGCATCGGTCTGGACAGCGTCGCGAAATTGGATGAGTCAACCGGCCCCACCCAGATCGAGCGCGTCTCTCGTCAGCGTCAGGTGATGCTCACCGCCAATCTCAAGCCGGGCTTTTCGCAGAGCGACACACTCCGGAAATTAGGCGAGGAAGCGCGGGGACTGGCGATGCTGCCCGGTTACAATGCCGGCGTTTCGGGCTCGAGTAAGGAGATTGGCCGCACCATTCGCGGATTTCTGATCGCCTTCGCCCTCTCGTTTATCTTCATGTACATCGTGCTGGCGGCTCAATTCGAATCGTTCATACACCCAGTGACCGTGCTCCTGGCCTTGCCGTTGAGTTTGCCGTTCGCGCTGCTTTCGTTAATCGTCACCGGACAGGCGATGAACATGTTCACCCTGCTCGGTCTGCTGGTCCTTTTCGGAATGGTAAAGAAGAATTCGATCCTTCAAATAGATCACACCAACGGGCTGCGTAAGAAGGGGGTCGAGCGCCACGAGGCGTTAGTCCAGGCGAGCCGCGACCGGCTGCGCCCGATTCTGATGACGACCATCGCCTTTGTCGCGGGCATGACGCCGCTGGCTCTGAGCAGCGGACCCGGTTCCGGGGTCAACCGTTCCACTTCGGTCGTGGTGATCGGAGGGCAGTCGCTTTGTCTGCTGCTGACGCTGGTGGTCACCCCGGTCGCGTATTCTCTTTTTGACGATGCGTCGGTGTCTTCGGTATGGGGACGGATCGGCCGCCTGGTTATGACGCCTTTCGGATGGGCGCGGCGCAAGGCGGCAGCGGCGACGTCGATGTTTTTAGGTCTTTTCCGATAAGTGAGAGAGAAGAAGTCATGACGGTTTATTTCAATTCGTTAATCCTTCGGTTGCGCATCGCTGTGTGGCCGCTTGTGCTGTCGATTGCGCTGCCTGCGTCGGCTATGGCGCAGATCGTCAATCTCCCGCAAGCCTCAGCTCAAGAATCCCGGCAGGCCGAGCCATCGCGTTTACAAACAGCCGCTCCTCGAGTCGGAGTCGACGAGAGCCGTCCGCTTGCGCTGAATCTGTTCGACGTGGTCAAGATGGCGTTAGAACAGAATCGTGACATCGAGGTTGAACGTATCAACGTGCGCCAGGCCGAGTACGATCTGTTCGCGGCGCGAGGCGCGAGAGACGTTGTCCTGGGAGCGGCGAGCTTCTACGAACACAGGACCGTGCCCGTCGGTTCGGTATTGGCCGGAGGGCCCAACGGAAGCGTTACGACTAAAACGGTAAACTACGACTTCAGCGCACAGCAGTTGCTGCCCAACGGCGCGCAATGGCTGGCGGGGTTCGCCAACTCGCGCGCTGATTCCAACAGCGTGTTCGCTTCGCTCAACCCGCAGTACAACAGCGCGTTGAATATCCAGATTCGCCAACCGATTCTGCGAAACTTCTCGATGGATGACGCCCGCCGCCGCATTCATATTGCCCAACGCAAACTGGATCTTTCGGACAGCCAGTTCCGGCAGAAGGCTATTGATATCGTTGCCCGCGTCCAGCGCTCATACTGGGACCTGGTATTCGCGCTTCGGGATGTGCAGATTCAGCGAGAGTCGGTCGAGCTTGCGCAGAACCAACTCGAACGCAACCGGCGGATGGTAAACGAAGGGTCGATTGCGCCAATCGAGCTTGTTTCCGTCGAGGCAGAGCTTGAGAAGCGCAACGAAAACGTGTTGACCGCTACAGAAACGGTGACTCGCGCGGAGAACGCGCTCAAGCAACTGGTGCTTGGGAACAGGGAGTCCAGCGTCTGGAATCAACCGATAGTGCCCACTGAAACGCCGGATCAGCGAGGCGTCAGCTTCGGGCTGAGCGACGCAGTTGCTGCAGCGTTGGCCAACAGGCCCGAGCTTGCGCAGAATCACCTGCAACAGGAAATCAATAAGGTCGACGTCAAATTCTTTGACAATCAGACTAAGCCCCAGGTCGATTTGATCGCGTCCTACACCTCCACCGGTCTCAGCGGCGCAAGACTGCTGACCGGCAATCCGTTTACTTCGACTACAGGTTTGCTGCTCGAACGGGTCAACGTTTTGTCGGGTCTTGCTGGAATCCCGGCGGTCACGGTACCTCCGAGCGCGGATCTGCCCGGGTTCCTGGTGGGCGGATACGGTCAGAGTCTCCAGAATCTTTTTAGCAATGACTTTCGCACTCTCCGATTCGGCGTGGCCTTCAACTTTCCGCTGAAAAACCGCTCTGCGGAAGGACAGTTGGGCCGCGCGATCGCTGAAGGGCGAAAGATGGACTCTCAGCGAAAAACGCTCGAACAGTCGATCGAGGTCGAGGTTCGCAATGCCATTCAGGGAGTCGAGACAGGACGCCAGCGTGTAGAGACGGCGCGAGCTTCGCGCGAGGCCGCCGAGAAACAAAGCGAGAGCGAGCAGCGTCGCTTTCAAGCTGGGTTATCGACGACCTATTTTGTGCTGGAGCGGCAAAACGCGCTGTCGCAGGCCAAGGGCCGTGAGCTCAAGGCCATGACTGACTACAGCAAGGCTGTAGCAGAGCTTCAGCGAGTGATGGGCACAACGCTGTCGTCGGCAAACGTGGAAATTCGCAAATAACACAGCACCTGAACACACGTTCAGAAAGAAAAACGGCCGAATACCACTCTCCTTAAAAGACTGGGCGGTTCTTTGGTTTTACTGGGAATCCATCAACCGGAGAAGCGGCTGCCGCGGCGAGCTCGAAGCATTTCGCGATAGTCGTCGCCTTCCATCGGAACCAATCTGCACATCTCGTGTAATCGAGATCGAAGCCGCGCGCCTACACGATCCGTCAGGCTTTCGTCGTAGGCGGAGCCGATAGGAATGTCCAGGTAGTTCGAGGTGAAGATAGTGACCCTCCGGTCGTTATATCGCTTGTTGATTATGTGAGTGATTGTTTCCTGAACCCACGCGGTTGGTTTGCTCGCACCAAGCTCATCCAGCACCAGCACTTCGGCGTCGAAGACCGGTGCGAGGATACTCAGTTCCGATGTGCTTGTCTTTGGGTTATAGCTGTCCTGAATTTCTTTCAGCAAATCGCGGAAATCGTAAAACAATCCTCCAATACCTTTGTTGATCAGCTCCTTCAATGCGGCTACGGCCAGGTGAGTCTTCCCTACCCCGCATCGCCCGAGGTACAGTAGCCCTACGTCAACTACCGGATACTCTTCCACAAACCTCTTGGTGTTCATCAGCGCGCGGCCGACCGAAATGCAAATCGGCTCGAAGTTATGAAACCCACAATGCTGGAAACGCTTTGGTATCCGGGACTGACTGAGGAGGAGTTCAGTGCGAGTGTCGGTTTTGCACTGGCAGGGTCGCACGCCTTTACCTTCGACGAACTCCCAACCAGTGCCCCCACAATGCGGGCACGGAGCAAGCTTTATGTCTGCCGACTCGGAAATCATCAGGCTCTTTCCTGCTTTTGCTCGCACGAATTTCGAGAGAGGGGTCTCTGCTCTGTAGCGGCGCGCGGATTATATGGCGCTCCAGTGAACAAAGTCAATCACAAACCTGCAACAGAGAACATTTTTTTCGCGCTGATTTCTTGGAGCGCGCAGTTGAAGCCTAAATACCAATTGCGGAGCGGTTTTGGAACGCCTTTAGTCGGCTGTTCTGAGTACCGACGTTCTGAGTTCCGACTCTAGCGGCTTTTTCTTCTGCAATTCTGACCCACTCTTTACTCGAGCTAGATCGCCGATGATTGATGAACTCAGAACGCAAGACCGACTAAAGTCGGAACTCAGAATGCCAGCTAGAGTCGAAACTCAGAACGCGAAAGCAGACTGAGATGCAAACTGTCGATGCAAACTGTCGATGGAAACTGTCGGTGCAAACCGTCGATGCAAACTTGAGAATAGCCAAACGTTGTAGTAGACTCTGCCTTGGGAAAATTGGAGGAACTCTGTGAGCCCTGAATTGAGTCAGCTCATTGAGCTCCAGGAACTCGACCTCGAGATGCAGCGTATCTCGGATCGGCTCTCGAGAATACCGGAAGAGCGCGACAGCACAGAAAACGATTTCAAGCAGCACGCCGCCGAGTTCCTGGACCTGAAGAGCAAGCACGAACGAACCCTCGAAGACCGCCAACTGCTAGAAGCCGACCTGGCCACCACTCAACAAAACCACGAAAAATTCGAGCGCGACAAGACCAGAGTACAAAACGAGAAGGAGTATACCGCCGTCTTACGCGAGATAGACACCGCAAAAAAACATATCGGCGCGCTGGAAACCGAGATACTCAAGCGGATGGAAGAACTTGAAAAACTCGATGCCTCGATAGCCGCCGGGGCTCCGGACGTCGAGCGTATGCGCGGGGAAGTTGATTTAACACTCGCCGCCCTGGACAAGGAACACGAAGAGGCGAGCGGCGTGTTGCAAGAATGCGCCGAGCGAAGGAAGACCCTAACGGGTCAGGTGCCACGTCATCTTATTTCAACCTACGAGCGGATGTCGCGTTTGGGCCGCGGACAGGCCCTGGCTGAAGTGCGAAATAACGGAATTTGCGCGGCGTGCCGCGTACGAGTCCGTCCCAAGATATTCAGCGACGTCCGCAAGGGCGACCAACTCATTACTTGCGAAAACTGCGGACGAATCCTTTACTATCGCAACGAAACCTCTCAGTCCGCCGGAGCATCGACGCTGGACCAGCGGGCTTAAGCCTGTGCTCCGGTGAGCTTTTAGTCAGCCTTCTAGAGACCTTAGTTTGGAGTGAAACACAGACTGAAGTCTATGCTACTTTGTTTCGAACGTGGTGAGCGGACAGTCACTCAAGAGACTACGTATCGACGGCATACCCGAGACCTGGCTGAAGACCAGCGAGGGTCACGAGTCGGGTGCCCGGGTCTATCGGCCGGCGGTGCTCATAGAGTGTGCCGTCAACTTTCGGAGTCTTCGCGCCGGGCTAAACCACTCAGAGGAACGCAGCTACTCTGCGTGGCTTCCGGAGGCGGATCTGGCGATCAACTGGGACTCCCCGGCCACCACCTTCGAGGGACCGTCGCAGCTTGCGCTGCAAGGTGATCCATCCATCGGTTACCGGCCCGGCAACTATCTTGCGACCAACTCCGCGATCGAACAGTGCGCCGGCGAGCTGATCGAAAAACTCGTCAGGACCGAACGAATCAGCGTCTACTTCAACCCGGTGTTTGGGCTTTTCTCCTCGCCTGAAGATTCCCTTGAGGACTTCCTTGCCCGGGTCGCCGATGCCGCGCTGGGTCGTATCGAGCCCGAACTGAAGAGGCTTCGGAACCGGTTCGAGCTTCAGCTCGAACAGGTGCGCGAGGCGCAAGCCTCGAAAGGGTTACTTGCGGAAAGCGTCAATCTTGAAAGCTTTATTTCAAACAAGCTGCACTTCTTCAAAAGCGAGAACCGATTGGCGGGGATGTTCTCAACGCTTGCGGGAGCTGTATTCGGCACCGCAGAGCCGCGCTCACAGGAGGAACTCTACAGGGCCGACGAAGAAGAGCTGCGCGAGGACCTTGAGCGCGTCGAGCAGGAAGCCAGTGAAGCCTTGCGCGCACTCTACGACGAGTATCTTGCCCTTGCAAACGAATACGACGTCTTTGAAATCGGATTGCAGCCCGACAACATACAGGTAATTCGCCGCATTATCTTATGGGTGCCGGTCGATGAATAGCGGCGCAAAAGAGAGAAAGCCGTGATGCGTGATGAGTGATGCGTGATGCGTGATTAAGCCGCAAGCCTCTTCGATAATAGGCCAGTCACGCATGACGCATCACGTCCCACGCTTTTTGCTATGAACCAGAACGTACCAGCGCGACTCGGGATTATCACCAAGCCGGGCGAGCCTCGCGCCGCCCAGCTTGCTGCTCAGATTGCGGAGTGGGCGGCTGAACACGAAATCAACCTATTCGTCAACGACCGCGTCAGGGACTTACCCCCGGGCACATTCTCAGCTTCGGCCAGGGAGATTGCCGATAACTGCGATGTTCTGATAGTTCTCGGGGGCGACGGAACTATGATCGCGACGGCTCGTCTCGTAGCGGGGCGTGGCACGCCGGTGCTCGGCATCAATCTCGGAACGCTGGGTTATCTCGCTGAGTTCGGCGCCGACGAGGCTATAGCCGCGCTCGAGTATGTGGTTAACGGTGAGTATGAGGTGGACCAGCGAACGATGCTGGATTGGCGAGTGCTTCGGGATGGGGATCAGGTTGGCGGCGGCACCGCGCTAAACGACGTGGTCGTCAACAAGTCGGCGCTCGCTCGAATCATCGATATAGATTGCTGGGTAGGCACACACTACGTCACCGGCTACCGCGCTGATGGCTTGATCGTGGCGACGCCCACCGGCTCGACTGCATACAACCTGTCCGCGGGCGGTCCCATCATGGCGCCGGGGAGTCAGGCGATAACCATTTGCCCGATCTGCCCGCACACCCTGACGAATCGGCCGCTGGTGCTGCCGTTCACGGTGGAAATAAAACTCCAGATGAATACTCGCGAGCAGGAAATCATGCTCACGGCCGACGGTCAGATAGGCATGCCTTTGATGGCTGCCGATAAGGTCGAGATTCGCAGGAGCGCGAAGACGTTTAACACGGTTTGCGCTAAGGACAGGGACTACTTCAATATCTTGCGCAGCAAGCTCAAGTGGAGCGGCAGGTAACGTAGAGTTTTCATGTGCGAGACCGACCGACGTTTTAATCAAATAAGGTTAGTTCCAGATTCGGTGCTCCGGTTGACCTGGGGATTCCCGGTCGGATAATCAGCAGTACGCCAGCACGCGTAGATCAACGGCTGTTGCGGACGTGAGAAATCCAATTCCAAGATTCAGTTAGTCAACTAGGAAAAGCATGCTGTTTCCAATCGGTGATGATAACCAGGGTCGCGGCAGCACACCATTTGTCGTTTACCTGATTGTCGCCATCAACGCAGTGATGTTTTTGGTGTTTCAACAGACGACCGGAACCGAAGCGGGCGCTGAATTCACTTACGCCTATTCTGCTGTGCCATATGAGATCACCCACAACGTAGACCTTGTCGGTCCGGTCCGAGTTCCGGGCGGGCCGGTCATTCCGCAATTCCCCGGTCCGGCCCCTATATGGTTGACCATCTTTACCTCGATGTTTATGCACGGGGGGTGGCTGCACATTCTCGGTAATATGCTGTATTTGTGGATCTTCGGCGACAACGTAGAGGACAACTTTGGGCACGGTAAGTTTCTGATCTTTTATCTGGTCTGCGGAACAGCCGCGACGTTCTCTCAGATTCTTGTTGACCCTGACTCCCCGATACCGTCGTTGGGCGCCTCAGGAGCAATAGCCGGTGTCCTGGGGGCGTACCTAATCATGTTTCCACGAAACCGGGTGCGCAATCTTGTTTTTCTAGGATTCCTGTTTACGACACTAGAGCTTCCAGCTGTCGTGGTTCTGGGCTTTTGGATTCTTCTCCAAATATACCACCAATACACGGCAACTTTCGCGGCTGCGCAAGGAGGGGTCGCATACATGGCGCATATCGGAGGCTTCGCCTGCGGAGTAGTGCTCTGCTTGTTCCTCCGCCGCCGCCAGCAGGCCCCCTTCTAACGTCCCGATGACACGGTGCATCAGAAATCGAGGTTCTCGATTTGATTAGACCGATGTCGGAGCAAGATCATGAACGCATGGAAAAGGGCGAACAGTTGTCGCGTTACGCCAAGACTTGGCAAAACATTTCTCGAGTACGCACCGTTTATGTTTTGGCATCGCTTGCCGGGGCCGAGTCTCGAGCCCTATTTGCTGTCATCTGGTGAAGCGACTCGCCCCTAAAGTGTGCCTCTTTCGAAAGAGCAAAAGGAGCCGATGATGGCGCCAGAAGTGTTTGAACATTCAGAACTGGTGATTGAGGAGACGCCGCCTGATGTGATGTCTCTTCCTGAACTCGACACATTCGAGTACATGTACAAGGGCAAGCAGATAAACATCTCGTTCAACTGCCCCGAGTTCACGGCAATCTGTCCGTTCTCGGACTTCCCCGATTTCGCAACGATCAAGATCGACTACGTACCATATGAGCGCTGTGTCGAGCTGAAATCGCTCAAGCTGTATATCAACGCGTTTCGTTCGGTGAAGATCTTTCACGAGCACGTGGTCAATCGCATACTGGAAGACTTCGTACGCGCGTGCGATCCGGTCGCGGTCGACATCGAGGGCGATTTCAATATTCGGGGCAATATTAAAACGGTCATTCGAGCGGCCTACCGGCGAACAACATAGGTTTCGGTTCGCGGGTTCTGGTTTCTCGTTTCTGGTTTCTCGTTTCTCGTTTCTCGCTTCTGGTAATGAGACGAAACCAGAAACCAGAAACCCTCGACCCCGAACCTGAACCGGTATTTCTATGGAGATGGAAAAGTCATTCTACGTGGTCAGCTTCAAGCCGGACTACATCGATCTGCTCCGGAAACGCACCGCGCGTTCCGACGCTTCCGGCGACGAAGCGGATGAGAATGCCGCCCAGCGTATAATCGTGGCAATAACTCAAGGCGGCTTCGGTCAGGACGTGGTGGACGACGAACTTCAAACCAAAGAAAGATTCCTTGAGTACCTCTTCTCCTCGGGCGAGGTGGATCTACCGCGAACCGTCGAGGTGTTCGACCAGTATTTTTTGCTGGAGCCCGCCGAGGAGTTTGTCGATCTCGATGAAGAAGGGTGAATCATTTTGTCGTTGAGCGTCGCCACTGGTCACTCATCAATCTTCGTTTCTTTAATCCCGGCTACAAAGTCAACTGACAGACGCTGAGATGACACATACGCAACTTTGACCGATAGCCAATCGCCTGCACACAGTTATGGAAATCAAAATTCCAACTCCGTCGACCTTCAACTTCCGCCGAACCGCCATCAGTCACGGTTGGTATGACTTGCCGCCTTTCGATCTGGACCAGCAGAGTTGGACTCTTACAAGAGTCATCGACCTGGGTGAAACCCGGCCTGTCTCGGTGGCCATCTCGCAAGGGAACAATGGTGTCATGGTGACCACCCCGCGCAAGATTGGCCAGTCGTCGCTTGAGAAGGTCGCGCGCGACGTGCGGCATATGCTGAGGCTCGACGATGATATGACTCAGTTCTACGACGCCGTTGCGCACGATGCCGGCTTTTCCTGGATTGCAAGCTCGGGCGCGGGGAGACTGCTTCGAGCGCCCACCGTCTTTGAAGACCTGGTAAAGATGATTTGCACAACCAACTGCTCCTGGGCGCTGACCGACAAAATGGTTAATGAGCTAGTGGAGGCGCTCGGACGCCCGTCGAGCAGGGGACGATACACATTTCCCACACCCAGGGCGATGGCCGCTATGCCCGAACGCTTCTACCGCGATAAAGTGAGAGCCGGTTATCGCGCGCCATATCTCAAGGAGCTCGCCGAGCGCGTCGCAAGCAAGGACGTCGACGTTGAAAGCTGGCTCTCAAGCGACCTTCCGACCGCCGAACTCAAGCGGGAGATGAAGCGCATCAAGGGTGTGGGAGACTACGCTGCTGAGAATATGTTGAAGCTTGTAGGCCGATATGACGGTCTCGCGCTCGATTCCTGGGTTCGGGGTAAGTTCGCTCGAATTCGCAACGGTGCGCGAAAAGCCTCCGACAAAAAGATTGCCCGATACTATTCGCGTTTCGAACAGTGGCAAGGTCTCGCTTTGTGGTGTGATATGACCCGAGACTGGCTGGAAGACGAAGGGAACACTCTAAAGTGCTGAGCTCTTCTTACGGACGGCCTGCCGCAGTCACCTACTCACAATCGGCGCTCAATCCGGTTCTTTTCCGGTCTTAAGTCTCGAAGACGGGCAGAGCCTCTCGACCACGCACTGCTCACACAGCGGCTTACGGGCTTTGCATATCTGCCGGCCGTGGTAGATCAGCAAGTGCGAAAACTCGATCCAGTCATTCTTCGGCACGAGCTCCAACAGATCCCGCTCAATTTTTTCCGGCTGCTTGTTCGTTGTGAGCCGCAGACGCTGTGACAGACGCGATACGTGAGTGTCCACCACGACGCCGCTCGCGATTCCAAAAGCATTTCCCATCACCACATTCGCCGTCTTTCGAGCGACGCCTGGAAGCTCCAGCAATTCCTCAATGGTCTGTGGTACTCGATCGCCGTTCTCGGCCAACACTTTGCACACGCCTTGAATCGACTTGGTCTTGTTGCGAAAGAAACCGGTCGTGCGGATGTCGTTTTGAAGCTCGCTCGTCGGGACCTTCAGGTAGTCGGCACACGAACGGTACTTTCTGAATAGATCGGCGGTAACGATGTTTACGCGCTGGTCGGTGCATTGAGCGGACAGGATCGTCGCGATCAACAACTCGAGCGGGCTGCTGTGGTTCAAGCTGCACTTCGCATCGGGATACGCCTTCCTGAGCTGAGAAATGATCTTGCGCGTACGCGCTCTCTCCGGGGTGCTCGACAAATCTGACCTCACGTTTATTGGAGCTTCGAAATCTGCAGCACAACAGCAAAATTTTACTTACATCCTGTCTGCCGGGACAACCAGCACGTGCCGGTCTGCGGTGGACAGGACTTGAAGCATAACGTCGTTGAGCTTGAACCGGCGCCGAGAAGTCGGTCGATGGGCGCCGATTACAATCAGGTCATGCTTTCCTTCGCGCGCTTCAGTCATTATGCCGGCAATTGGAGTAGCAGCAGTCCGTATTCGCACTTCAGCTTCGACATCGATGGCAGTCAACGTGGCAGCAGCGCGGTCGAGATGGCTCCGCGTCAGCGCGCTCACACTTTCCGCTTCTTTCGCCACGTAAACAAGCGTTACCGAGGCTCCGAGCCGGCGCGCCATCCTCCCTCCTTCCCGCACATCGCTTTTGCCGGGCTCTCCGGCTGCGGTGCAAATCAATACGCGCTCGACCTGCGTTCGCTCGCCCTTGGCAACCAGGACCGGCACATCGGTGTGCTTGAGGACGGTCATCAAAGTTGGTCCCAGATTTCGCGCCATCGCTCTGGACTCGAGCGCCGGCAGCCGCGAAGCCTTCGACCGCGGGCGAGCAGTCATTACCAACATTTCATAGAGCGATTCAGCCTGCTCCGCGGCGATCTGTTCGGCTGCCTTCCCGAATCGCACCCGCAATGCATCCTCCGGCAGCCCCGCAGCTTTAATCCGTTCTCTCAGTTTCGCGCGCAACGGATCTGCCTTTTCTTGATGCTCGGCAACTGCAAGAGCGGTAGTTCTTGCCCGGAGCCGCTCGGCGAACAAGCGGGCCACCTGAAGCGGTGTAGTGGGGCCGTCTCCCGCATCACATACCAGAAGATGGGGATCCGGCTGATCCAGAATTCTCCACGCTCGCAGACCAACCCAAAGTTGTTGTCCGTTGACACCCGCTTCGGATGGGAAAACCGCGTCGACCAACAAACCTTCCTCCCCGAACGGAGGCAACGGCGCAATCTGTCTCATCCCTGGCACTCTCGGTAGTCTAAGTCGCAAGCGGCGCAGGGCTCCTGCGAAATTCTGTTCTATGACCCGGCCCTGTCCGATGACCGGTATATCAGAAGGGGGGGCGGCACTCAGCGTCACTTGCTCAGGTCGAAAGAGCAACTGAACACGCGAGCCGTCTTCGTGCGGGTTATCAGGCGGTATCGGCAAACTAAGCGCGCCAAATCGCGCCTGCCCCTTTTCGGCGCGCCCCACGAGCACGGTTCCCGCTCCCAGAAAGGTTGCCGCAAACAGAGTGTGTGGGCTCGCATACAGAACTTCGCTCGCGCCCACCTCGAGCAGCCGGCCACGTTCAAGCACTCCGATTCGATCAGCCAATTCGAACGCTTCTTCCTGATCGTGGGTGACCAGAATGGTGGTGACGCCGAGTCGCTGTTGGATCTCCTTGAGGATGCGCCGGAGCTGCGCCCGAATCTTCACGTCCAGCGCGCCGAACGGCTCATCGAGCAGCAGCACATTGGGTTCGTAAACCAGCGCGCGGGCGAGCGCAACACGTTGTTGTTGCCCGCCCGAGAGCTGGTGCGCGTAGCGGCCTCCCATCCCGGCCAGCCCTACCAGGTCAAGCAACTGTTCTCTGCGGCGCATGCGCTCGTCTCTTGGAGACTTCCGAATCCGTAACCCGAACTCGATGTTCTCGGCAACGGTCATATGTCGAAAGATCGAATAGTTCTGAAAGACGAAGCCTGTCCCTCGCTTCTGAGGAGCGAGATTAGTTACATCGGTCCCGTGCAGCATTATCCGGCCGCTCGTGGGTTCGGTCAGACCGGCGATCATTCGCAGAATCGTGCTCTTCCCGCTGCCGCTGGATCCAAGCAAGACAAACAATTCCTTGTCCGCCACCTCAAGAGACACATTGTCAACCACCCACTGGTTACCAAAGCGCTTGGTGATCTGTTCGAGAACTATTGACATGCGCTCCTTCGAAAACCAGACATCGAACCCGATTGTTGCAGCTCGCACGCCGATCGGATTATTAAAATGCTACCTGTACGCGGCTTAGAACGACAAAAAAGTTCCTCTCGCCGGGACGGGGCGAGCGCAGCGGGTCTTTGAATCGCTCAACCCCCAGGTCAAGCATGTATCGAACAAACCGATTCAAATACCAGTTGGGTCCGAAGTAAAAAGACTCTGCGCGATTGGACTTCGGTGTGCCGTCTGAGATCTGGAGATTGGCATAGCGAAACTTCAGCTCCCACGCGCCAAACCCCTGTTTGCCGTTTCCATCCCCGAACAGGTTGTACTTGGGCGTGACCACTCCCGCTTCAGGTTTTTCTTCGCCGGTTAGCAGATAGGTGAACTGGGCCGTATAGCCCTTAGCTACGACGCCCGGAAGATTGCCGCCGTCCGGCCCAAGGTTCTCGCGCCGTTGATTGGTCTGATCGTATTCGGCGCGCAGCGCGGCCGGTCCCAGCATCCAGGTGAGCTCGCCGTTGGCGCGAATATACTTTCCATTGATCGTGTCCGGAACAAAGAAGCTGAAGCTGCGGCTTTCAGTCAAACCGCGGACGCTAAGGCCACCAAGAGAACGGCCTTGTGTAAACGCGCCGCCAAAGCTGAATCCCTTGCGGATGAACTGGTCACCGTTTTTCCAGGGAGTGAACCGTAAACGGATCGCGGTTTCGGGAGTCCCGTTGTTGTTGTTCGCGAGCAATCCCTTTCCGTTAAACGCGCCAATCTGATATTCGAACACTCCGTCGTTCACCGAGCCCGAGGCCATCATCCCCGGACTGCGGCTTGGCACCAGGTTATTGACCAGGGAACGCTCGACGAAATCCTGAAAGCTGTCGGTCCGAATCTCTTCCTGGCTTATCGGAACGCGGAACTGGCCGAAGCGAAGTTGAAACTCATCAACTCGATGAATGTTGACGTAGAAGTCGCGCAACAGCGTGCCCGCAGTGTCCGCAAAATCGCCTTCGATCTTGAAGTCAAAGTAGCGCCCCACTTTGCCCTCGGCCGCCAGCCGGGCGCGCCGGATCAGAAAAGTATTGGGAGGATGATCTCCGGATTGATAACCGCGGAAATCAAGCTGGCCATATCCGCCGATATTTGTCTCAAAGGTGCCATCCGCGCTGCGCAGAAAAGCATGATTCCGATCCCAGCCGGCAACGGCCGCCGGCTTGTCCTGGCTGTTGACCTGGTTGGGGGAAAGCGCGTCCTTTGACGCTTGATTGACTTCGAGCGATGCACCGCGTAAGTCCGGGGATACGGTGACCGCTCCGTCAAACCGCTGCGTTGAAACAGGCCATGGCGTTCGCGATTTTACATCTGTTTCGTCGAGGCGCTTTTGAATATCGGCAATCGCGCGCTGCTGCTGTTCGACAAGCGATTGAAGCTGTTTGACCTGCAATTTCAACGCCTCCATATCTTCGGTCTTCTCGTATTCAGAAGGGTCGCTGGGTTTTTCCACTCTGCTGTCAGCGACGGGCGTCTCCGTCTTGCTTACCTGGGCCCGAACTGGAATAACCGGGACCAGCAGCACAAGCAACGCCAGGTACCAATGATATGGACTTCTGTCGAGGATCATAGAACTCTCCTTTGTTTCGAGGGAATCCGGCTTCTTGAAACAGAGTTAAGACGCACGAGTCTGGTCAGTTCTCTTCTTGAAAAACTCGATCACCATCAGGATGACGAAGGATAACCCCGCCAGCGCGACCGCCATCGCGTTAGCCCCAACGTAGTTTCGGTCATCAAGCGACCGGAAGATAAACAGGGTGGAGGTTTCGGTTAGCCGGCTCACACCGCCGCTCACAACCAGAACTGCGCCGATCTCGCCGACCGCCCTCGCGAAGGTTAGGGACACTCCGTAAAACAGACCCCACCGAATCGCCGGCAGAGTCACATGCCAGAAGGTCTGCAAACGCGTGGCGCCCATTGTGAACGCGGCGTCTTCCTGGTCCTGATTGACCTGACTCAACACAGGCGCAACTTCCCTGATCACGAACGGCAGTGAGATGAAAATAGTCGCGAGCAGAATGCCGGGCAGGGCGAACACAACCTTTATTCCCAGCGCGTTTATCAAAGGCGTGAACCATCCGGTCCGGCCAAACAACAGTATCAACATGAATCCTGCGATGACCGGCGATACCGCGAACGGCATATCGACCAACCCGTTCAGAATTCGCCTGCCCCAGAAGTCATCGCGCACCAGCACCCAGGCGATGCAAAGACCAAAGACCGTATTGATGACCGTCGCGCCGACCGCCATCAGCAGAGTCAGCTTGAACGAACTGATGGCGTCCACCGAAGTCAATTCGCGCACCAACGCACCCGCGCCCTCCGCCAGCGAACCCAAGACGATTGCCAGGAGCGGCGCGAGCAGCAGACCCGCGGCATACAACACGACAACGCCGACAAGCGCCCACTCTACAAGTTTCGAGCGACCCAAACGCGATCCCCTCGGTGCTCGCATCGCTTCAACCATACCCGACACTTCAGCCAAGTATCCGGCCCTTTTCTTTGCGGCCTTGCAACCACTCGACGGTCACTATCAGGGTGAACGAGAGCGCGAGCAAAATAATAGACATCGCGCTGGCCCCGCGCTGGTTCTGTGATTCGATTTGTCCGTAAACGTAGACAGGCGCCGTAAGCGTGACACCCGGAATGTTGCCGGCAACTACGACAACCGAACCGAACTCGCCCAGAGCGCGGGCGAAGCATAAAAGCGAACCTGTTGCGACGGCGGGCATAATCGTAGGCAAGACCACCCGGCGGAAAGTCGTCAACTTCGAGGCGCCCAACGTATAGGCCGCCTCTTCCTGCCCTCTCTCGGCTTCCATCAACACCGGCTGAACGGCACGAATCACAAACGGATAGGTGATGACCAGCAGCGCCAGCACGATTCCCGGGGTTGCAAATATCACCTGGACGCCGTGCGAATTCAACCACGCACCCAGCGTGCGCTGCGGGCCGTACAGCGCGACCAGCATCACACCTGTTACGAGGGTTGGAATCGCAAAAGGCATGTCTATAACGGTGTTAAGCAGTCCTTTTCCCCGGAATCGAAATCGCACCACCACATACGCAGTAAGCGTTCCCATCACCGCATTGATGATTGTGATGATTACGGCTGTAACCAGGGTTAGCTTCAGCGCGGCGAACGCCGTCGGATTGAGCAAGTCACTCCAAAACGCCGTGAGTCCATCGGCGAAGCCGTTCTGTATGATCGCAGCCAGCGGCAGCGCCACCATAAAGCCAAGATAGAGAAAGGCGGTGGCCCTCAGCCCCCACTTTCCCCACGGCAACGCGGCATCATCCGCAGCGATCGGCGTATTCAGATTCGCTTGCGCTTCACTCACCTTGATTTTTGAAGCTCCTCGCTGATCTTCGCGTAAATACCGTGCGCTCCGTATATCTCTTCGGTTACCCGCTTCCACCCGCCAAGGTAATCGATCTTCCAGAGGTCCTCAACGGGAGGGAATTGCCCCTTGACCTCCTGAGCGACCGGCTCAGTTACCGGACGCAAGCCATACTTTGCGTAAGCGCGCTGCGCTTCTTCCGTCCAAAGAAAATTTAGAAACGCCTCGGCCGCTTCCCTCACTCCGTGCTTGTCTACGTTTTTGTCGATCAGCGCGGCCGGGTTCTCGATCAGAATCGTCGAGTGCGGGACCACATAATCGTAGGTTTGCCCTGACTGGCGGGCCACCAGCACTTCATTCTCGTATGTAATGGCCACGTCACCGACTCCCTTTTCAAAATTGGTGATTGATTCGCGCGCGCCCTTGTCCATGATTGAAACGTTGCGAAGAACGCCCTGGAGGAAGTCCTGGGCAGCAGCCTTGTTGTTTTTCTCGACGCCCGCGAACCCTCGAAGCGCCGCGCCATAGATCGCATTGATATTCCACTGAGCCCCTCCGGACGTCTTCGGATCGGGTGTCAGCACGTTTAAGCCCGCCTGGGTGAGATCGGACCAGTCGTTAATACCCTTGGGATTTCCGGCGCGGACAGCGATTACGACAATCGAGGTGCTTACCATGCCCTTGCTGGACTTCGACCTCCAATCGTGGGTGATCAATCCGGCTTCGGCGATCTTGTCGATATCGCTTTCAAGCGAAAGCGCTGCGATGTCGGCTTCAAACCCGCCCATTATCGCTCGAGCCTGCGCGCCGCTTGCCTGATAAGATTCCTGGAACTCGACCTCCTGACCGGTCTTATCCTTCCAATATTCTTGAAACGCGGGGATTACCGCTTTGCCATAAGCTTCGCGCGGAGTCGTATAACCGCCCAGAATCAGCGTGACTGTGTTGCCGTTTTTACTCGATGGACCACCGCACCCTTGAAGAGATACCGTGGCGAACAGCACAAAACATAACGTGATGAATATCGCAAACATACGTCTGGGGCGGCCGGCTCTGGCATTCATGAAATGACTCTCCTGGCTGCACATAGGCTTCGCCCGTTCCACCTAAATCACGAGCTCTTCAGTTTTGCCGAGGGAATTAGCCGCGATGTGCAGATGAGCAAAAGCACGGAGCGATGGCTCCGTCGCTCTGACTCGTCGCGGCGTAATGCCCTTCCTTTTAGCCTACGAGGTTAGCTGACGGGCTCGGACTGGAAGTGTCCTACGAGAACAAGCAGCCAAGGCCGCCCTCCCGATACGCCCCGTGCCCTGTTGATCTGCAGAGCCCTGGTTCCCCCGTGTTCCTCGTCTCAGGCTGGCAGTTTTGCCACGAGAAACTTCGGCAGACATATTTTCAACGAGCAGATACTACCGACAATAAATTGTGATTGTCAAAAGCAAAAAAGTTGGTGCCCACCGTCGCGCTTGCGGGGAGCGCAGCCGCGCGTCGAAGACCTTCCGGCGCTTTAAGCGAGCGTCAGCTTGATGCCCAGCTTGTCGCAAATAGCCTTCACATTCTTGATGCGATTGCGCGATGGGTGCTTGATATCAATCACATTGCCCGGGGGCGGCTTAGTTGCGCCCTCAGGGGCATCGCCCATCCAAAACACCTCTTCGCCTCTGGAAAGCTTGCGAAGCTCGGTCTCAAGGCCGGCGATATCGCGGCGAACCAAACGGTTCGACGTTATCTCGTGATAGCTCCTGGTCGCACGAGTCCGAAGGAGCAAGGAATAATACCAGTGACCACCGAGCTTCCAACTATAAAGCTCGAATGCTCTTTTTCCCGTTAGCGAAGTCTGACCGTAACCAGCCAGCGACATCAGCAGCAGTCCAACAGCTCCGGCGATCAAGACTTTCGAACGCATTGCGTCTCCTTAACAATATCCGGCTCCTCGTACCCTCAAGAGCCAGCCATCACGCCCTCGATCTCTTCAATGGTCTTAGGCGCGGCCGAAGAAAGAACTTCGTTTCCCGTTTCAGTCACCAGCACGTCGTCTTCGATTCGTATACCTATTCCCAGGTAGCGCGGGTCCACGTTGTCTGCGTCCTCCGCAATATAAAGTCCTGGCTCTACCGTCAACACCATCCCGGCCTCGAGCCGGCGCCATTCATCCGCAACCTTGTACGGACCCGCATCGTGCACATCCATGCCAAGCCAATGACTCGTGCGATGCATGTAAAACTTCTTGACTGCATTCTCTTCAATGAGCTTATCGATCTCGCCGTCCAGCAAGCCGAGCCGCACCAGCCCCTCGGTCAAAATACGCACCGCTCGTTCGTGCGGCTCGATGAATGTTGCCCCCGGCCGGATCGCACGGATCGCTTCCAGTTGAGCGTCGAGCACAAGCTGGTAAAGAACCGCCTGATCCTCGGTGAACCTCCCGGACGCCGGCAACGTTCGTGTCACGTCACCTGTGTAGTAGCCGAACTCGGCTCCAGCGTCTATCAGCACCAGATCGCCATCCTCGATCGTCCTGTTGTTCACCGTGTAGTGCAACACTGTAGCGTTGGCTCCAGACCCCACGATGGGTGCGTAGCCCGACCGTGGGCTTCCATTCTTGCGAAACACGTATCGTATGACCGCTTCGATCTCGTATTCGTTGGCGCCCGGCCGGAGCGCGCTAATGGCAGCCAGATGTCCTTCACAAGTGATCTCTACAGCGCGTCGTAGCAAGCTGAGATCGTCAGTTGTCTTCACCACCCGCATCTCGTGGAGCAGTTCGGCAGGGTCTATCACCGAAGTTGGGCCAGTCCCTTCCCGCTGACGTTGACGCTGAAAGCGGCGCATAAGGCCGATGAGCCGCTCGTCGAACCCAGGATCGCTGCCGAAGCGGTAATAGATGCGATCGGCCTTCTCCGCGAGCTTGGGCAGTTCCTCGTCCAGTTTGTCGATGGTGAACGCGGCGTCCGCGGCAAAGTCACGCTTAGCGCCTTCTTCCCCCGCCCGCCAGCCAGTCCACACCTCGCGCTCGCGGTCTTTGGGTTGAACAAACAAGACGAATCTGTGCTCGGGGTGATCCGGCGCGAGAACCGCCACGGCGTTTGGCTCTTCAAACCCGGTCAGGTAGTAGAAGTCGGTGTCTTGTCGATACTCGTGCTCGACATCAGAGTTGCGAATCGCGGTCGGCGCCGCTGGAAAGATTGCAACCCCGCCGCCGATCTTTTGCATCAGCGCTTCCCGCCTTCGTTCTGTCAGTTCCTTCAGTGGTAGTCCCTTGGTGGCCGCCATGGTGATGCTCTCACCGCAAATGCTTGAATGTGGTTGTGCTAGATGTAAGAATCTCAACTATATCGAGCACCAGTTACTTTCTCAAGCAAGCGACCGTTCAAGTGCGAGAGGCTCTTTTGCGCTGGATCAAAGTTTCAACAATCAAAGCCGGCGCCCGAGACGGATCGAGGTGAGCGCGACCCCTTTCACACTCGTTAGCACTCAGACAGCTCTGGAAGCGGCTCTAGGAGCCATTTCCAGGCACCGGGCCATCGGCGTCGATACCGAAACCACCTCGCTTGACCCGCTTCTCGGCAAGGTGCGCCTGCTTCAGCTATCGACTCCAGAACAGAACTACGTCATCGATCTCTTCCGGCTTCCTGCGATAAGCCATCGCGGACTGCGCGAGCTGCTGTCGTCGCCGGAGCCAATTAAAGTGTTTCACAACGCCAAGTTTGACGTGAAGATGCTGCTTCACCATTTTGGTCTGGAAGTGCGCGGACTGTTCGATACCCTTCTGGCAAGCCAGTTGATCGGCGCCGGCCGCCGAGAAGGGGGTCACGGGCTTGCGGCTGTAAGCGATCGTCATCTGGGAGAGCTGGTGGACAAGTCCCTTCAAGTCAGCAACTGGTCAGATCATCTAACAGATGCTCAGTACGAGTACGCGGCGAAAGACGCCGCGCTGATGTTGCCGCTATTCGACAAGCTATCTGGAGCGCTGTCTGAATTGAACCTTCAGGATGTGGCGAAGCTCGAGTTTGATTGCGTCCTTCCGGTCGCGGCGATGGAACTTGCAGGCATGGCGTTGGACGCGAATTGCTGGCGTCAAGTGGTGGTTAATCTCGAGCGGGCACACGCGGTGCTGTCGGACGAATTGAAGCGGGAACTCGCAGCGGGCGTCCTTCAGCTAAACCTGTTCGGCGAGCCTCCGAACATCAACCTGGATAGCCCGCCACAGGTTATGGACGCGCTCGCAAACATGGGGATCAAGATCGAAGGCACGCGAAGCTGGCAACTGCAACCGCTGGCAAAGGAGCATCCCGCTATCGAGAAGCTCCTCGAATACCGCAGCGTCCAGAAGCTTCTTTCAAGCTATGGTTTGGCGCTGCTCGAACACATCAATCCGGCGACTGGCAGATTGCACGCGGACTTCAGACAGATGGGCGCAACCGGGGGACGAATGAGTTGTTCGGACCCCAATCTTCAACAGGTACCAAACACTTCGGAGTACCGCTCGTGTTTTCGTGCGCCGGCAGGCCGCAAGCTTGTTATTGCGGACTACTCGCAGATCGAGCTGCGCATATTGGCCGATTGGTCGCAGGACACCGCGCTTGTTAAGGCGCTTCTGTCGGGCGAAGACTTGCACTGCGTCACCGCCAGTCAAATGTTCGGCATTCCGCTGGAAGCGGTGTCAAAGGATCAGCGCGCCGCAGCCAAGCAGCTCAACTACGGCATAATGTACGGATTAGGCGCGCAAGGCCTCGGCGCAAGAATCGGCTGCTCTTTGATCGAAGCCGAGTCACTTCTGCGGAAATACTTCGACGCATATAGTGGGGTGGCGACATTCTTACGCGATGCCGCAGACCGGGCGTTGACCGATCGTGAGAGCCGAACTCGGTCGGGCCGGCTGATATATTTCAGCTTCGACGCCAATGATCGCAGCCAGGTGGGTGCTACTCAACGATTAGGAAAAAACGCACCGATTCAGGGATCATCAGCGGACATCATCAAGCGCGCGCTCGCGCTCCTGTACGAAGCGCTCAAACCGATCGACGCGAAGATAGTCAACTGTATTCACGACGAGATTGTAGTTGAAGTCGCGGAAGGCCAGGCTGAGGACTGCGCAGTGATTCTCGAGCGTGAAATGGTCGCAGCGGCGCGCGAGTTCATCAGCAGTGTGCCGGTAACGGTTGATATTGCGATCGGGGACGCGTGGCTGAAGTAAGCAGGTAACCGCTGGCGCTGGACAAGCGGCCTCTAGATTGAAAGCTTGGAGAGCCAGGTAACGAATAACCACCGTTGGACGCTGGACCTCTGGCTGAAACCGCGGTTCTAACTAGTGGCAAGCGAACTCAGCTTCCTTCTTGCCTCAGTATTCCAGTTATCGTCCGGGGATTCCTTTAAGAATTGTTCCCAGTCGCGCCGCGCATCGTCGTCGTGGTGGGTGAGGCCTTCAACTAAAGCCCTATTGAAGAGAGCTTCAAAGTAGGCAGGAGACTTAGCCAGAGCCTTGCTGAAATTGGCGATGGCTTCGTCGTAATTTTCGAGTTGATAGTAGGCGACACCGAGGTCGTTGAGCGTTTCTGGAGTCTCCACTCCGCGCGCAATAAGTTGATTTAGAATTGCCAGCGCGTGTTTTGCGCCGTCTCGCGTTCCGCGCGATAGATACACTCGCGCCAGCACCAATCGACTGTCTGCCGAAGCTGTTTCTTCTTCTGCTCCCGGCAGCTTGTTCATCGCACGCCTCAAATTGAAATCATTGTCATTACTCTCGATACCCCGTGTCACGCCCGCATAACGTGAGTGGTCAAAACCACCCGAGACCCGAGCCTCGGTGTAACGCGCATCTTTAAGGGCCGTCCTCAGGACATCCATCGCGGCGTTTGCGGGGGACTGGTCCGTGGTTATCCAAAATACGGCTGCGACGGCGATCGCCGAAATGACCAGCCCGACCGCGGCGAGCCTGGGATAAGAAATGTAGAAACCGCTGCCGGCCCGAGCCGTCTGAGCTTTCTGCGCAGGCATCCGGTGGTTTCGCTCATCATCACGTATGTATGCAAGCACCCTGTTTGCTTGTACCGACACCTCTTCCTCGGCAAGCGGAGCGGCCGCTGCGTCAAACTCGCGTCCGAGGAAAGCAAGGGCTTCCATGCAGTCATCGCACGTGGCGAAATGCTGCTCGAGTTGCACACGGGTGGCTGCTGAAACTTTGTTTTCGTAGTAGGCGAGGATATCAGCTTCGTTGGGACACTTTGGATCTCTCACGCCTTTCAGGCGAATCAGAACATCACGAATTTTCATGGCGATTTCATACGCCTCCCTTCACACAGTGCTGCCGCTGCCGAGCACCTCCTAACACAGGAGCTACTACTCACATAGCGTTGATCAATGTACTGGCTGTGGCTAATTGGCCCGGCCACTCTGCCGAAGCTACCAGGCCAATTGAAGGGGTCGTCCTGCACTCCTAATCGCGTTCTTTTGTCTTCCCTTCACTATAAAGGACGGAAAGGTCTTCTCGGCCGATTCAGAAAACTTTTCTAATCGAACAACTTTTCTCGTCTTTATCGGACCCTATTAACTTTCGCGCAGGCCTTGGAGCAAAATTCCCGGCCTCCTACCAGCAAAGCGCTTGTCTGGGTGATGAACATCCCGCAGCTCTCACATCTGACCATCTGCGCCGGGCGCGCTTCGCGCGTCGCAGGGCGAGCACCGGTCCGAACGTTGGGAGACAAGAGCCGCCTCACAAATCGCAGAACGAGGTAAGCCACTATGCAATAAAATACGAATCTGAAAAACATCCTCGAACCTGGCTACTCCTTGGGGATAGTGACTGCCTTGCCAGCCTTCAGGTCCGCGACAAGCGTTGCCAAAGACGAGAGCCGCTGATTGGTTGGGTCCGATTGCTTCAGCCGGTTGAGCGTATCTTCGGCGGCGCTACTATCTTTCTTCAATGCATAAGCTTCGATCAGATGCCCAAGAGCATGCCCGCTCTTGGCATCGATCTTCAAAGCTTGTTGAAGCTGGTCAATGGCCCGATCAGGCTGAGGAGGCTCGCGCTGAATATATGTTTCCGCCAGCACGACGTAGAGATCAGCCTCGTTTGGGTCGGCCTTGATCGCCCGGCTAAACCAGGTCTCGGCCTCAGGATAGTTCTTCTGATCGAAATAGTACTGTCCAAGGAAGCCCGCCGCTCCGAGCTCGTTGAACTTGTTCGGATCGATAGCATACGCCTTCTTCAGATATTCGGCGGTCTCGGCGACTCGTCCCACCTGATTAAAGACTTTTGCCGCCTCGACCTGAGCTTGGAAATCCTCGGGACTGTTCTTTGCTTTTTCGATGACCTGTTGGACCTGGCCCATCATGGCTTGCTGACCGCCCGCCCCACCCGCGGCCCCCGGCGTCCCTGAGGGAAGAGTGTTCGCTGCGGGTCCGGCGTGATTCTTGTTGTAGTTCTGAGTGAGAAAAAAGCTGACGATGAATCCGATGGCCAATCCGATGAGGGCTATGAGGTACTTATTTTTGTTCACCTTTGTCTCCGCCTAAGATTTAAAGCTTGGTAGCTCGAGTTCGGTAGGTTCACGACCTGCCGCAGGCCAACCAAGGCACGGTATGAATCGATGATTCTGGAGTGGGTCTGTAAGCCGAATTCTGTTCCGGCTCCCGGCGTGTTCGAGCGGCAAGCCGCACGAGCGTTATCGGGAGTCAGTGACGGTCATTCATCTAGGCGGCGGATTACTCCGCTCGCTCGAGCGACCTACCCGGAGGTCGTAGCGCAACGACCGTAGCCGCCGCGCTTTGGACGGGCAATCCTGATGACGCCTCCCTATTTGGTCTTGCACCACGAAGAGTTTGCCTAGCCACAAAGTGTCGCCACTCGTGCTGGTGGGCTCTTACCCCACCGTTTCACCCATTACCTGTGCCCCAAGCGTAACTTTCGCCACAGCTTGAAGGCCATCGGCTGGTTTGTTTTCTGTTGCACTTGTCGTCGGGTCACCCCGCCTGGCCGTTAGCCAGTCCGTTGCCCTCTGGTGTTCGGACTTTCCTCTCGCGCATGCCCTATGCCGGAACTGAAATCTCAAATTGAAATTCCAATCTGACAACAATGCGTGCGCCAGCAACCGTCCAACCCACTCCAAAGAACCAGGGAGATTATAACACGTGCTGCCCTTAGAATAAGATCGTCCGGTGACTGCCGGACTCTTGAAAGCAAACATTCCAGGGCCCAGCCTCAACAGACAGGTCGATCCAGCGCAGAGACAAATCTCGTTGACACGAAACGGTCAGAGGCGTATCGTCGCTTTGCTCTGTCCAGAGCAATCGACCTCACACCAACACAACCTAACGCGTGGAGGATGCCATGCCCTCAAACATCTGTTTTCAATCCTCGAAATCAGCAGGCCGGCGTGACGATCAAAGAAGACAGACCCACAATCGCTCGAGACTCGCGAGAGTATTGCGGCGACGAAGCGTGATCGCCCGGATTCGACGAAAGATCATCTGTTTTGTGGTCGTGGCGAGTCTTGTGACGTTGCCGGGTCCGGGGCTTGCGGCAAGCGAAGTGCGAGGGCTGGCCTCAACTGCTGTTAGTTTGACCACGCACACCATTCGCGCGTTCGGGCCGATTTTGTGGTCGCTTTTTGGCAGAGGAAGGATTGCCAAGCCTCAGCGCGACACTTTCGCGGGGCGCCTGGCTCGCGTTTCCCGAATTCGCGTTTCTCCGTTCAAGCTCGTCGGCTACTCAGGCGAGGGCGCTACCTTTACCGCTCTACCAACCGATTTTGAAGACCGCACCATTCAAGGAGTGAAGTTTGAGTGGTCTTCTTCCGATTCCGACAAGCTACAGATCGACGAGGCTGGACGCGCGATCTTTCTTCAGCCGGGTCTCGCTCGGGTTATTTGCCGAGCGGGCACTGCGGTGGCCACCGCGCCGGTGTTGATCCGGCCCAACCATCGGCCCGTACAATCCGATCAAGAATGGCGACACGATCAGAACCGCCTGGACTCGAACGGGAACGTTGTGGGCGAGCACGGCGGTGTCAACCCGACTGTCGCTTCGGCGGGATCACTGTTGAACTCGCTGTTCGATAAACTGATGCCCACTGCCAGCGCGCAGTTCTCACCCAGCGGAGATCTTGTTTATCCCGAGTTGTGGACCGAACCGCGCAATCTGATCGGCTCGCCGCGCAATCGAGCCACCGAACCGGCTGCGATGGGAACTGCTCTTCCCGAAGGCAGCAATTTCAAATGGGGAGTTCCGATTTACGGTCTAGGGGGACGCGGCCTCGGAACCACCTTGTCACTCTTTTACAACACCCGAGTATGGAGCCGGCGTAACACCACGCTCGCCTACAACGCGATCAACACGTGGCCGGCGCCGGGTTTCTCGCTTGGGTTCGGGAGAATTGTAGTTTACGACGTAGGCTTCGGCGGCGATCCCGCTTGCAAGTTCCTGCTGGTCGACCCGGACGGCACGCGTCACTATCTCGGCGCCGGGACCTACAATGGATACGGATACGCGCTGGGGGGGCCCTATGAAACGTCCGACGGTACCCACATAGTCTACCGAGGCAACGGCCGGGATGGCGGCGACCTGTTCTACCCTAACGGGAGCAAGACAAGCTACACGACTATCAACAATCGGGTCCTGCCTACAACGATGTGGGACGCGAACGGCAACTTTGTTCAGGTCACCTACAAGCCCGATTGCTATGACGACGGCCAGGGCGGCATGATCTGCGGCACCTATCCACCTGAAGCAATCGACTACATTACGGACACGCTTGGCCGGCGAATCGAGTTTCAGTACGATTCAAATGGACGACCCATATCGATCACCGCGCCGGGATTCGGAGGAACCACCCAGAATCCGGTGACGCAAACCCTTGCGCAATTCGATTATCAAACGGTTACCCTGAGCTACAGCTTCAGCGGGCTTACCGTCGAACGCGGGGCATCTTCGATCCTGGCGCTGAAGCATATTTACTTTCCCGCGACCGGAACCGGATACAAGCCAACCTACTCGCCATACGGAATGATTTCAACCATCTCGGCCCGACGACAAATGACCAGCAGCAGTTGGCCGCCAGGGAGTCCTCCTTCAATCACCGACGGAGTCGCGACCTGCTCAACGGTATTGAACTATCCGACGTCGGGGACCTTGACCGACGTCCCTGCTTTCTCACAGCGGACTGAAACCGCGGTCAATTCACCGACAGCGATCTATAGTTACTCGACGACGATCGACTCCGGCGCGCAGACCATGACGTTCACGATCACGCGCCCGGATGCGACAACTTTTTCGCTGACCCGATCAACAAATGCTTCATCGGCCGCAAACGGCTTGCTCGTTCAATCGGAGATCAAGAGCGGCGCGACGTCGCTCAGCAAGAGCGAGTCTGGGTATGTCAACGACGGGGGCGGCTCACCACAGGTGCAATCGGTGACGGCTTATGACGACGCGGGCGCGCCGGTGAAGGCTGACTTCGACTACGACCAGTACGGGAACGTAACGAACAAGCGGGAATACGGCTTTCAGATCAGCGGAGCCTGGCAGGTGCGGCGAAGGACTCGCTTCACCTACAGCACGGGATCGGCTTACCTCAACGCGTATTTGCGCGGGTTGGTGACGCTTGTCGAGATATTCGACGCGAAGGAAAACACCAATGACTCCGACGACACTTTGATAGCAAAGACGAGTTACGCGCTGGATAACTACGTTGCCCTGGGTGGAATGGAGGACTACAACGGCACAGCCAACCCGATGGGGCATCTGAGCTGGTATGGCACAAGTTTCACGACGCGTGGGAACGTCACCGGCGTGACCGAGTGGACGGACCTTCAAGCGGGAACGACGGTCCAGCATCTGGCCAAGATCGACATCTTTGGCAACGTCGTCAAGGCTCAGGTCTCGTGTTGCCAGGAGAGAGACCTTACAAACACGGATGCCACCTACTGGTCTCTGCCGGATTCGGAGACAATGGGCGATCCCAATGGAGCGCACATTACCACTTCGACCGATTATGACTTCAACACCAGTCTGGCGATCTCTCGCACCAATGCAGCGGGGCTGGTTACGAACATCGGCTACAATGCGGCGCTGCAGCAGTCAAGCGTCACGCTTCCCACTGGCGCGAACGCCGCGGCGAACTTCAACTACGCCAACCTCTCGGCGACTTCTACGACCACCTACGACGATCTCGGGACCCAGAAGACCATCACGAGCACCACACAATATGACGGCTGGGGAAGAGTGATATCCACGGTGGCGCCCAACAACGCTCAGATCAACACCGCCTACGATGCTATGGGCAGGGTCATCAGCCGAACCAATCCGTTTCAGTCGGGCAGCGCTCCGGCTCCGGCCACTACGTCTGTGTTCGACAACGCCAATCGCGCGGTGGTGACCACGATGCCTGACGGCAACATAGTTCGGAACGATTACAACGGCAGCGCGGTTACCATAACCGATCAGGTCAACCGAAAGATCAAACGTGATAGGGACGGACTTGGAAGACTCATCAAACTCACCGAGCAAACACCCGCCGGCGCGTTGACCCAGGAAACGAGTTACACCTATTCGCTGTTAGACCAGGCCACGCTGGTCAATCAAGGAAATCAGGGCCGGTCCTACAAATACGACGCGCTCGGCAGACTGCTCTACGAAAAGATTCCCGAACAAACTCCTTCGATCAACGACGGCACAGGAACGCTTTGGACCACGGCTTATGCCTATACCGAGTATGGAGCGGTCAAGAGGAAAACGGATGCGCGCGGAGTGGAAAGCCATTATACGTATGATGCTTTACATAGAGTGACGCAGATATGGTACACGGGCGTAGGCGGAGACGATGCCGGAGCGGTACGTCCGGCCTTGCCCGCCGGAGTGTCGGAGACTCCCCAGGTTGGAGTCGTCTACACCGCAACCGGCCAGCTTTCTCAGGTCTATCTCTATGCGACGAGCACGGTGCCGAACTCTTATCAGGAAGATTATGTTTATGACGCTTTTGACCGAGTGCAGTCGGTAAAGAGGTGGATACTTGGGCAGGCATACGACGTAAGAAAAACCTACACGACGAGCTACGAGTATAACCTCGGCAGCCAGTTGACCAGGATAGTCTACCCTTCCGGTCAGGAGGTCTGGCCCGGGCACGACAACATCGGCAGGATCAACGGACTCTTTCCAGTGGAGCCGCAAGGCCAGGGGAGCGGTTATTTGTATAACCTTTCTTACAACATCGCGGGGCAGGTGACCGGTTTGACGCTTGGAAACGGAGTCGTCGAGAGCTACGGCTATGATGCCAATCGTTCTCAGTTGACTTCGCAGACCGCAACCAAAGGCGCGAACACTCTGATAAATCTGACCTACAGTTATCAAGCCTCCGCCGGACAAATGGGGACCGGCAGCACCGCCGGCAACGCGGGTCAATTGATGTCCGCAAGCGGCACGGTAAACGGAACAACGGAGAGCGCCGGCTATACCTATGATCTGGTCGGCCGTCTCGAAACGTCCAGTCAGACGTCAAACGGCTCCAGCGCACAAAGGCGGTTCGCGTATGACCGATGGGGGAATCGGACCGGGGTCTGGGACGCGATGACCGGGGGCACGCAAATTCAAAGCGTTAGTTTTCCGAGTAGCTTCCAGCAGGGAGGGTCGGCCCCGACCAATCGCATAGCAAGCGTTACCAACAGTGGCTCGACGGTGAACTACACGTACGATGCCGCGGGAAATGTAACCAACGACGGTGCGCACGCCTACACCTATGACGCTGAGAATAGGTTGGTCAGCGTGGATGCCGGTGCGACCGCGCAGTATCGCTACGATCACAAGAACCAGCGGGTGTGCAAGATAATCGGTTCGAGCTGGACCCACTGCATCTGGGAAGGAGGGAGGATAATCGCCGAACACGACGCGACGACTCCTTACTCAACTAATCCCACATACCAGGTCAAGTCGTCTCGATTGGACTACCTGTATGCTGGTTCGAGACTCATTCAAAGACGGGATCGGCCAACCAGCACGGCGCTGTGGACAACGCGGTACTATTTGAGCGACCCGTTGAGCGTCAGAATGACATTGGACTCGGCGGGGAATGTTTCGGGACGTCAAACCCACCTCCCGTTTGGAGAAGACTTCGGAGAAAGCGGCACTCAGGAGAAGCATCATTTCACCAGCTACGAGAGGGATACCCAAACCGGGCTGGACTATGCGGTGAATCGATATGCGCAGACTTCTACCGGCCGATTCCTTCAGGTGGACAGGCACAGCGGCGACTTCGGGGCGCCTCAAAGCCTCAATAAGTTCAGCTATACCCGAAATGATCCGAAGAACCTGACCGATCCCAACGGGCTGTTTGTGATCTGTGCGCGGGCGCCGAGTCTGGGGTTCTTTTTTTCGTTCGATCCGTTTGAGTTTCCGGAGATAATCTTTGGGGCTCCGATTCTATTCTGCCTGGTCATTTTCTTCCTGGAGCCGCCGCCTAAGTATTGGACGGGATTCAGTCAGAACGAAATCAACACGATCAACAATGCCCTGGCCCTCGCCTTCGAGATGTTGGGTGGCAAGTTCAACAAAGGCGGTGACAAAGGAAGGTGCAACAGCGAGCTGACAAAGAAGGGAATCGACGTCAAGGCGCTTGCGAGTCTTCTGCTTACGGTGTTGATCAAACCGGCGTCGGCGGACCCGCGAGGCCTGATCCATGGTGTGTGGCGCGTTTTCAACGGCGAGAACAGTAATTTCGGGGCGATAGAAAACCTTCGCAACAACCGTTCCGGCGTCCCCGCTGCTGCAGTCAAGGGCGGTGAATTTCTCGGGCGCCTGGGGAACCCGGCGGGAGATATATTCGTGATGCCCTTCTTCTTCCAGGGAAGAACCAATCCGATGATACCGCTGTCGATCAGTCAGGCCATTGTGATGATGCACGAGGTCATCCACTTGACCGGAAAGCGCGACGAGGACTTCGCGCCCGGCAAGGATCAGGAGGTCGGTTCCCGGGCTCTCACCGACCTGATCATAAAGAGTTGTTACAGCGAGTCTCTTGACAGCGGAGACTATGCGTTCTAATTCTTAGGAGACTATGCGTTCTAATTCTTAGAAGTCCAGGCAACCGACATGCATTATGCTGCCTGCCGATCAATTGCGTTGACGATCAGCTTGTCGGCGGTGCTCATCTGCGGGACAGCTGTGAATCAGCTCGGTGGGGGCTCGTGGGAAGTACGAGCGGCCGGGAGTTCCCCCTCAGCCATTAGCGCGGAGGAGCGCGGCGAAAGTGACATGCGTGAAGGCGGTTTTCATCGTATTGCAACCGTTGATAAGAAGAATTTGTGGGCTATTGGGCTTGAAGGCGACCTGTTCCACGGTAGCGAGGACTACGTTATCCTCAACTCCACCGACTCCGGTTTCTCTTGGACGCGAAGGGCTTTATTTCCTGGTTCGCATTTCGACGACATCTATTTTCAGAACGACCTGACCGGGTGGGTGGTCGGCTCCGATCAGGAGAGCCAGGGCCTAATACTGCGCACGACTGACGGAGGCTTGAACTGGACCAAGCAGCAATCTATCGCAAAGAGGCCGCTGTGGCGAGTAAAGTTCATCAACGAAACCAAGGGATGGGTTACCGGATGGGGCGGGCGCGTCTTGCGGACTAGTGACGGAGGTGCGCATTGGCTGAGTCTTCGATTACCTTTCTGGTTGAATGATGAACTCAAAGCTGAGATAAGGGACTTAGGCTTTGCGGACGAAGCCCACGGCTGGATCGTCGGCGAGATGGGGCGCGTCTATCAATCCACCGACGGTGGGGCAAGTTGGCAATCTCGCTCATCGGAATTCACGCGGCTAATAAAAGTCCGGCAGGCGTGGCGCGTTGATTTTAAGAGAGTCAATTTCTTTAACAAGAACCTCGGCTTTATGATAGCCGAAGTCAATGACCAACGCGATCCCAACTCGCACCCAAGCAATTATTTGAGGAGGCTACTGATATTGCGGACTGAGAACGGAGGCCGCGATTGGAAG
>JBASRM010000770.1:0-2963 GCA_049273835.1 Blastocatellia bacterium | reverse complement strand
GTTCTGTGTCAAATACTCCAAAACAGCTTGATCAGAGGAGGATTCCTTCGTAATATTCGCCTGCAAGCGCGGTCTTTTTCGCTCGGCTTGAGAACGGCAAACCCAGAGGCTCTCGGCAAAGCGCCGAATGAGGGTCCTTCAGCAGCAGCGGCACGCGAACTCCAGGACAAGACGACGGTGATGCGTGCTCAACAACGCGGTGCGTAACGCTGCATCCGGTTCCGGACGCTCAATCACCAAGGCCGGACCTTTGTCAGCTCTCGGCTGAATTTGGTTATTAAGCGATCGTGTTTGAAGCAAGGAGGAAATATGAAAAAGCTTGCAACGGTACTCTTGATTCTGTCGTTTGTGACGATCTCGGTACACTCGCAATCAACAAGACCGGCCGCTCAGTCGAAGTGCAGTCTCACGGAAGCAACTGCTCCGGCCGTTCGCGGTCTTCGACTTGGAATGAGTGTTGAACAAGTACTGGCGTTGTTTCCAAACAGCACCAAGAGGACCGAAGTTCAGGATGCGTTACGGAAGCTCAAATCGGCGCCGCCCAACGACGAACCTGTGTATCTGTCGTTCGAACCCGCCACCGACTCCAGAGGTTCACAATTCGAGGGCGTCGGATCCGTTTCAACCGGGGTGCTCAAAGGCCGCGTCGTCGATTTCACCGTCATATACGATGGAGCTAACTGGACTAGTATTGACCAATGGGTCGCCAAGCTTTCTGGTTCTCTAAAGCTACCCGAGGCACGGGAGTGGCAGGTCGGGGAAGGCGAGTCGCCCAATAAGATCTTGAGGTGCTCAGGGATCGAGATTGAAGCCGCTATCCAAGGGGGCAGTGCATCAATCGGACTACGAGCTATGGGCGATCAAATGGGCGACGAGCAACGCATGAAAGCACTCGAAGAAAAGAAGCGACGAGACGTTAAGCCGTAGTCGGGCTCCTTAAACTTGAGTCGGCTTGCGGCGTTGACGCAACCGGATTGGTTATCCCCCGTGCCTCAGTGCGTATCAGGAGACTCCTTCACCGGGCTCACCTTTAGCACTGAATTGCCGCGAGAGCTGGCCACCCAGATGTTCTGTCCATCGAAGAGGACCGCGGATGGCCCCCTGCCGACGGTAAAGCTGCTGACCAGAGATCCATCGTTCGGATCTATCTTCGAGACGGTGCTGGCTCCGTAGTTGGACACCCAGATGTACCCGCCCGCGAAAGTCACACCGCTCGGCCCATCTTGCACCGGATATGTGTCGAGGGTGGCCCCGTCGCTCGACTGTAGCTTCGTCACGCTGCTCCCATAGAAATTAGCCACCCAGATGTTTTGCCCATCGAACGCGATGCCGATGGGTCGGCTGCCGGTGTTAAACGTGCCGAGCACTTCGCCGTCGCTTGCACGCAGCCTGGTAACGCTGCCACTTCCGTTATTGGTCACCCAGATACTTGCTCCATCGTAGGCCAGTGCCGTTGGGTTCGAGCCGACGGTGAAGACACCAAGCGTGGCTCCATCGCTGGCGCGAAGCCTGGTCACGGTGCCGCTTTTCTTATTGACCACCCATATGCTTCCCCCCTCAAAGAGCATCGCCGAAGGCTGCTTACCGACGCGAAAAGTTCCCAGCACAACGCCATCCTTCGAGCGCAACTTCATAACCGTGTTGTCGAAAAGATTCGCTACCCAGATGTTGCTTCCATCATAAGCTAAGGCACTTGGTCGCTCGCCCACATCGAACTTGCCCAGTTCGACTCCATCCTTAGCTCTCAGCCTGGTGACGGTATTGCTGAACGGGCTGGCAACCCAGATGTTGGTTCCATCAAATGCCATTGCCTCCGGCCCGCCAACCACCTTAAAGCTTTTCGTCCGCGTGGCGGCGGCCGGCCCGAAGGCGCCGGCCGCTAACTGCGCCCACGAGGTTGAGATGCCCGTCGCAAGCATCGCACCAATCACCAGAAGCGGAGCAATGAACGATCCTCTCCTCACATCAGGATTCTCCCTCATTTTCGTCCTCCTTGCTTCAAAAAGCGTTATCACGGTTCGCTGCTGGTGATCAGCCTGCCGGCGGCTTTTCATTTTTCTCGTCCATCCAGAGGATAGACTCTGCGATCCAGGAGGGCTTGGCCTTTCCAGGGACCATCCCCCACCACTCGCGACGCTCGTTGCCGTATTTTACCATCCCAATGTGGTTCGCCTTGTCCTTGTCGAGTTTCTGGTTACGGGTGAAAAACCCCAAACTGCGCCGCAGTGTCTCTATATCATCGGGCTTGCCGGTGAGAAACAGCCAGCCGGGCTTCACCCCATGCATGTTTGCATAGTGTTTCAGCGCCTGCGGCGTATCCTTCTCGGGGCTGAGAGTCAGCGAGTACATGAATATGTCTCGCCCAACCCGCGGTCCAAGAATTTTCTGGGCCTTTACCAGGTTAGCTGTGATCGTGGGGCAGATGCCCTCGCAATCGGCGTACATGAAGTTGATGACCACGATTTTGTCTTTGAGCAGGTCATCGTAGAAGCGGACCTTTTTCCCTTCGTGCGTAGTCAGCTCGACGTTGGGGAAATAACGCGCCTGTGTCGCCTCGCGCGATTTATCATCGCGGCTGGATGCCCGCGCCACAACGCCGCTTGCAAGGGGAGCTGCCGCCAACACGCCAAGCAAACTTCTTCTATTCATTCGTGCCATGATTCATCTCCTTTCATTTCACGTTGCGGTCCGTGCACGACTCACATAGCCATGCTGAAGCGCCGGGTTTAGTCATGATGATGACCATCATCACAATTCTCGTTGGTGTTACCAACATCATCTATATCGAACCTCAGCATCATCGCGTGGTCCTCGTGAATCGTGTTGTGGCAGTGCATCGGGTAGCGCCCCACAAAGTCCCGGAACCGGAAGAAGAGATCGACATCGTCGTTCTCACCCAGCCTCACGACGTCCTTGCGGCCTCTCTCGATTAGAGTCGGTGTGTTCCCGTTACGCCTCACGAT
>JBASRM010000768.1:0-10918 GCA_049273835.1 Blastocatellia bacterium | reverse complement strand
AACTTCCAGCGGCTACGCCGCCCTAGCGCTCAATGTTGATGGAATTAGAAGAGTCGATGCGAAACCGACTGTCGTAGACCGATTCAGCCCCGCCGGGACCGGGAGAAAACAATTCGAAGGTTTGTCCACCATCCGGTGTGTAATAGACGTAATCATTCCCCCAGGGGTCCACTTCCGGCACGTGCTCCAGATAAGGCCCGAACCAGACGCCCTCACTCTCGTGGATCTCCCGTCTTACTGCTGCAGGCTTGCGAACGAGGCACATTAGTCCTTCCTCGTTGGTCGGGTAGCGCTGGACATCTTCTCTGAATCTACTCAGCGCCTCGGCAAGCGTGTTGAGATCTTGCTGGGCAGCTTGTTCGCGCGCCATCGTTTTTTGACCCTCGCGGCGGTTACGACTCACGATGCTCAACGCGACCGAGGCGGCAACGAAAATCGCCAGCGCCACGATGCCGGTGATGATCATTCGCTTGCGGGTCCGCGCTCGGCGCACTATCGCTTCATGCTTTTCTGGTGAGAATACCAACGTCGGGTCAACCCGGTGAGTAGTTGCAGTCTTGCCGGCCAGCTCAACGTGCGCCCGAACCGCGCCCGCGCCAACCGGAAAGTAACAATGGACACAGTAGCGAAGGCCGGCTGCCAGCTTTTCCCCGCACTGACGACAATTCTGGATATCGTGTTCCTGAGCGGACATTGAATCCTTCAGACGATATTTTAGACCGGGGATCGCCGTTGGTTCAATGGAGTGGATTCGACACGGAGTGGGTTCGACTGGCTCATTCTTGCACAGTCTCGATTGGGCCGGACTCCACTTAATAAATCACTCGACGGAAGAACTCGATCATTTCAGCCCAGGCCTGGTCGGTGACTTCAGGGTCGTAGCGCGGTCCCTCATCTCGCATAAACGCATGTTCAGCGGGGTAGAGGGTGATCGAGTACTTCGTGCCCGCTCGATTGAGCGCGGTTCGTATCTTTTCGCGGCCTTCCTCGGGGATATGCGGGTCCTGGTTTCCGAACACCATCAGCAACTCGCCTCGAATCTCTGCCGCCCTTTCAAGCGATCCTGCATCTTCGTCCATTCCAAGCTTACCGTTGTGAATGCCTGTACCGTAAAAACAGACCGTCGCGAGCACATCCGCCTGCAAGGCCGCACGAAACGCCAGATGTCCGCCTATGCAGAAACCGCCTGCGCCCAGCTTCCCTTTCGCGACGTTCGGATGCTGAGCAAGATAATTGAGCACTGCACGGCAATCGGCGTCGAAATCCGCCACTGGTGTTCGCGCCGCTCCCGCCAAACCGCGAGTTCGGCCTTCATCATCGAAGGGGATCACAGATCCAGCGGGTTCGATTCGATGATAGATCTCGGGCGCCGCGACTACGAACCCGTAACCCGCCAATCGCGTGGTAGCGCGAACCATCGGTCCCGTCAGTTGGAAGATGTCAGAGTAAAAAAGGACACCCGGGTACTTTCCTTGCGGTTTCGGCGCCGCGATCAACGTGCGCATGGGGTTTCCATCCACGGCGATGTTGACGTATTCGGTGGTGAGTATCATTTCTGCCTTTGTGGGACTTCGCGCCGCTTTAGCCGGAGCGGAACTTTCTACGAAACCACCCTGAGAGCCACCTCAGGGCTGTTCGAAAAAAGCCGTGTGTTGGAGGAGGCGCGTCAGGTTCGGTTTTGGCTTCGGCTTCAATTGCGGTGAAGAACTGGGTGGCCATCATCTTTACGGCGCCTTGAAGCATGCGTTGACCGACGCTCGCAATGGTGCCGCCAACCTGAACATCGCCGCTGTACCGAACGACGGTCGCGCCGTTGCGCTCTTCAAGATCAATATCGCCGGCGCCCTTCAGGAAACCCGGTTGGCCTTTGCCCTCCACGATCATACGAAAATGATGCGGAGGCTTCAGATCGTCAAGGCGAACGTTGCCGGAAAACACTCCTTTGATCGAGCCCACCCCGGCGCGAAGAGTCGTCGAATAAGCATTGTCTCCATTCTTTTCGAGCCGTTCACAGCCGGGTATGCACCGTTGCAACACCGCGGGGTCAATCAGAGATTGATAGACGCGGTCAGGCGTGGCTTGAAGCTCATGGGCGCCTTCGATCTTCATAGGTGTGATTCTGGTTTCTGGTTTCCATCCGGTTTGCAGCGTCGCGTGAGAAATCACGAGTCCTTCATTCGCAGGCACCAGAAACCGAAAACCGAAAACTAGAAACCTATTTCGCGCGTGAGGCCGCTGCCTCGATCGCGCGGCGGGTGTAAACCTGGGCCAGGTGTGTTCGATAAGCGCCGGATGCATAGAGATCGCCGTTTACCGAAATGCCATCGGTCGCGTGCGCGGCTGCGGCAGCCACCGACTGCTCATCAAGCGCGCTTCCGGTCAATGCTGACTCGACCGCGCTTGCACGATAGGCCTTGGAGGCTGCGCCGGTTATTCCGATACCAACGGATCCACATGCCCCGCTCTGATCGCGGGTCAAATTTACGGCGACACCCACGACCGCGAATCCCGACGCCGGTTGCGGGACCTTTAGGTATGCATGACCGAAGCGGCCGCCTGCCGGTTTGATCCGAATCTCGCGCAGAATCTCGCCCGGCTCCAGCGCAGTTGTAAGCATATCGACAAAGAAGTCGTCCGCCGAAATCGTTCGTTCGCCGCCGGCCCCTACCGCCACCATTTCACCACCGAGAGCGATGATCGCGGCGGGCCAGTCGGCTGCCGGGTCCGAGTGAGCCAGGCTTCCACCGATGGTTCCTTTATTTCGCACCTGAACGTCGCCAATGCTGGCGGCGCATTCTGGCAACAACGGACATATCTCGCGCAGACGGTCGGAAGCCTCGAGTTGATAGTGTGTCGTCATCGCGCCGATCCGAATCTGCCCGCCGTCCTCGCGAATGTATGAAAGGTCCTTGATTCGTCCGAGGTCGATCAGTATCTGAGGCGTCGCCAGCCGGAGCTTCATCGCTGGAATCAAGCTATGCCCGCCCGCAAGGACTTTGGCATCGTCGGCATGCTGTCCCAGAAGTGAAACTGCTTCAGCGAGGGTGGCGGGAGTTAGATAATCGAATTGCGCTGGAATCATATTCTCACCTCATTTCACAAACGGCTTACTTTCTTTGCCGAACCACAACACTCTGCAATGTTGCCCTGGTGTGGATTCGTGACTTTTGTGTTGAGTGGCTGCCTTCCTTTTTTCCGAGGCCTCCACACTAGGCCTGCCCGCTAACTATTCGCCAAACTGCTTCCGGTCTCACCGGCATGTCCAAATGCCGGATCCCAAACGGCGACAGAGCGTCGACAATTGCGTTTACTATCGCAGGCGTCGCGCCGATCGTCCCGGCTTCGCCCACGCCTTTCACTCCAAGCGGGTTCACCGGCGATGGAGTCTCAGTACGTCCCAGCTCGAGCCATGGGATCATCGCCGCTCTCGGCACCGCGTAATCCATCAACGTTCCGGTCACCAGTTGGCCCTGCTCGTCGTACACGACCTCCTCGTACATCGCCTGCCCGAGAGCTTGAACAATGCCGCCGTGAACCTGGCCATCGACCAGCATCGGGTTTATCACCTTTCCGCAATCGTCGACCGCAACATAGCGCAAGAACTTGATATCGCCGGTTTCGCGATCCACTTCCACCACTGCGATGTGAGTGCCAAACGGGAACGTGAAATTAGTCGGCTCGAAGAAATAAGTAGCCGACAGTCCGGGTTCGGAACCGGCGGGAATATCTCGAGCGATATGCGCGGCAAGCGCAACATCCTGAATTGACACGCCGGTGCCATCGGTCTCCGGTTCGGGTAATGCACCGGCCGGAGCTTCTGCCACCGGCACATCGGGCTCAGGTTCAGATTGGGTCCCGGCTCCCGCGGAAGCGGCGCGCGCAGCCTTCTTTGTGAACCGGCCCTCCTTAAACACGACATTCGAGGCGTCCGTCTTCATCATGTGAGCGGCGATGTTAGTCGCTTTCTCTTTTAGCTTCTCGAGTGCGATAAACACCGCTGTTCCCCCGACAGCCGTCGCGCGGCTACCAAACGTCCCGATGCCGTACTGAACAATCGAGGTATCGCCGTGAATGACGGTGATCGCGTTCAAGTCCACGCCCAATTCGTCGGCCGCAATTTGCGCGAACGAAGTTTCCTGGCCTTGCCCATGAGGCGAAGCGCCGGTGAGAATAGTTACTGACCCGGTCGGCTCGATCCGAACAGTTGCGCTTTCCCATCCGCCCGCGGGCATCGCTTGCGAGGGCCCCAGCGCGCAAATCTCGACATAAGTCGAAACGCCGATCCCGATCAGCCGCCCCTGCTCGCGAGCTTTCTTCTGCTCCTCGCGCAGGTTTTTGTAATCGGCCATCTCCAGCGCCTTTTTCAAGGCCCCATCATAATCGCCGCTGTCGTAGAACAACCCGGTCGCCGTCTTGAACGGAAACTCATCGGGAGCGGGAAAGTTCTTGCGCCGCACATCGACCGTATCCATCCCCAGCTCGGCTGCGACGAGATCAGCCGCGCGCTCGACGACGTACGTAGCTTCCGGGCGCCCGGCGCCGCGATATGCATCGGTCGCCATTTTGTTTGTAAACACGCCGGTGACGTTGATCTGAATTGCCGGGATCTTATATGCGCCCGAGAGCATCAATCCGGTCAACGTTGGGATAGCCGGTGTTAGCAGTTGATGATAAGCCCCTAGATCGGCGAACACGTTGTAGCGAAGGCCGGTGATCGTTCCGTCGCTCATGCAGCCGATCTCGAGGTATCCCACCTGACCTCGCCCGTGAATAGTTCCCTGAATGTTCTCGCGACGTGATTCGATCCATTTCACAGGCTTCCCTAGCTGGATCGAGATCCACCCGATCAGCGCTTCCTCGGCGTAAACATTGAGTTTCGAACCGAACCCGCCTCCCACTTCCGGAGTGATTACCCGCAACTTGTTTTCGGGCATCCCGATCATCAGCGCAAGCTGAGTCCGCAACAGGTGTGGTATCTGAGTGGACGACCAAATGGTGAGCTCCTGCTCGCCGGGAAAATATCTGGCCAGGACTCCGCGAGGCTCCATTGCAATGGGAGCCAGGCGTTGATGCACCATTCGTTGTTTGACCACCCGATCAGACGATTTGAGAGCCGCTTCGATGTCGCCTTCGCCGGCGGTCAATTTGTAAGCGATGTTATCCCCGTACTGTTCGTAGACCAGCGGTCCGCCCTTAGCCGCTTTCTCGACATCCACCACTACCGGGAGTTCTTCGTAATCGATCATGATCAAATCGATCGCGTCTCGCGCAACGTATCGATCAGTGGCCACCACTACCGCGATCGGCTGGCCGACAAAAACTACGTGATCGGTTGCCAGCACTCGATAGTCGGGAACCTTCAGATCCGGAAGCGCGGCCGCGCATGGCACGGGTCCGACCTTTGCGGCTACGTCCTTCCCGGTATAGACAGCAACCACGCCCGGCGCGTGAGACGCTTCGCTGACGTCAATGCTGGTGATCCGCGCATGCGCATACATCGAGCGCAGGAACGCTACGTGAAGGGTGTCCGGCAGCTTCACATCGTCAACGTAATGACCGAGGCCTCTTATCAAACGCGAGTCCTCGGTGCGCTTCACTCTTTGTCCGACGTATTTAGCCATGATGTTCTCCGTGTTGCGGAAGCGTGATGGGTGATGCTGTTTAACGACGATCGGTATAAAGGATCACAGCCTCAGTCTCCAGTTGCCTGTTCGTCCTTCATCTTGCGCGCGGCGTACTGCACTGCTTCGATTATGTGCTGATAGCCGGTGCAGCGACAGAGGTTTCCTTCCAACCCGTGACGTATTTCTTCGCTGGACGGATCTGGATTTCGATCCAGCATCTGAGCGGCTGCCATGATCATCCCGGGCGTGCAGTAACCACATTGTAAGCCGTGCTTCTCCCAGAAGCCTTCCTGCACCGAGTGCAGATCCCCGCTTGCCGCCATGCCCTCGATAGTGGTGACACTCGCGCCATCGGCCTGGACCGCGAACATCGTGCACGATTTGATCGATTGGCCCTCGAGGATGACCGTGCACGCTCCACAAATCGACGTTTCGCAGCCCACGTGGGTCCCGGTAAAGCCAAGAACGTCTCTGAGGTAATGGACAAGCAACAATCGAGGTTCAACTTCGTCCTGGTGAGTGGTACCGTTTACGGTGACGGTTATGGTTTTTTTCATGGAGCCCCCTCGCTTGGTAAGTGAATACAGGAATGACCCGCCCAACAATGTTAAAAGACCGGCTCGGTTTTTATACAACTGAATTGGTCGGGTTACAAGTCGAATCGGGCGCACCCAAGGCCCCGACTCTGTCTAACAAGACTGGACGAAACCGCGAACCGATTCCATCTGAAAATAGCGGACCGCTCGCCCGTAATCGCGATCGATCTGGGCCCGCAAGGCGTCGATCGAATCAAACTTCTTTTCACCCCTCAGCCGGTGGAGGAATCGAACGCGAATTTTCTCGCCGTACAGCTCCTGATCGAAGTCCATCACGTGAGTTTCTACTGTCACCTCGGGCTCGCCGCCGAAAGTCGGTTTGTGACCAATGTTCGTGATCGAGCGACGCCATTCTTCCTCAACATAGGTAAGCGTGATGTACACGCCATTTGAGGGTATCACGGTGTTTTGGGGTTTCAGATTCGCGGTCGCGTAGCGAAGCTGTGCTTTGCCGATCTTACGGCCTTCGATAACCCGGCTCTCGATCCCGTACGGCCGCCCCAGCATTCGCCTCGCCAGATTGATCCTGCCGGCCCCCAACAACCGGCGGATCATCGTCGAGCTTACTCGGTGATTGTGAATGAGCACCTCGGGGACCTCTTCAGCAACCCGTCCCAGGCGTTTTGCGACTCGGCTCAACAGTTCAAACTTTCCTTGACGGTTGTACCCAAATGCGAAACCGTGACCGAGATAGACCTCTCGCGCGTTGAGCCGGCCAAAGACGAACTCCATCAAAAAGTCTTCCGCGGTCATCTGCGAAAGCTCAGGCGTAAAATCAAGAACGACAGTCTGATCTATTCCCAGCCGGTTCATCCCCCCCATCTTCTGCTCAAACGTTTGAAGCAGCGGTGGAGCAGTTGCTGGGTGCAACACTGCGCGGGGATGGGGATCGAAAGTGACGACCGTCGCCGGCAGGTTGAGCGTTCGGGCTCGGTCGACGACCTGGCGCATTATCAATTGGTGTGCAAGATGGAGCCCGTCGAACACGCCAAAGGTCAGCACGGTAGGCGTTTTGATATCGCTGTCAGTCAGGTCTCGGAAGATTCTCATAGCTGGAAACGATCGCGCCGTATCCAAAGGCACTGAAGTCTCAATCGACAAAGGCTCTATCTGAACTCACTGTGTCTGTGCCCTTGTAACAAACCAACTACATTTCAACGACCAGGCCGTCGTAGGCAATCTCAACATCCTCCGGCAAGTGGCCGCTTGTCGCCGAGTGTTTGATGTCGTGCGAGATATGAGTCAGCAGGGCTCGCCGCGGCTTTAGTCTCTCAATGTAAGCGAGCGACTGGTCCAGCGTCATGTGCGTCGGGTGCTTTTTGAATCGCAGCGCGTCAATCACGAGCAGATCCAAACCCATGAGCCTTGCGCAAGCCTGGTCGGGGATCACATTACAATCCGTCACGTAAGCGAAGGCGCCTATGCGAAATGCAGTGACAGCCAGTTGCCCGTGAATGACGGTCAGGGGTTCGACTTGGAGACCAAACAGGTTGAAGTCGCCTTCGATGCGATGCGGGACGATGCGAGGCACTCCGGGATATGGCGCGGGCTCAAACGCGTAGGAGAAGATCCGGCGAAGGCCTTCCCAGGTGACGTTGGTCGCGTAAACCGGTATCGCTCCATCGCGAAACATGATCGGCCGCGTGTCATCAAGGCCGAAACAATGATCGGCGTGCGAATGGGTAAACAGGATCGCATTCAGGTGCTTGAGGCCTATGCGAAGAGCTTGTTGGCGAAAATCCGTCGAGGTATCGATGATTATGTTATGACGCTGGTGCTCGATGAGCACAGAGGTCCGCAAGCGCTTGTCTTTGGGATCATCCGACAAACAGGTGCTGCATTCGCAGCCCACCGATGGGACGCCGACAGAGGTGCCCGTGCCGAGAAAGGTGACCTTCATCGCCTTTTTGAGAACGCGACGAACTGCATTCGCAGATCCCCCAGTATGTTCTCGAGCAGGCTCTCTTCCTCCGGGGTGAGGTTTCCGCGCGTTTTGGTTTGAATCATGCCGAGCATATCGATGAGATGGCGAGCGGCTTCCGGATCAAGCGGCGGAGCCTCTTCGCCGGGGCTCTGAATCAAGCCGAGGTGCATCGCAGCTTCGACGGCAAGCATGTTCACCAGCCCAAAAAAAGAAGGTTCCGGTAGCCGCGCACTCCTGGCGCCGCCGGCCTGATTGTAAGCTTGCTCAACTTGATCCGCAGAAGGCCTCGCTGGAGTCGGCGTAGCATCAGTCGATGGCTCTTGCGGAGGGGTCGGCGCTGCGGCGCGCGCATCAGGAGAGGGTGCGGGTTCAGGCACCGGCGGAGACTCAGGCTGTTTCCGGCTTGCCTCACTGGGAAACGAAACCACATTGTCGGAGACCTGCTCGCTTGTTGTAGCTCGCGGCTGCGGCTCCGGCTCAACCTGCGGTTCGGTCGCTTCGCGCGGGCTGCCGTCCGGATTGAACTTTCTCCGATCGATAACCTTGATACGGGTATCTTCTCGTTCGGACATAGGACTGATCCAAGTAAGGAATTCGACATCAATTGGAAAAGGTATGCTAACAGGGCAGGTGAAAACGGCCAAGGCGAAGGAGAAATTGGTGGTTTGTGGGCCGTAATGGCTCGGTGGTCCTCTTCACTTTCAATTTAAGTTTTGGTTTTTCTTTTCTCATCAGTCATTTTCCATTTTCCATTAATAATAAATGGAAAATAAACACCTCCCCGCAATGACCAACGCCCCTATCGCGCTCTTCCGCGCAGCCCTCTCCCTGTTCGCGCTCTCCGCGCTTTGCCCTTTGCCCATTGATCTTGTAGATTCGGTGCGTGGCTGATTCATCAAAGTCCGCGGGTGCGGAATTCGCCGATCTTGTCAGCTTGATCTCCCGGCTGCGCGCCCCCGGTGGCTGTCCGTGGGACCGCGAGCAAACTCATCAGAGCCTGAAGCCCATGATGCTGGAGGAAGCCTACGAGGTCGTCGAGGCGATTGACGAAGGCAACGATGAAGAACTCCTCGGCGAGCTTGGCGACCTCCTGCTTCAAGTCGTCTTTCACAGTCAAATCGCAACTGAGGAGAATCGCTTCGACGTCGCGGATGTTATCGCGCGAACATCGTCAAAGATGATCCGCCGCCATCCTCATGTTTTTGGCGACGACACGGCAAGCACCGCCGGAGAGGTGCTGCGAAGCTGGGAGGCGATCAAAGAAGCCGAGCTGGCCGCAAAGGGCAAACGCGCGGACGACAGCTCTATGCTCGACAGCGTATCGGCAAAGCTGCCGGCGGTGATGGAAGCATTTCAGATGACAACCAAAGTCTCGCGCGTGGATTTCGACTGGCCGGATGTCGCCTCCGTTCTCGAAAAGCTCGACGAAGAAGTTGACGAGTTGAAGCAAGCCATTCAAACCGAACAGCCGGGTCGTGAAGAAATCGCCGGCGAAGTTGGCGACTTGCTCTTCGTGGCGGTGAACGTCGCGCGATTGCTGGGCGTTGACCCCGAGAGCGCGCTCAAGGCTTCGAACAGAAAGTTCAGGCGGCGATTCCGTTTCATCGAAGAACGGCTGCGAGAACAAGGTCGTAAACCCGCCGACTCGGATCACATCGAAATGGACAAGTTGTGGGATGAAGCCAAAGCGAAAGAGAGACACAACATCACCGCCGACGCTGATGGCGTTAAACAGCCCTGATGTGCCTGTCATAATGGCTGACTAAAACTCGATCATCACTCCAGGGGAGTGCGCCGTGCCAACTGTCAAAGACTTATTTGACCTTTCGGGGAAAGTCGCACTGGTGACCGGGGGGTCGCGCGGATTGGGAAAAGAAATGGCGGAAGGCCTGGCGGAGGCCGGCGCGTCGATCATGGTTTTGGCGCGTCGCGAGCACTGGCTCACCTCAACCGTCGAAGACTTTCGCACCCGCGGCTTCAGGTGTGAAGGAGCCCTGTGTGACGTTTCAAAGCCGGAAGAGGTTCAAGCGGTGGTCAATCGTACGGTTGAGACTTTCGGCCAGATCGACATTCTGGTGAACAACGCCGGTGTAACATGGGGTCAGCCCATCGAGGAGCATGAGCTTGAGAAATGGAATATGGTGCTTCAAATCAACCTGACCGGCGCGTTTCTTTTTTCCCAACGGGCGGGGCGCGAAATGCTCAAACGACGCAGCGGTAACATCATCAACGTAGCATCGATTGCCGGAATAAGGGGCTCGACGGATCGCGGGCAACACATAGTCGGCTACGTTGCCGCCAAAGGCGGATTGATCGCGATGACTCGCGAGTTCGCCGCGAAATGGGCTAAGCGAGGTATTCGAGTCAATGCGATAGCGCCGGGTTTCTTCCATTCTCGGATGACCCAGGGAGTTCTGGCTGAAGCTGAAAATCAAATTGTAGCCGGCGTGCCGATGGGACGTGTGGGCCGCGAGGGCGAGTTGAAGGGTGTCGCGGTCTTCCTTGCGTCGCCCGCTTCGGGCTACATCACCGGTCATACGCTGGTGGTGGATGGGGGCGGGACAATTTCCTCTTGAAGCCTTGTTCTGAGTTCAAGCTTCAGCTTGGTTGCGTTCTGAGTTCAAGCTTCAGCTTGCTTGCGTTCTGAGTTCAAGCTTCAGCTTGGTTGCGTTCTGAGTTCAAGCTTCAGCTTGGTTGCGTTCTGAGTTCAAGCTTCAGCTTGGTTGCGTTCTGAGTTCAAGCTTCAGCTTGGTTGCGTTCTGAGTTCAAGCTTC